>CAYOWF010000121.1:0-2283 GCA_964407585.1 uncultured Qipengyuania sp.
CATCGACAGTGGGCCCCCCGTTGAACCACATGGTCTTGGGCGACGTCGGGTCGAGGGAATAGAGGCAGGCGGTGTATTGCTTCTTGGTTTCCCAGATAGCCTTGGCCTGCGCGGCGATCGTCATGCCTTCGCCCAGTACGATCTTGGTGAATGGCAGGACCGCGGTTGCGGTGGCAACGGTCTTCACGCTGCTATCGGCAACGCCGTCCCAGGTATCGAGGCTTACGCGATGGGTTAGTAGATAATTCTTCGTACGCGACAGGTTCGAATAGAATTCTTGGTGAGCCCTCTGCTTATACTCCTCGGTCACGTCGCCATTGCCGCGGGACCATGCACCAGCCAAAGCACCCTGGTCTACTGCGTACTGAATCTCGCGCTTCCAAAGGTAGTACTGTGCCATGTCGACACCCAGCCCGGCCGACCCGAAAAGGACGGGCGCGCCCATGGCGACGAGAAGCATGGCGTTGCCGCTGGTATCTTCACGCAGGCGACTGAGAAATTTCTTGATGCCCATATACCCCGTTAAACCCCGTAAAAGGTGTCTCTTCGAACATGCCTGATACAAGGCCACTTCCTTATTATTCATGTATCGGAACTGGTTAATTTCTCGTTTCCCATTGCGCATTTGCCTCCCAATTCCTTGACAGGCAGGGGGAAGGCAGGCCTAGCCGGGGGTATGGAAACCGGGAAAAGCAACCAGATGCCCGACTGGGCGCCGCTCGTCCTGACTTATGCTCGCCCATCGGTGCGTTCGGTTCTCGAACCCTTGCTGCGGCTCGATACGACCATGGCCAGGATCGTCGGTTCGGTGTCCGAGCCCGCCCTTGGTCAATTGAGAATGGCGTGGTGGCGCGATGAGATACTGCGCTCTCGCGAACCCGCCGCCCCGCTTCCGCCGGACCCGCTCCTACAATCGATAATACGGCAGTGGGAGGACGGAAGACGCGCACTTGTCGACCTCATCGATGGATGGGAGCATCTCTTGTCCGAAAAGGACTGGAGCGAGGCCGATGCCGCTGCGTTCCAGAATGGACGTGCAGCGGGGTTTTCCATGCTGGCGGAGCTCGTCGGCCATGCGGAAGCAGCCGAAGCCGCAGCGAGGCATGGCACGGCATGGGCCAGAGCAGACCTTGGGGCGATGGGCCAAACCGATGGAAAGGGGCTGCCCGAACTGCCCAAGCTACCCAAAGCCTTACGGCCCCTGGCCATCATCGGCGGTCTTTCCAGGCGTTCGATAGGCAGGGGCAACGCGCCGCTTGTAGGTGACAGGTTGAGCCCGCTGGTAGCCATCAGGCTTGGAATTTTCGGGACTTAGGTTAGTTTCATCCCCAGGGCGGGAAGGGAACTCACGATGAAATCCTTTGTCACCGGCTCGCTCGTGACACTCATGTTGTCGGGCGTCGGCCTGTTCTGGTGGCAGGGCAGGGCAGAAGTCGAAAACGCCGCCCCACCACCCGATCCGATGGCGTTTGCGCCCGCTGCATACGATCCGGACAAGCTCCCCACTACCGATCCGGGCGACTTGGAAGGTCCGGAACCGCCTGAAGCCAGCGAATTGACGCGCGAGCAGCAGCGTTTCTTCCGCTATGATCGCAATCGAGACTGGCGTATTACCCGAAGCGAAATGCTCTCGACCCGCTCCGATGCATTCCGAAAACTCGACAAGGACGGCAACAATCTCCTCACCTTCGAGGAATGGGCGGTGACTACGGTAAACAAATTCGAAGATGCCGACGCGAATGGCGACCGGGAATTGTCGCCGGGAGAATTCGCCACGACCAAGCCGCCTCTCGCTAAGACGCGCCGCTGCTCCTGCTAGGTCCGATCGTCAGGCAGGCACTGCCTCCAAGCTATCGAGCCAGACTCCGAACTCCTTCTTGGCGCGAGAGGTGTAAGCTTCCTTGCGTTGTTTCTTCTTTACGTCGTGCAGCGGAGGGAAGAGGCCGAAATTGACGTTCATCGGCTGGAACGTATCCGCTTCCGCATCGCCGGTAATATGCGACAGCAGCGCACCGAAGGCAGTAGTTCGCGGCGGAGGCGTCCATTCACTTCCGATCATTTCGCTGGCAGCCATCATGCCCGCCATCAAGCCTACGGCAGAGCTCTCCACATAGCCTTCACAGCCGGTGATTTGTCCGGCGAAACGGATATGCTCCGCCCCGCGCAGCCGGAGCTGGCGATCGAGAACCAGAGGCGAATTGATGAAGGTGTTGCGGTGCAGCCCCCCGAGCCGGGCGAACTCCGCGTTTTCGAGGCCCGGTATCGTGCGGAACAATTCGATCT
>CAYOWF010000121.1:2383-6869 GCA_964407585.1 uncultured Qipengyuania sp.
AGCCGGGCGAACTCCGCGTTTTCGAGGCCCGGTATCGTGCGGAACAATTCGATCTGTGCGCCATATTTCAGCTTGGTCTGGAAACCGACCATGTTCCATAGCGTGCCGAGCTTGTTGTCCTGTCGCAGCTGTACGACGGCATAGGGCCAGCGCCCTTGCGGGTGCTCTTCCGAAGTATCGTAGGGATTGTCGAGGCCGACACCTTTCATAGGCCCGTAACGAAGCGTCTCCACGCCTCGCGCGGCCATGACTTCGATCGGCATGCAGCCATCGAAATAGGGCGTGTCCGCTTCCCATTCACGGAACTCGGTCTTCTCGCCATCCATCAGGCCTTGGTGAAACGCGACATACTGCTCCTTCGTCATGGGGCAATTGATGTAATCGCCGCCCTCGTTCGAAGCTTCCGTGCGCTTGTTCCAACGGCTCTGAATCCAACACTTGGACATGTCGATACTGTCGCGGTGGACGATCGGCGCAATGGCATCGAAAAAGGCCAGGCGATCCTGCCCGGTCGAGCTGACGATGCTCTCCGCCAAAGACTGTGCGGTCAGCGGTCCGGTCGAGACGATTGTGGGGCCGGAAGCGGGCAGGGCATCCACGCGTTCGCGCACGACGGTAACATTGGGGTGCTCTTCGAGGCTACGCTGGACCTCTGCCGAGAAGACGTCCCGATCCACGGCCATGGCGCTGCCGGCCGGAACGCGCGCCACTTCACCGGCACGCATGACGATGCTGTCGAGCCGGCGCATTTCGTCATGCAGCAGACCGACGGCGTTCTTCTCGCTATCGTCGGAACGGAAGCTGTTCGAACAGACGAGTTCGGCGAGGCCGTCCGTCTGGTGTGCGGGCGTCGTCTCGCCGCTGCCACGCATCTCGGACAGGCGGACCTTGAACCCGCGCCGTGCAAGCTGCCATGCCGCCTCGCTCCCAGCAAGCCCGCCACCGATGATGTGAATGTCGTGTGTCATTGAACCATTGTACCTTTGCAGGCGCACCTAGTGCTTGCACCCACCCTCTATCAAGGGAATAGACGCTTCCCATGCCCAGACGCGCCCTTATCCAGCACCGGCCCTACCTTCTTCTCAGCCTGCTGTTCGCCATCACCTATTTCTTCGTGATGGACGGGAAGGTGGGTGGAAGCTGGCTTGCGCTCTGGAAAGGGGCGGGCGTGGGATTCCTCGCGATATATGCAATACATCGGGGCAGGGGGCGCGAAGGAGCGCTGATAGGGCTGGTGATGACATTCGGCGCGCTGGCCGATGTCGTGCTCGAGTTCGATTTCCTGGTCGGCGGCGCACTCTTCGCAGTCGGGCACCTCATCGCGATCTGGCTCTATATGACGAACCGCCGCGAGAGCACCACTCCGACACAGAAGGCGGCAGGACTTGCGCTCTTGGTTCTGACACCTTTTCTGGCGGCGACACTGACCTATCCATTGGAAAACTGGGCTCTGGTTGCGCTTTATGCGCTGGTCGTAGGGGCGATGGCGGGTTCGGCCTGGACAAGCCGCTTCCCCCGCTATCGGGTCGGATTGGGCGCAGTGCTCTTCGTCGTAAGCGACCTGATCATATTCGCCAGGGAGGCAGGGCATATGTCCCGCGATTTGGCCGAATGGCTTATCTGGCCGATGTATTATTCGGCCCAATTCCTGATTGTCACGGGGGTCGTTCAGACGATCCGCAAGGGAAGGGTCTAAGTGCGAAAGGCGGCAATCGTCGTGCGGTGCAACTCTCGTCGATGGCCTGCGTAGCCACCTGTGGCCTTATGCAATACCGCCCGGTTATCCCACATCACCAACATCCCTTCTTCCCATTGGTGACGATAGACGAATTCGTCACGTACTTGCCAGACCGCCAATTCGGATAGCAGCGCGAACGCCTCCGCCTGCTCCATTCCCTCGATTCCGATGATGTATCCAAGGGTCGAGAAAAAGCCCTCGGTGCCGGTTTCGGGATGCTTGTGGATCAAGGGGTGGTGGTGCGTATCATTGGCCGTCTCGCTCGGGCGGATAGCCATCGAACGCCCCTTGTCGCGCTCGCCATAGGTTCCGTCCGGGGCATAAGCGAGCTTGGCGCTATGGATCGCAGTGAGCCCCCGCAAATAATCTTTTCGGGCTTCGGGCAGGGCGGCGAAGGCTGCCTGCTGGTCGGCGAAGAGAGTATCTCCACCCTCAGGCGGGATATCTATTGCCAGGAGGCTCGTCCCCGCAGGCGGATATTCGAGAAAACTCCAATCGCTGTGCCAGTTTTCGGCGAAAAGGGGGCTGGCTTCATCAGCCTCCCGCAAGATCGCAGCGATGTTGCTGCGCCCCTCGATCGGCGCGAAATACGGATCTTCGCCAAAGCCCCCCATGGCGAGGGTGAAGCGCTCCAACGCATCGTCGTCCATGTCCTGGTCGGGAAATGCAACGACCTTGTGCCGAAGCCAGATTGCGCGGATCTCCGCTGAAAGATCGCTCGAAATCGGCTGCGATAAGTCGAGCCCGGTCACGCGCGCTCCGCACGCCCGACCGCTTGGCTCGACGATCAGGCTCATCCCCCGGCCTCTCCATCAATATTCTTGTCCGAATGGGCCGTGGTATGCGGTTCGGTCTTCTCCAAGCCGCCCCGCGCGGCGATTTCGTCCTGAACGCGCTCTTCAGCTTCGTTTTCCGGCTCTTCGGTTTCGTCGATAAGCGCCGCGCCGACGATGTTTTCACCCTTCGCGACATTGAAAATGCGTACGCCCGAAGAGCCGCGCCCTGAAATGGAGAAACCTTCGTGGTTCTCGAAGCCGCCTTCGATCATATGGCGGAAATGGATCGGAAGCCGGATGAGCTTGGCCTGATCGGTTACCAGCATCAGCTGCGAGCCGTGCTTTACCGGGAAGCTTGCTACGACCGGGCCGTTCCTTTCGGGGTTGCTCGAAGGTTCACCGATATTGGTGAGACCCATGCCGCCGCGCCCGATGGTGCGATATTCGTAAGCCGAGGAGATTTTGCCATAGCCATTGGCGGTAAGGGTCAGAATGAATTCCTCAGCCTCGGCCATTTCGGAGACCTTTTCGCTTTCCAGCGTGGGCTCGTTCTCGTTGTTCTTCCAGTCTGCCGCGCGCAGATATGCATCGCGGATCTCGGTATCCCGCTCGCCCGCATCGAGCACGGCCATCGAAACGACCTTCTGGCCGTCCTTCAGTTTCATCCCGCGTACACCGATTCCGGTACGGCTCTTGGTTTCGCGGGCATCGGTAGCGGAGAACCGGATTGCCTTGCCTGAATCCGAAGCGAGGAAAATCTCTTGCTCCTCGGTCAGCAGCTTCACACCGATCAAGCGGTCACCGCTCCCCTCGACAAAGCCCATGGCGTATTTGCCGTTGCTGGGCACGTTGGTGAAGGCATCCATCGAATTGCGGCGTACCATGCCCTGCTCGGTCCCGAAGACGATGTTGAGATCGGACCATTCGGCTTCGTCTTCCGGCAGGGAAAGCACATTGGTCACACGCTCGTCGTCACCCAGAGGCAGCAGGTTGACCATCGGGCGCCCTTTGGTCTGCGGTCCGCCCTCCGGCAGCTTCCACACCTTCATGCGGTACACCCGGCCGGTATTGGTGAAGAACAACACGGGGTTATGGGTCGAAGTTACGAACATTTCGACGACGGCATCTTCGTCCTTCGTGGCCATGCCGCTGCGACCCTTGCCGCCGCGAGCCTGTGCCCGGAATGCGTCGAGCGGAGTGCGCTTGATGTAGCCACCATGGGTGACCGTAACGACCATCTCCTCACGTTCGATGAGGTCTTCGTCGTCGATACCATCCCAGGCCGGTGCGATTTCGGATACGCGCGGGGTTGCATAGGCCGCTTTGATTTCTTCCAGTTCGCCGCGCATCACGCCGTAGAGCTTTACGCGATCGGCGAGGATCGAGAGGTATTCCTCAATCGAGAGCGACAATTCCTTGAGCTCGTCGCCGATTTCGTCTCGGCCGAGTGCCGTCAGGCGGTGCAGGCGCAAATCGAGGATCGCCTTCACCTGGCGTTCGGAGAGGCGATAGGAGCCGCCTTCCTGCTCTTCGCTGGGCTCGATGGCTTCCACCAGCGCGATATATTGCGCGATATCGCCGATCGGCCATTCCTTGGCGAGCAGGCGAGCGCGCGCTTCCGCAGGAGTGGGGGCACCCCGGATCATCGCCACCACTTCGTCCAGGTTCGAAACGGCTACCACAAGGCCGAGCAAGATATGCGCTCGGTCTCGCGCCTTGTTGAGTTCGTACTTGGTGCGGCGGGTGATCACTTCCTCGCGGAAGGAGATGAACGCCTGGATGAATTCGCGCAGCGTCAGGACTTCGGGGCGGCCGCCGCTGATCGCCAGCATGTTCGCTGGGAAACTCGCCTGAGCGGGCGTGTAGCGCCAGATCTGGTTGAGCACGACTTCCGGAGAGGCATCGCGCTTGAGATCGACGACGACGCGCACACCCTGGCGGCTGGATTCGTCGCGGATGTCCGAAATGCCTT
>CAYOWF010000122.1:0-6866 GCA_964407585.1 uncultured Qipengyuania sp.
AGACCGACGAGCGCTGGAGCGAAGACAAGGAAATGTTCGAGGAAATGGGGCTCGAGTGGAAGGGGTAATTACTCGGATCTGATGGACTGGAGCGAAGTCCTCTCCCACCTCGGTGCGGCGCTGGCGATCGGCCTCATGGTCGGGCTGGAGCGCGGCTGGAAACTTCGCGATGCCGAGGATGGCCAACGGGTCGCCGGGATCCGGACATTCACTCTCCTCGCCCTTACTGCCGGCATATCGGGCCTGCTTTCGGGGACGGGTCAAGAAATCGTTGGGGGCATCATGGTGGCAGGCGCCACCGCGATAGTGGCGATAGGATATTCCCGCGCGGTGCTGGCCGATGGCAGGCCCGATGCGACATCGGCGATTGCCGCCATGGTCACGCTCGGCCTCGGCTTCCTTGCCGGGATCGGACAGGCTGCACCGGCTGTTGCCGGAGGCGCGGTGGTGACTCTGGCCCTCGCGCTGCGCAACGACATGCACCGCTGGGTGGGTGCCCTCGACGAAGCCGATATCAAGGCATTTGCGCGTTATGCGGTCATT
Source organism: uncultured Qipengyuania sp. (assembly GCA_964407585.1). Lineage (GTDB taxonomy): Bacteria > Pseudomonadota > Alphaproteobacteria > Sphingomonadales > Sphingomonadaceae > Qipengyuania. The sequence continues at coordinate 544 of CAYOWF010000122.1, forward strand.
GCGCTGGCGGTCTTCCCCTTCCTGCCCGAGGGCCGCTTCGGCCCCTACGATGCGTGGGAGCCGCGCAATCTGTGGCTGGTGGTCATCATTGTCACCGGCTTTTCCTTTGTCGGCTATGTCGCCAACCGCCTGTTCGGCGCGCGGCGTGGGACCATTGCCACGGCAGTGATCGGCGGTCTCTACAGTTCCACCGCCGTGACGCACTCCTTTGCCCAGAAAATCGGCTCGGGCGCTGGCGCCGGAGCGGAAAATGCTGGCATCGCACTGGCGAGCGCGGTGATGTACCTGCGCGTCATCGTGCTGGTAGGCGTCCTGGCGACGAGCCTGCTGCCGCATTTCGTGATCGTCGTTGCGCCGGCAATGGTGGTCGGCTTCGTCGTCGCCTGGCGACTCTATTCGCGCGCTCCTTCGACAGTCGGCCCTGCCCCGCCGGGCAACCCCATCGCGCTGCTCCCAGCCCTTACTTTCGTGGCCTTTGTGGCAGGCGCCGCAGTGGCGGCGCGCTGGGCGCAGGGCGAATTTGGCGAACAGGGTATCGCGATCCTGCTCCTGCTGATGGGAAGCATGGACGTGGACGCGGCGATTGTGACGGCAGGTGGACTGGAACCGGGCACAATCGCCCCGCAGCTGGCCGCACTTGCAATCGCAGGGACGATCCTTGCCAATATGTCGGTCAAACTGGGCGTGACGCTGGCCTATGGAAAGCGAGAGGCGCGTCCCGCAGCGCTGGCGCTGGCTGCAAGCATGGTGGCACTCGCGATAAGTCTCGCGGTCGGATATTTTAATCTTTCGGCCTGACAAGGGGCCACCTGATGGCAGGTTAGCCAGACGGGACAAGAATCGATGGGGAGCGAACGTCGCATGGCAACGGCGAAAGAAGCATCGGGACGGTTGACACTCGACGCGGCACGGAAGGCCGTGGAAGAATTCATGGGCCACCAGAGGCGGGCGCCGCGAAGCTATCTGGCGGTCGTCGGGCTCTGGCTACTCTTTTGCCTGTACTTCGCGCCCTTCGTGACGTTCCCAATCGTGCAGCGCATGCCGATGGAAAGCTGGATCTGGCTTGCGCCGATGCTCTCGGTATTCTTTCCTGCCATTGCCTTCTTGGTAGGCCTTGTTCCGATCAACAATTGGTATGTCCGTCGCGGCGATGACAATTACGCCAGAGCTTGGTCCGAGGTCGATATCCCCGAAGCGGTGGAGGCGCGATACACCATCGAGGAGGAAGGCTTTACGATGGCAACCGAGCGTGGCCGGTTCACCGCATATTGGCCCAGCATCAGCACGCTGGCGAGGGTTTCCGAGGGATGGCTCGTGGTCAGCGACCTCAGCACCTATCTGGTGCCTTCGACCGCCTTTCCCGACGAAAAGACACAGAAAGACTTCGTTGCGACAGTGCTCGCGCGGCTTGTTGCGAAGGCCGTCGCAAGAAGCGAGGACGCACGGGCGTTTGCCGGCGTGGAAAAGCCTGGCGAACCACCCGCCGCCTAGCGCTTCTTGGCGATTTCGATCTTGTTCTTCTTGGCGAAATCCTTGGTCGATTCCTCGCTACGCCCGATAGACTTGGCGATTTCTTTCAGCCCCTTGCCCTTGGCGGCCAGCGTTCGCAGCTGGCCCACCTCGTCAGCCTTCCACGGCTGCTTGTGCCGTTCGAACCGTTCTTTCGCCATCAGTCGGCCTTCTTCTTTGCCGCTGGCTTCTTCGCAGCTGCCTTCTTCTTGGGTGCCGCCTTTTTCTTGGCGGGAGCCTTTTTCTTAGTCTTCTTCTTCGCCGGTCCCTTTGCTGCGCGGGCATCGATGAGTTCGATGGCCTGAGCTTCGGTGACGTCCTCGGGCTTTACGTCCTTCGGAATGGTGGCGTTGGTGGTGCCGTCGGTAACATAGGGGCCGTAGCGACCCGGCATGACCTTGATCTCTCCGCCGCTGGTCGGGTGTTCGCCCAGCGTCTTGATTGGCTCTGCCTTGCCGCGCCCGCCGCCCTTACGGTTGGCCGCCTCGGCCAGCAGCGAGACGGCAGCATTCATGCCGGTTTCGAAGACATCGCGCGTGCTGGTCAGCTTGGCGTACTTGCCGTCATGGCGCAGGTAGGGACCGTAGCGGCCGATATTGGCCTCGATTTCCTTGCCCGTTTCCGGATGCGCGCCGACGATGCGCGGCAGGTCCAGAAGCTTGAGTGCCCATTCGAGGTCGAAATCGTCGAGGTCCTTGGGGATGCTCGCGCGCTTGGCCTCCTTGCCCTCGCCCAGCTGGACGTAGGGGCCGAAGCGGCCGCTCTTGCGCTCGACCGGCAGGCCGGTTTCCGGATCCTCGCCCATTACGCCGTCATTCGCGCCGTCGTCGCCATCGCTGCCGGGCTTGGCGAACTGCCGGGTGAATTTGCATTCGGGATAATTGGCGCAAGCCACAAAAGCACCGAAACGGCCACCACGCAGCGCAAGGCGACCGCCTTCGCGTCCCTCGGTCTCGCACAGCGGGCAATGACGCGGGTCCTTGCCGTCGGCACGTTCGGGGAAAAGATAATCGGACAGGAAGTCGTCGAGCACCTCGGTCACTTCCGAGGGCTTTTTCTCCATGATCTCTTCGGTCTTCGGTTTGAAGTCGCGCCAGAACTCGGCAAGCAGCTTCTTCCATTCCTCGCGCCCGTCGGAGACGGTATCGAGTTCGTCCTCCATCCCGGCGGTGAAATCGAAGGATACGTAGCGCTCGAAAAAGCGTTCGAGAAATGCCGTGAGGAGACGCCCCGATTCCTCTGCAAAGAAACGGTTTTTCTCCATCCGGACGTAGTTGCGATCGCGCAGCGTCTGGAGCGTGGAGGCATAGGTCGACGGGCGGCCAATGCCGAGCTCTTCGAGCTTCTTCACGAGGCTCGCTTCGCTGAAACGCGGCGGCGGCTGGGTGAAGTGCTGGTTCGCCTCGACCGCCTTCTTGAGCGGGCTGTCACCCTTGTTGACGATCGGCAGCAGGCCGTCCTCGTCGTCCTCGGAAGGCTCGTCGCGGCCTTCCTGGTAGACGGCGAAATAGCCGGGGAACTTCACCACCTGGCCAGTCGCACGAAGCTCGTGCTTTCCGGTACCATCGCGCAGCGTGATGGTGGTGCGTTCGAGATTGGCGGAGGCCATCTGGCTCGCCATCGCGCGCTTGAAAATGAGGTCGTAGAGCTTGCCCTCGTCGCCCGAACTCACGCGGTCGCGGGTGAAATCGGTCGGGCGGATCGCCTCGTGGGCCTCCTGCGCGTTCTTGGCCTTGGTCGAATAGAACCGCGGCTTGTCGGGCAGGTAATAGGCATCGTAGCGGTTGGCGATGGCCTTGCGGCAGGCGTCGATCGCACTGCCGTCCATCTGCACGCCGTCGGTTCGCATATAGGTGATGTGGCCGGCCTCGTAGAGCGACTGCGCAAGCCGCATCGTGTGGCTCGCCGAAAAGCCCAGCTTGCGCGCGGCTTCCTGCTGCAGCGTCGAAGTGGTGAAAGGCGGCGCCGGGCTGCGTTTGAGGGGCTTGGTCTCGATGTCCTCGACCGTGAAGCGCGCGTCCTCGACCGCCTTCTTCGCGGCCTTGGCGCTGGCTTCATCGCCCAGCGTCAGCTTCTGCAGCTTTTGCCCGTCGAACTTGACCAGCCGCGCATCGAACTGCGTTCCGTCCTGCTCCAGCTTGGCGAGGACCGACCAATATTCGTCCGCCTTGAAATGTTCGATCTCGATCTCGCGATCGACGATCAGACGCAACGCGACCGACTGGACGCGTCCGGCACTCTTCGCACCGGGCAGGCGGCGCCAGAGAACCGGCGAAAGCGTGAAGCCGTAGAGATAGTCGAGTGCGCGGCGCGCGAGATAGGCATCGATCAGATCCTGGTCGAGCTCGCGCGGAGCTTTCATCGCATCGGTGACGGCCTGCTTGGTGATCGCATTGAAAGTGACGCGATCGACCTTCTCGGGCAGAGCCTTGCGCTTCTGCAGAAGCTCGCGGACATGCCAGCTGATCGCCTCGCCTTCGCGGTCGGGGTCGGTTGCGAGGACAAGCCGGTCGGCCTTCTTGGCGTTGTCGCTGATTTCCTTGAAGCGGCTCTGCTTGTCCCGATAGAGCTCCCAGTCCATCGCGAAATCCTCGTCCGGGCGCACGCTGCCATCCTTGGGCGGCAGGTCGCGGACATGGCCGTAGCTGGCGAGAACCTTGAAGTCCTTGCCGAGGTATTTCTCGATGGTTTTCGCCTTGGCCGGCGATTCGACGATGACCAGTTGCATGTGTGTCCAGTGAGCCCTTCAGGTGTGCCTGTACGTACGTGTGTGCGTATACGCGCGAAAATGGGGACCGGTTTCACACAGCGTCAAGCGTCTTTCTTCTCCCGCGATTGTTCGGCGAAATCGGGCGGCAGGATGCATTTGCCCGCATCGTACTGGCCGACCGCGCGAATGATCTCGTTCTTCTCCGGTTCGATACGGCGGCCCGAAATCTGGCTGTCGATCACGCGCCGGAGCAACTGGTCGAGCCGCGTGACCAGGTAGCAATCGATAGCGGGCTTGGCATGCGGATTGCCGATTCCGCTATCGTCGGTGAGGAAGGTGTAGCGCGACTGGGTCGCGGCAGCCATGGCTCGCATGACGTATTCCGCGACATCGGCAACACCAGAGGCGCCCACGGGCACGACATGCACCCGCTCGGCACGCAGATGCTCGGCCGCCAGCCAGGTTTGCGGGATGTCCTGATCGTGCGGGGGAGCATCCCCCACCAGCAGCAGCGACTTCACCGCATCCTTGCGCCACTCTAGCTGGGCAGCACGGACCAGCGCGTCCTGCATCGCCTCCTCGTAATCGCCCCCGCCTGAGGCATGCTGCGCGGCAAGGCGGGTCTGGGCGCGGGCGACATCGCTGTCGAAATCGAAAGTCTGCGTGACGAAATCGTCGCCCTGGTCGCGATAGAAGCTGAAGGCGACGCGGATGTCGATGTCCTTGTGACGCTGTTCCAGCTGGTCGATGATGGTTCGCAGTTCCGCCTGCAGGAAGCGGAGTTCGTCACTCATCGAACCGGTTACGTCGACCACCAGGGCAAGATCGAGCTTGCGCACCGCATCGGCTGCGCCCGGCGTGCGGATGGTCACGCTTTGCGCGCCCGCTTCCTCGGCGATGCGCACGACGCGCCAATCGCTGCCGCCGGCGCGCACCCAGACGGTGTCGCTCAGCCGGTCGAGCGCGGGGAAGAATACCGCGCTTCCGTCCGCTACCGAATTCAATGTGATGGAATTCCCGTCTTCGCAGCGCAGTTCGATCGGCATGAACGGCACGGCGCGCCCGCGGCTGTCCTTCGCTTCGACCCGCAGGATCCGCGAGGTATCGAGGCGCGGGAGTGCGGCGACGCGCTGGCCGAGGTCGGACTTGCTGACATAGTCGGCATAGAGCTCGGGATTGAGCAGATCGTCGTGCTCGCCGGCGGTCAGCAGCCCACTTTGCGGATGGGGTTGCGGGGGGCGCGGCGGATAGGGCGGTGGGGGATAGCCGGGCATCGACCGATCGGGCTCGGCACTTTCAGCCATGGCTTCCGGACCCACGGCGGTTACCGGTGCCGGAACATCCATGGTCCGGGCGACTCGACGCGATCCGGTGACGACGATCGATTCGCCTTCATCCCCAGCCGAAGAGGGAGACGAAGGAGGTGGAGGTGGAGGCGGCGGCGCACTGCGCACTGCCATCGCAGGGGGCGAAGGCCGATGGCCCTGTTGCTGGTTCACCGCGGCTTCCCGGCCGAGTTCGGGCAAGGGGGCAGGTGTACGGCAATAGGTCCCGCCGCTGCGGGCTGGAGGCATGGTACCGAGCGCTGGATCGGCCTGCGCCTGCAGGCTTGCGGGTCCGGGAACCAGCAAGGACATCATGCAGGCTCCGGCTACGAACTTCTTCATCATGACTCTCCCCGAAATGATACTGTGTTACATTACATCGGGGAGCCAAGATGAACGGATGCTGACGATCGCCGACAGTCAGGACGACAGGCTGACCCTCCCGGCAGCGTGACGCTCTATCCGGCCCGCAATCTCGAGTTCCAGAAGCGCCAGCTGGACGGCGGCGGTGCTCTCGCCCGATTGGCGGATCAATTCGTCGATCCCGATGGGAGCGGTTGTGAGCAAGGCGGCGACATCCGCAGGTTCGGCTTCGACCATTTCGGTCAGCTCGAAATCGAACTGGCCGGCTGGTTCGCGGAATGTCGAGCGGGGCTGTCCGTCGAAAGAGCTCAGCAGTTCCGCCACATCGTCCGGCGTCTGCACCAGCACCGCCCCTTCGCGAATCAAATGGTTGCAACCATGACTGCGCGCTTCGAGCGGGCTGCCGGGAATGGCCA
>CAYOWF010000123.1:0-6842 GCA_964407585.1 uncultured Qipengyuania sp.
GGCGATTATGTCGAGATCGGCATGCTCGGGGCCTATGGTGCGGCGATGAAGACCGATTTCAACGGCTTCGGCGCGGCCGAACGGATCGTCGTCACCGATGAACCTATGGCAAGCCTCTACGATGGCAGCCGGGTGCGCCCGGAAGCGGACAATGTCGTGAACTTGCGCTGATCGGCGCACTCCCAAATCCCCTGAAACTCGGCAGTCCAAATTATACGGCCCGCGCATCGTTGCGCGGGCCGTAAGCCGGTATGGAACCCGGCCGGGACGCATGGCTGGGGAGGGGGAGGCATGCGTCCCTGAAGTAACGCGGACTTAGTTGTCGTCCTCGTCCGCGTCGTTGTTTTCGCTATCCGTTGCATCGTTCGCCGAATGGTCCATCTTCGAATGATCGACCGTGACGGTGGTCTTGCCGTCTTCATCCTTGGTGCGGGCGACGACGGTGGCGTTGCCAGCGGGTGTTTCCACCGTCTGCATCGCATCGATCTCGCTCGTCACTTCGCCCATGTCGGTGGTCGTAGTGGTGGTGCTCTCGCGGGTCACCACAGCGCCTTGACCTTCGGTGGTCGGCGTCGCGGTCGTGGTTTCGGTTTCTATGGTTGCGCTATCTGCGGGGGCTTCCTGGGCAGCGGCGGAAACACCGTGCAACGCGAGGAAGGAGCCGCTCGCTACGAGGAGGATATTCTTTTTCATTTCGGTCTCCGTTTTGCACCGGAAGGGGGGCTTTCCGGCTTCGGTAGAAGGGCGGTTCGACCTCCTCGAGTGAATTCCGGATTAATGCAAAATGCGTTCGTCTCACGGGCGAAACCGCTCGATGTTCAGCCGTTTGCCGAAAGCCATGACCGGAAAGAAAAAGGCCGGGAATCTCCCGGCCTTTCGATACTTTCAGGTGGTCTCTCGTTCTGTCTCAGTCGCTACCGAATCGAAAGAGAACCTGCGCGCCGGCGCCGATGTCCGGGCTGCCATCGGCAAGGCCGGTATAGGCATAGCCCTGCAGTCTCAGGGTCTCGCTGAGCTTGTGTGTAGCCGAGCCGGTCAGTTCGCTGCGGTTTGGCGCCGTCGGCAGCGACCCGTCGCGCCAGTCGTAATCGAGACCGAAAGTCGTCGCACCGCTGACGAGATAGAGGCTCGCTCCACCCAGCCAGACGTCTTCGAGGGGGAAATCGTCGCTTTCGCCATTGAAGCGGCGACCCGCGCGGAGGGCAGCGCTGACATTGCCGAAGACATGCAGGACTTCGCCTTGCAGCGTGAAGTCGGTCGTACCCGTGCCCAGCGACTTTTCGGTCGAAGCAGTGGGCAGTTTCACCTTGCCCGTAACGTCGAAATAGGTCGCGTCCGACAGTCCGAAGGAATAGGTGGCCGCAGCCACGATGTCACCAAGTCCCGAACGCGATACTGCTTCGACCGGATCGGGCGACCCGCCACCGCCGCGGCCAGGACCGCGCACACCGCCGTCACCGGGGATGACCCCGCTCGGGCCGTCGACCGTAACCCAAGGCACCGAGACTCGCACGCTGAGATCGCCGGTTTGCAGTTTGGCGGAGACGGGCACGGCCAGCATGGTCGTGTCGATGTCTTCGCCATAATCGCCGCTGGAGTAATCCGCGCCGACACCGAGTTGGAAATAGTCGTCGGCCATGGCGGTCTGCGGGAGGGCGAGGGCACATGCGGCTGCACAGCCAGCGAAAATACGGTTCATTTTGGTCATTCCCGAATGGAAAGCGCGCCCCGCGCCGGTCTCCTGAACGACCGGCGCGGGGCGCACCGAATTATGTCAAGACTGGATCAGCCGCCGCGACCGGGGCGTTCCGGCTTCTCGGGTTTCTCGGGCTTTTCCGGCTTTTCGGGGCGCTCGGGCTTTTCCGGACGCTCCGCGCGGGCAACACGTTCGGCCTTTTCATGCGTCACGATCGCGCGCTCGCCTTCGGCCTTGGTGATGGTGTGGCGGTTGCCCGAGGGCGTTTCCACGGTCTGGACCCAGCCACCGATTTCGACGGTTTCGTAGGTCGGATTGCCATCGGCATCGAGAACGGGCTCGCCGTCGGCATCGACGACAGCCACTTCTTCCGTGCGCGGGCCGCGCGTGACGATCGCGCCATTCGATTCGACGACCTCGGTTTCCGCACCTGCATCGGTATCGGTTCCGCCATCATCCTGCGCGAAAGCCGGAGCGACCGCTGCGAGGCCGAATGCGGCCGGAATTGCGACCATATTCAATTTCTTCATCTGCTACCCTTCCTTGGAGCCTTGACGCGCCCTAGCTGCGCGCCCCTTCGCTGGTTGGGCTATCCGCCTTAATTTCGGGACAAGAGGCAAGGTTAGTTCGACAGGGCGAACGGAGCCTGCGGCAAAGCGAGGTGCGGGTTTTCCTGCGTGAAACGAAGGTTAATTTGGAGTTTCCGCACAATTACTCGAAGCCGACGAAGCGGGCGGCCTCGCTCACTTCACGCCGCGTGATCTTGACCGGATTGGCGGGAAAGTCCGGATCGGGCCAGCCCATGGCGACGGCCTTCATGATGACCTGGTCTTCGGGAATGCTGGCATGTTCGCGCACGACGGGCGACTGCATGATCCCCTGGGAGTTGATCACGCAGCCGAGGCCCCGGCTCCACGCGGCGTTGACAAGCGCGGTGGCGACCGCGCCGCAATCGAATGGCGTATCGTCGCTGCCCGACAGTTCCTTGTCGTAGGTGATGATCACACAGACCGGAGCGTCGAACTGGCGGAAGCCGCGCAGGACCCAGTCCTGTCGCTTTTCCTTGTCGTCGCGCTCGATACCCATGGCTTCGAACAGCTGGACCGCGCAGCCGATCTGGCGTTCGCGGTGCACACCGGCAAAGGGTTCACCGCGGCGGAACTCCCGGCTGTCGGGTTCGCCTGCAAGGATGCGTTCGGTATTGCCCTTGCGGATGCGGTCGAGCGGCTCGCCGGTGATGACGTGGAAGTTGTATGGCTGCGTGTTCATCGAGGACGGAGAACGCATGGCCAGTTCGAGAATTTCCTCGATGAGCTCGCGCGGCACAGGCTTGTCGAGGTAGCCGCGGATAGATCGACGCCCGAGAACGATTTCGGAATAGGTTTGGTCGCGATTACCGCTCATTTCGCCTCCTGATCTTCGAGGCGTGAGTGCTAGCCGAAGGCACGAATTGCGCCAAGTCCGCTACGGATCAGGCGGCTTCCCGCAAATCCAGGTCCATCCGGTCCCAGATTTCCACCAGAGCGGCGACCAGTTCGTCCATCATATCCGCCGTATGTGCGGGGCCGGGGGTGAAGCGCAGGCGCTCGGTTCCGCGGGGGACGGTCGGGAAGTTGATCGGCTGCACGTAGACGCCGTATTCGGCAAGCAGGATGTCGCTGATCTTCTTGGCGCGTACCGGATCGCCCACCATCAGCGGGACGATATGCGTGGTGCTGTCCATGACCGGGAGCCTGGCTGCGTGCATCTTGGCCTTGAGCGAGGCGGCAGCGGCCTGCTGTGCGTCGCGTTCTTCGCTCGATCCCTTGAGATGCTTTACGGCCGCGAGCACGCCGGCGACGAGCACGGGGCTGAGCGAGGTGGTGAAGATGAAGCCGGGCGCATAGCTCCGGATACAGTCGATCACGCGCTTGTCGGCCGCAATATAGCCGCCCATCACACCGAAAGCCTTGCCCAGCGTGCCTTCAATGATGTCGATGCGGTGCGCAGCATCGTCACGCTCCGAAATGCCGCCGCCATGTTCGCCATACATGCCGACCGCATGAACTTCATCGATATAGGTCAGAGCGTTGTATTTCTCGGCAAGGTCGCAAATCGCGTGGATCGGGGCGACATCGCCATCCATCGAATAGACGCTCTCGAAGGCGATGAGCTTGGGCGTCTCCGGGTCTTCGGCTTCCAGCAACTGTTCGAGATGTTCGAGATCGTTGTGACGGAAGACGCGCTTCTCGCAGCCCGAATTGCGGATTCCGGCAATCATGCTGGCGTGGTTCAGCTCGTCGGAAAAGATGACGCAGCCGGGCAGCAGCTTGGCCAGCGTCGAAAGCGTGGCGTCGTTCGAGACGTAGCCGCTGGTGAACAGCAGTGCGCCATCCTTGCCATGAAGGTCGGCCAGTTCGTGTTCGAGTTCGACATGGAGGTGCGTGTTTCCGCCGATATTGCGCGTTCCGCCCGACCCGGCTCCGACATCGTGCAGCGCTTCTTCCATCGCTTCGATGACTTTGGGATGCTGGCCCATGGCCAGGTAATCGTTCGAACACCAGACGGTGATCGGCTTCGGACCGTTGTGCCCGTGAAAACAGCGCGCATTGGGGAAAGTCCCCTTGTTGCGCATGATGTCGATGAACACGCGATAGCGGCCTTCGGCATGCAGCCGGTCGATCGCTTCGTCGAAGATCTGGTCGTAATTCAAGAGGGACTTGCCCGTTACCTGCGCCGCCCGTCCGCGGCCGAATGTGGTGCAGCACATAAGCAAACGCGGGGCATTTCGCCACCACGATCTTTGCGAACGATTCTCAGTTGTTCAGAAGCGCTTGAGCGTCTTGATGCCGTGCCTTTCGAACGCTCCCGAGAGACGTTTGAAATCCTCGAGGTCACCCGTGGTGACGGCAAAGCTGCGCGACCAGAACGGGAATTTGCGGCCTTCCAGCAAGTGCGCGATCCGTCGCGCAATTCCCTCGGCTCCGTGGACGAATGTCACATCTTCGCCGAACGCTTCGCGCAGTTCCGGCTCCAGCAGGGGGAAATGCGTGCAGGCCAGCACCACCGTGTCGAGACTTTCCCCGCCAACCTGGAGTACGAGGCCCGATGCCGCCTTGGCTACGTCGTCGACATCGACCTTCTCGCCCCGAAGCTTCGCCTCACCCAAGGCGACGAGCCCATTGGCCCCATAGCGGAGCAGGGTCTTGCCTGCGGCGAATTCGCGTTCGAGCTGGTCGACATATCCTTGACGCACAGTCGCCTGCGTGCCCAGCAGCCCGATCGTGCCCGTCTTGGTGAGAAGCGCTGCGGGCTTGATCGCGGGAACAGTGCCGACGATCGGAGTTTCAAGGACCTCGCGCACCATGCCGAGCGCAATCGTGCTCGCCGTGTTGCAGGCGATGCAGATGAGGCACGGGTCGTAGCGTTCGGCCATCCGACCGAGCAGGCCGGCTACACGCGCGGCGACTTCGGCTTCGCTCTTCGCGCCGTAGGGCAGTCCGGCCATGTCCGCAGCGTAGATCACCGGGGCCTTGGGCATGAGCTTGCGCAATTCGGCCAGCACGGTCAGCCCACCGACTCCCGAATCGAACAGCAGGATGGGCGAAGATGGGTTCAATCTGGACCTTCCGTTCGCCCTGCGCTTGTCGGATCCGTCGGCTGGGCATATTGCTCAACGGTCGTGTTTCAATCTACGGCCATCGCTAGAAGAAAATGCGGTGCTTGGACAAGCTTGCTGCGTACGGGGATGTAACTTTGCCGACGGAAATCACAATCGATGTACTGTGGGCCGCGCTCCTCGGCTATGCGTTCGGGTCCATCCCATTCGGCCTGATCCTGGCCAAGCTTGCTGGAAAAGGCGACATTCGCCAGCAAGGTAGCGGCAACATCGGCGCTACCAATGTGCTGCGGACGGGCAACAAGGGATTGGCCGCGGCAACGCTCTTGCTGGACCTTGCCAAGGGCCTGGTGCCGGTGCTGATCGCCGCGCGGTTCTTCCCCGACCACATCGGATGGACTGCGCTGTTCGCGGTCGTCGGCCATTGTTTCCCGGTGTGGCTCGGTTTCAAGGGTGGCAAGGGCGTGGCGACCAATGCCGGCGTGTGCTTCGGCCTCGCCTGGCAATTGGGCGTTGTCTATGCCGTTGTTTGGCTGGGAATGCTCGCGATAACCCGCATCAGCTCGCTTGCCGGCATGAGTGCGGTCGTAGCCGCGGCGGTCGCCGCTTGGCTGTTCGACCTGCCCTCGATCGCGGCTGTGCTGGCATTGATTGCCGTGCTCGTCTTCTGGCTCCATCGAGAAAACATCAAGCGGCTTGCCGCCGGTACCGAACCCAAGGTCGGTTCCAAGGGGTGAACGAAGCGGCCCATTCCGTGCCTGCCCGGCTTGGCCAGGACGAAGCTTTTGCCCGGATTCGCCTGCTCCGCTCGCCCAATATCGGTCCGGTGAACTATGCCATGCTGCTTGCGCGCTTCGGTAACGCCGCAGCGGCTCTCGATGCGCTGCCCGACCTCGGCAAACGGGGAGGGCGAACCTATCGCGCTGCGCCGAAGGACGCGATCGAACGCGAAGTCGATGCAGTCCGCGCAGCGGGTGCGAAATACCTGTTCCACGACCAGCCGGACTATCCCTGCCTGCTCGGCGAGACTGCCGGTGCCCCGCCGATCCTGATCTGGCGCGGCGATATGTCGCTCGCCGGGCGCCCTTGCGTGGCAATGGTCGGGGCGCGCAATGCCAGTGCGGCGGCGGTCAAGCTGGCGCGCGATTTTGCCGGCGGGCTGGCCGAAGCGGGTTTCACCGTTGTGTCAGGCCTGGCGCGTGGAATCGACGGTGCGGCGCATGAGGGGGCCTTTCCTCGTACCATCGGGGTAATCGCCAGCGGGATCGATATCGCCTATCCGCCGCACCATGCCGACCTGCAGGAACGGATCGCCACCGAAGGCCTGCTGCTTGCCGAACAGCCGCCCGGCACCGAACCGCGCGGAAGCCACTTCCCCAGCCGCAACCGCATCATCGCGGGCCTCGCGAGCGGTACTCTGGTGGTCGAGGCGGCGGTCAAATCGGGCAGCCTCATCACCGCGCGCCTGGCGGGCGAGGCGGGGCGCGAAGTCATGGCCATTCCCGGCAGCCCGCTCGAAGCGCGCAGTCATGGTTGCAACCATTTGAT
>CAYOWF010000124.1:0-6832 GCA_964407585.1 uncultured Qipengyuania sp.
TCGGGCTGGTGCGAGACGCGCTACGAGCACAAGGCGCGCACCACCTATGGCCACGAGGTCTGGTACTTCCGCTTCCGGAAGAAGTAGGCGAGCGGTCCCTGGGGCGTCTTCGTCGCCGTGCGCCCGCGCCGGGCAGTCCCTCCGGCAGGAACGCCCGCCCTGCGCGGCCATTAATGGAGGTGACAGCCGACCGGAGCCGACCCTCTTGATAACCACTACCAATCCCGCCACCGGCGAAACCATCGCCACTTACGAAACGCTCGATGAGAACGGCATCGATCGCAAGCTGGAAACCGCAACGCGCGCCTATCGCGAATGGCGCGGGTCGGACGTGGAAGGAAGGACGCGCGTGCTCGCGGCCTTGGGCGATCTATACGAAAGCAACAAGGAAGACCTTGCCCGCCTTGCCGTGACGGAGATGGGCAAGCCGATCGCGCAGGCGCGCGCCGAGGTCGGGAAATGCGCAAGCCTGTTGCATTATTACGCCGAGCACGGCCCGCCGATGCTGGAGTCGAAGTTCTGGGACCTGTCCGATGGGGGCCGGGCCGAAGGACGCTGGCTTTCGCTGGGGCCGGTGCTGGCGGTCATGCCCTGGAACTTCCCCTATTGGCAGGTGATCCGCTTCCTCGCGCCGACCATCCTCGCCGGCAATGTCGGCGTCCTCAAACATGCCAGCATCGTGCAGGGCGTGGCCGCGCGGATGGAGGAGCTGGTGCTCGAGGCAGGCGGCCCGGAAGGGCTGTTCCAGAATCTGTGCGTGTCTTCCGATCCTATCGGCAAGGTGATCGACGATCCGCGTATCGTCGCCGCCACACTGACCGGGAGCGAGGGTGCGGGCAGCGCGGTTGCTGCACGTGCCGGCAGGAATTTGAAGAAGGTCGTGCTCGAACTGGGCGGGACCGACCCGTTCATCGTGATGCCCTCTGCCGACATCGATCGGGCGGTGAAGGACGCGGTCACCGCGCGGATCCAGAACAACGGCCAGTCCTGCATCTGCGGCAAGCGCACCATCGTCCATGCCGATATCTACGACGACTTCTCCGACAAGTTCGCCGATGCGCTGAAGGCGGTGAAGCTCGGCGATCCGATGGACGACGATACCGAACTCGGCCCGCTCTCGAGCGAGGGCCAGCGCGATACCGTGCTGGACCAGGTCGCCAAGGCGAAGGACGAAGGCTGCACCCTGCTGTTCGGGGGCGAGAAGCTCGACCGACCGGGAGCCTGGATGACCGCCGGCCTGCTCACCGACGTGCCGCTCGCGAGCGAGACGGGGACCGACGAGATTTTCGGCCCGGTCGGCCAGCTCTACAGGGCCGCGGACATCGAAGAGGCGACCACCATCGCCAATGCCATACCCTATGGCCTCGGTTCCGCCGTATGGACCAGGGACGAAGGCGAGAAGGAGCATTTCGCCCATGCAATCGAGGCCGGAATGACGACGTTCAACGCCGTCAACGGATCGAAGATCGAAGCACCCTTCGGCGGCATCAAGCGCTCGGGCCACGGCCGCGAGCTGGCCGAATTCGGCCTCCACGAATTCATGAACCTGAAAACGCTGGTCCATCCGGCCTAGGAGCATCACATTATGAGCAAACACGTCCTCATCGTCGGCGCATCGCGCGGCATCGGTCTCGGCCTTGCCGAGGAATTCAAATCCCGCGGGTGGGATGTGACCGGCACCGAACGCAAGACGAGCGACGAACTGCAGGCGCTCGAAGGCGTGACCGTCACAACGCTCGATGTGACCGACCCTTCCACATTTGCAGTCGATGGAGAATTCGACGCGGTGATCGTCAATGCGGGGATCACCGGTGCGAAGCACCAGTCGAGCGAACAGGCCAACGCGGACGAAGTCGCCGAGGTGATGATGACCAACGCCTTCGGCCCGGCGCATCTCGGCAAGACGCTGCTACCGCAAATCAGGCGCGGCGGATCGCTGTCCTTCATGAGCTCGCTGATGGGCTCGATCGATGACAGTTCGGGCGGCTACGAGCTCTATCGCACCAGCAAGGCCGCGCAGAACATGCTCGCCAAGGGCATCGCCGAGCAGGAGGCGAAGGAGCGCGGCGTGACCGTGCTTTCGCTCCACCCCGGCTGGGTCCGCACCGATATGGGCGGGCCCAATGCGAAGATTTCGGTCGAGGAAAGCGCGAAGGGCCTCGCCGATGTCGTCGAGAATGCGAGCGGGAGCTACGCCTTCATCGACTACACCGGCAAGACCCTGCCGTTCTGAACAGGGCGGTTCCTAGAAGCGGATCCCCACCCCTGCCACGAGCTGGTCGGTCGTCGCATCGCCCTGGTCGGTATCGGCCAGGTCGTCGTATTTGGAGCGGCGATATTCGAGGCGCGCTTCGAGCGGTCCCGGCAGCTGGACCTGCAGCCCGCCGCCATAGCGGATGCCGTCGGTGTTCTCTTCGAGTTCGCCGAGCGAACCGCTCGAGGTGAAGGCACGCGTATCGAGCGCGGTGTAGCCCAGCTTGCCATAGGCGGCGATGCCCGGCGTCAGCGCGAAGCCGGCGCGCGCGCCGAGATAGTACTGGCCGCCCGTTTCCAGGCCTTCGCGCGCACCGCCGAAGCTGTCGGGGAAGCTGGTGGTGCCATCGCTGGTCGAGATCTCGCCTTCGAGGCCGACGAAGGCCCCGCCGAGGCTGAGGTCGTACCCCGCATTGACGCCATAGACCGCACTGTCGGCGCTGGCGGTGGCGGTCCCGTCGGCGCTGTCGACATCGACGCCTTCATAGCCGCCGAGAGCCCCGACATAGAGCCCACCCGGCGCTTCCTGCGCCACGGCAGGAGTGGCGGCGAGACCCGCGCCGATTGCGGCGAATAGTATGATTTTCTTCATGTTTGTCCTTTCCAGTGCATTTGGGTGCACGTCGAAAGGGCCTAGGCATCCCGCCGGCTTGCCGCGCAATTAACCGGCCCTGGCGGGACGGTCGAAGCGTTGCGAAAGGCCGCTCAGGCGAGGCATTCGCGCAGCGTCTGCACGAGCGCGTCGCTGTCTTCGGGCGTGTTGTAGAGATGCGGCGTGACGCGCAGCGAAGTGCCGCGCAAGGACACATGGACCTGCCGCTCGGCGAGCCGCTCGGTCAGCCCGTCGGGCACGCCTTCGGGGAATCCGAGCGCAAGGAAATGCGGCGCTCGCGTCCCGATCGGGGCGGAGGTCAGCCCGAGTTCCCGCGCTTCCTGCGCCAGGGCCTCGGTGCGGCGGCCGAGTTCGCGCGCGATCTCCTCGACGCCGAATTCGAGCAGGAAGTCGATACCCGCCCCTGCCCCCTCGAGCAGCGGCGGATTGGACTTCTCGCCCATGTCGAAACGCCGCGCGCCGGGCTGGAAATCGCTGCGATAATCGACCAGACGGGAAAAGTCCTCCGATCCGGCGCGGTTGATCCAATTGTGTTCGAGCGGCTCACCGTCATGATGCTTCGGATCGACATAGAGCATGCCGATGCCATAGGGGCCCATCAGCCATTTATAGCAGGCGGCGACCGCGAAATCGGGCTTCACCGCATCGAAATCGAGCGGCATCGCGCCCAGCGACTGGGTAAGGTCGAGCACCAGCGCCGCGCCATGTTCGCGCGCCCTTGCGCCGACGGCTTCGAGATCCACCACCCGCCCGTCGGCCCAGTGATTGTGCGGTACGGCGACCACGGCGGTCTCCGGTCCGATCGCCTCGAGAACCGCTTCGGTCCAGCAGCTTTGCGACGGCCGTTCGACCGCAACGACCCGCCCGCTGCAGCGCGCGGCCTTTTCCTGCCAGACATAGACGTTCGAAGGGAACTGGTCGGCCAGCGTCACGATCGTCTGCCCGGCCTCCATCGGGATGTTCTTCGCGGCGACCGCAAGGGCATAGCTGACCGAGGGAACCACCGCGATGCAGTCTGCCGAAACTGCCGCCAGCCGGGCCGCCCTAGTCCGGAATGCCTCGGTCACGGCGAAGAAATCGGCCGGGCGGAATGACCAAGGCTTCTCCTTCAGCCGCGCACCCGCGACCACGGCGCCGCTGACTTCATGCGAGAGCGGCGCCATATAGGCGCAGTTGAGATAGTGGACATCGTCCGGAATCGCGAAACGATGGCGCTGGTCCGCGATCGTCACCGGCAAGTGCGCCTCAGCCGACCACGCCTGCGCTCGCCAGCACGGCCAGCGTCAGCAAATCGGGCGCGATCGAGGTCATCGGCGCGATCTGCACCGGCTTTTCGTTGCCGATCATCATCGGGCCGACCATCGTCTCGCCGCCCAGCTCGCGCAGCAGCTTGGCCGACAGATTGGCCGATTGCAGGCCGGGCATGATGAGCACGTTCGCAGGGCCCGACAGGCGGCTGAAGGGGTAGAAATCCATCACCTTGCGGTTGAGCGCGGCATCGGGCGCCATCTCGCCCTCATATTCGAAGTCCAGCCCCTCTTCGGCATCGAGCAGCGCGACGGCGTCGCGGATATTGCCGAGCCACTGGCCCGAGGGATTGCCGAAGGTCGAATAGGACATGAAGGCGACGCGCGGCTCGTGGCCCATGCGGCGCGCGACGGCGGCGGTTTCCTTGGCGATATGCGCCAGTTCGGCCGCGCCCGGGCGTTCGTTGATCGTGGTGTCGGCGAGGAAGGTCGTCTGGTTCTTGCCGATCATCATATGCACGCCGAAGGGCGTTGCGCCGGGCTTGGGATCGATCACCCGCGCCACTTCGCGCGCGGTCTGCGCGAAGGTCCGCGTCAGCCCGGTGATCATGCCCTCACCATGGCCGAGCGCGACCAGCAGCGCAGCGAAGACGTTGCGCTCCTGATTGACCATCCGGCCGACGTCGCGTTCGGTATAGCCGCGCCGCTGCAGGCGCTTGTAGAGATAGTCGTTCATCGCCGGGATCTTGTCCGACAGTTTCGAATTCTCGATGATCCAGTCGTCCGGATCGTCCACGCCCAGTTCCCTAAGCTTGTCGAGCACCTTGTCGGTGCGGCCCACGAGGATCGGCTCGCCATAGCCGTAATCGCGATACTGGATCGCCGCACGGAGGGCGACTTCCTCTTCGGCTTCGGCGAAGACCATCGGCTTGGGATTGGCCTTGGCCTGTTCGTAGATATTGGTCAGCGCGCCGGTGGTGGGGTTGAGGCGTGCCTTGAGCTGGTGGCGATAGGCATCCATGTCCTCGATGCGCGCCTGGGCGACCCCGCTGTCCATCGCAGCCTGCGCCACGGCGGAGGAAACGACTTCCATCAGGCGCGGGTCGAAGGGGGCGGGAATGATGTATTCCTCGCCGAACTGCTGGCTCACGCCGTAGGCGGCGGCCACTTCCTCGGGCACGCGTTCGCGGGCGAGTTCGGCGATGGCGCGCGCGGCGGCGATCTTCATTTCCTCGTTGATCGCGGTCGCCTGGACGTCGAGCGCGCCGCGGAAGATGAAGGGGAAGCCGAGGACGTTGTTGACCTGGTTGGGGAAATCGCTGCGGCCGGTCGCGATGATCGCATCGGGGCGGACCTTCTTCGCCTCGTCGGGCATGATTTCGGGCACCGGATTGGCCATGGCGAAGATGATCGGCTTGTCGGCCATCTTCTCCACCCATTCGGGCTTGAGCGCGCCGGCTGCCGACAGGCCGAGGAACACGTCCGCGCCCTCCAGCGCCTCTTCCAGGCTGCGATGCGGCGTGTCGACCGCATGTGCGCTCTTCCACTGATCGACATTGTCGCGCCCAGGATAGATCGGCCCCGAACGGTCGCAGACGATCACGTTTTCGTGCCGCACGCCCATCGCCTTGATCAGCGCGGTGCAGGCCAGCGCCGAGGCGCCCGCGCCGTTGACCACCATCTTCACCGTGTCGAGATCGCGCCCGGTCAGGTGGCAGGCGTTGATGAGGCCGGCGGCCGAGATGATCGCGGTGCCGTGCTGGTCGTCGTGCATCACCGGGATGTTCATCTTCTCGCGCAGCGCCTGCTCGATGATGAAGCATTCGGGCGCAGCGATATCCTCGAGGTTGATGCCGCCGAAGCTCGGCTCCATCAGCGCGACCGCGTTGATGAAGGCTTCCGGGTCCTCGGTATCGAGCTCGAGGTCGATCGAATCGACATCGGCGAAGCGCTTGAACAGCACCGCCTTGCCTTCCATCACCGGCTTGGACGCCAGCGCACCGAGATTGCCGAGACCAAGGATGGCCGTGCCGTTGGAAATCACCGCGACGAGGTTCGATCGGGCGGTATAGCGCGCCGCGTCCTGCGGGTTCTCTGCAATCGCTTCGACCGGGGCGGCGACGCCGGGCGAATAGGCTAGCGCGAGGTCGCGCTGCGTCGCCATGGGCTTGGAGGCGATGATCTCGATCTTACCGGGACGGATCGTCTCGTGATAGAAGAGCGCCTCGCGCGTGTTGAAACCGGTCTGCTTTTCTTCGGCCATTCTGGTCCCTTGGGCTGGTCCTGACGTTGTCTCGGTCAATGCCCCTAAGAGGATTTTCGACGAAGTCATAGGGGAAAGGCCGCTTTGCCCGACTCCCGAATCGCGCACATGCTCGCTAGGCCGGATTTCCATGGCCGAAAAACCAACCCCGATGATGCAGCAATATTTCGCCCTCAAGGAGGAAGCGGGCGACGCCTTGCTGTTCTATCGGATGGGCGATTTTTTCGAACTGTTCTTCGACGACGCCAAGGTCGCCTCGCAGGTGCTCGACATTGCGCTGACCACCCGCGGCGACCATGGCGGCGAACCCGTGCCGATGTGCGGCGTGCCGGTGCATTCGGCGGAAGGCTATCTCGCCCGGCTGATCAAGGGCGGCTGCCGCGTCGCCATCGCCGAGCAGACCGAAACGCCCGACGAGGCGAAGGAACGGGCGAAGCGCGAAGGCAAGCCGGTTTC
>CAYOWF010000125.1:0-6793 GCA_964407585.1 uncultured Qipengyuania sp.
TTTTCTTCTCCAGCTGGACGATGGAGGCGATCGGCGGCTGGTTCATCCTCTTCGCATTGCCCGCCTATCTCGTGCTGATCGGAAACGGTTTCGCAGGAGCGGGGAGTGCGACGACGCTGGCTGCGGCAAGCGAAGGCGACATGGCGCGCGCCCGCAAGGAATTCCGTGCAGCCTGGACGACCTCGACGGGATCCATCGCCGCGTTGGCGCTGGTCTTCGCAACTCTTGCCATGGTGCTGATTCCCTCGGTGCTCGAACATGGGAAAGAGTTGGCTGTGTGGGACCTCGCAAAGGCCGCTGCCTGGCTGTCGCTCTACATCTTCGCCACAGGCCAGATGGCGATCTTCGAGATTCCCTATCGGTTGTCGGACATCCCGTCCGACCATAATTTCCTCTACAACGCGACGAGCCTGCTCGAGATCGTGGTCGTCGCGGCCGCGGTGACCTTTTCGGACAGCCTTGCGACGCTGGCGATGTCGCTGGCACTGTTCCGCTGCGCTGCTGCGCTGTGGATCTACCTTTCGGCGCGAAAGGCCGTGCCGCAGATGTTCGAGCGAACCCCTCCCGCACCGCAACCGGGCTTCGGCGAGCTTTGGCGTCCTTCGCTCGCCTTGATCCTGCTTCCGCTTGCTTTCGGCCTCAATCTGCAGGGCTACGTCCTGCTGGTCGGCGCAGGGTTCGGGGCGGTGATGCTGGCCGTCTTCGTCGCGACACGTGCGCTCACGCGATTGCTCGACCTGATCACCCATGCGCTCTTTGGCCTGCAACTCGCCGAAAGCGGCCATTTCGAGGGGGAACGCCGTACCGTCGAAAGGCGCGTGCTGGCGACGATTTCTCTCGCCTCCTTCGGCATCGCTGCGCTCTTCACGCTCACCCTGCTTTCCATCGGACCCTGGCTGCAGAACCTCTATACGCTGGGCAAGACGCTGTTCGACCCGACGCTCGCCATCGTCCTGGTCACTGCCGCAACACTGCGCGCGCTGTCGACCGCGCCGATGGCAGTGCTCGCTGCCGAGGAAGAGCATGGGCCGGTGCTGACAGTCTACCTTGCCGCTTCTGCAATCGCGCTCGTGCTGGCGGCTCTGTTGGCCCTCGGGGACTTCTCGCTGCCGGCAGTCGTTTCCCCGCTTATCCTTGCGGAAGGGAGCCTGCTGGTCACCGCCATGCGGCGCGCCCTCGCCACTCTCGAAATGTCACCCGAACACTTCATTGCCTCGCTCGGCTCGCGCGAACGCATCGACGATGCCAGAGTGCTATGGAATGCGGTGGCGAGGAAGCCGGACAGCTAAGATAGGTTGCGTCACGCAACTTAGACTTCCCCTTCAGCGCCGCTTGGGATAGTCTGCCTGCCATGGGAGACAGACCAGCAAGCAACCGCGCCACCGATTTCGACGTGCTGATCGTGGGTGCCGGCATATCCGGCATCGGCATGGCAGCACATATGAGAGAGAAGGTACCCGGCCACAGTTTCGCGATCGTCGAGCGGCGCGACAATCTAGGCGGGACCTGGGATTTGTTCCGCTACCCGGGCATCCGCTCGGACAGCGACATGCATACGCTGGGCTTCGATTTCGAGCCGTGGAAGCATGAAAAGAGCATCGCCGATGCGCCCGCGATCCTCGACTATCTCGACACCATCGTGGACGAGCGCGACATCCGCCGCCACATCCGCTTCGGTCACAAGGTCGTTGCCGCAGACTGGCGCGAAGCCGATGCGCGTTGGCACGTCACGCTGGAAACACCCGATGGCGAGCGCAAGATGCTGACCGCCAACTGGCTGTATCTCGGCTCGGGCTATTATGATTACGACGAGCCCTACGATCCCGGCTTCGATTTCGGAGAATTCGAGGGCCAGGTGATCCACCCGCAGTTCTGGCCCGAAGATCTCGATTACGAAGGCAAGAACGTCGTCGTCATCGGTTCGGGCGCGACCGCCGTCACCATCGTCCCGTCGATGGCCGAAAAGGCGAGCAAGGTCACCATGCTCCAGCGGACGCCGACCTGGATGTTCTCGCGCCCGGCCAAGGATGCCGTGGCCAATTTCCTGCGCAAAATCCTGCCCGAAAAACTGGCCTACAGGATCACCCGCTGGAAGAATATCAAGCTGCAGGATATCGGCTTCAAGAAGGCGCGCAACAAACCGAAGAAGATGGGCGAGATGCTGCACAAGCGCATCCGCAAGTCGATGGGCAAGGATTACGACCTCACCGATTTCACCCCGCCGTATAACCCCTGGGACCAGCGCCTGTGCCTCGTGCCGGACGACGATCTGTTCGAGGCGATGAAGAGCGGCAAGGCCGAAGTCGTGACCGGCCATATCAAGGCATTCGAAGAAGGCGGGGTGCGGCTGAAGGACGACAGCTTCCTGCCCGCCGACATCGTAGTAACGGCAACCGGGCTGAAGCTGGCCGTTGCCGGCAAGATCAAGCTTTCGCAGGAAGGTCAGCCGGTCGATCTGGCCGAACGTTTCTATTACAAGGGCTGCATGTTCTCGAACCTGCCGAACCTTGCGGTGGTGTTCGGCTATCTCAACGCCAGCTGGACCCTGCGGGCGGACATCAATTCCGACTATGTCTGCAAGGTGCTAGCCGAAATGAAGGAGAAAGGGGCCGAAATCGCGGTGCCGGTCCTCCCCGAAGATCACGGCCTGGAAGAGGACGACATTTTCGATTTCTCCTCCGGCTATATCCAGCGTTCCAAGCACATCATGCCGAAGAATGCAGTGGCCTATCCCTGGCGCCTGAACCAGGAATACGTGCTCGATCGCAAGCGCATGGCCGAAGATCCGGTCGACGACGGGATCCTCTCCCTGCGCCGCAAGGGCGCCAATGCTCGCGGCGCGGAAGAAACGCTCGAAGCTGCAGAGTAGCTTTCGCAAGCAAGGATCACTACGACCGCAGGCATGACCGACCGCATCTATACCGCCGGGCTCGTCGTCATCGGCGACGAAATCCTTTCCGGCCGCACGCATGACAAGAATATCGCGCAGGTAGCCAGCTGGCTGCAGGTGCAGGGTATCCGCCTCGCCGAGGTCCGCGTGGTCCCCGATGTGATCTCCCGTATCGTCGAGGCGGTCAACGCCCTGCGCGAAGGCTACGACTATCTCTTCACCACCGGCGGCATCGGCCCGACGCATGACGACATAACCGTCGACGCCGTATCGGAGGCGCTGGGCGTCGAAGTCATTATCCACCCCGAAGCGCGCGCCGTTCTCGAACGATACTATGCAGACAAGGGCGGGCTGAACGAAGGCCGCCTCCGTATGGCGCGCGTGCCTGAAGGCGCGGAACTCATCCCCAATCGGATGTCGGGTGCGCCGGGAATCCGCATCGGAAACGTCCATTTGATGGCGGGCGTGCCGCATATCACCGCGGGCATGCTCGACGCGCTGACCGGAAGCCTCGAAGGCGGCGCGCCGCTGCTGTCGGAAACGGTCGGCGGCTTCATTCCCGAGAGCGAAGTTTCCACCCTCCTGCGCGAGGTCGAGAAGGCGCATGAGAACTGCCAGATCGGCAGCTACCCCTTCTTCAAGGAAGGCAAGGTTGGCGCGAATTTCGTCATCCGTTCGACCGATCGCGCCGCGATCGACGCTTGCATGACCCAATTGTGCGACGGGCTGGAGCAAGCAGGCTTTGCATTTACCCACGGCGGAATTTGAGCCGGGCTTGCGCCGGGCGCGCCGCGGACTAGCGTGACACCGCCATGCTAGAACTCGTCGTCGCCGGACTGATCGTCGCCTGCACGCTGCTGTTCCAGCGCATGAAGACGGCTGAACGACGTCTCGGCGAAGTGGAAGAACGCCAGCACCAGCTCGAATGGCGCTTGCAGGCGCCTGCCCCGCCCCCGGCAACCGAGACTGCTGCTCCGATGGACGCCGAAGGCGAAGCGAAATCAGCGCCGCCGCCAGTGCCAGTCGCGGCAGTGACGCTGCGAAGGAGCGAAGAGCCGGTCCTGACCGAAGATATCGCCGCTTCCAAGCCCGAACAGCCGGATACGTTCTCGGAGCCGCAATACGCGGACGAACCCGAACCCTCGCGTTTCAGCCTCGATTTCGAAGACATCTTCGGTCGCCGCCTGCCGATATGGGCCGGAGGAATCACGCTTGCCGTGGCCGGCGTATTCCTTGTGCGCTACTCGATCGAGGCGGGACTGCTGACGCCGCAGGTGCGCGTGGCCCTGTCCTTCCTTTTCGGCATCCTGCTGCTGGCCGGTGCCGAGCTTTCCTACCGCTTCGAAGACCGCGTGAGGGACGAGCGCGTGAGGCAGGCCCTCGCCGGCGCGGGCCTGGCGACGCTCTACGCCGCCTTCTACCTCGCCGGGACGCAATATGAACTCATCGGGCAGACGTTCGCCTTTCTCGGGCTGGCGGGAGTCACCGCGCTGGCCATCTTCCTGTCCTATCGCTTCGGCCTGCCGAGCGCGGTGCTGGGCCTGGTCGGCGGCTTTGCGGCACCGGCGCTGGTCGGCGGCGAGGACGCCAATCTGCCGATGCTCGCGCTGTACCTCGCGCTAGTGACCGGAGGCCTCACGCAGACCGCCAACCGGCAGAAGCGATCGTGGCTCGGTCTCGGCGCGCTGGCGGGCGGCCTCGGCTGGGGCGCGCTGTTGTTGCTCGGCGGCGATTACGACTTCTCAGATATTCTCGCGCTCGGCCTCTATTTCATCGTCCTCGGCACGCTCATTCCCTCGCTGCTCGATATCGAGCAGTTCGAGCAACCCATCCGCCTTGCCGCCGCCGGCTTCGCCGGGCTCCAGCTTGCCGTGCTGGTCGATGCCGGCGGCTACCAGCCGCTTGCCTGGGGTCTCTACCTGCTGCTTGGCGCGGCCCTGGCTTGGTTCGGCTGGCAGAAGCCGGAAATGCGCGCGGGCGGCGCCATGGCAGCCGCCATAGGGGTGGTCCTCCTCCAATTGTGGCCGGCGCCCGAACCGGCGATGTTCGCGCTCGTCGCTATCGGTCTCGCCGTGCTTTTCGCACTCGTCCCGCTGGCGCTGTTGCACCGGAAGGATGGCGGGGCGATCGAAGCGCTGGCCGTAGCGGCCGTGACGCTGGCCATCGGCCTCGTCACCCTGTGGACCTTCGAGACATTCGATCGCGACATCCTGCGGATCGGGGAAGGCGCGGGCCTGCTCGCGCTAGCCGCCCTCCCCGCCGCCGCTGCCCTCGTGCTGTGGGAGCGCCCGGTCAAAGGCGAACTCGCCGCCAATCTTGCAAGCTCCGGCCTGCTCTTCTTCCTCGCCAGCGTGTGCCTACTGCCCGACATCGCCATGCCCTTTGTTGCGAGTGCCGTTGCGACCGGCCTCGTCTGCCTGCTCCGCAGCCGCGTCGATGCCAGCCACTCGCTTTCCTCGCTATTGTGGATGGCAGCCTGCGGTACTTTCCTCACCTTGCCCGTCAGCGACACCCACCTCACGGAAATGTCGCTCCTCTTCGAAGGCGTCGGCGAGGTCTCCTTCCTCTCATTCCTGCGCTGGCTTGCGGGTGCCTTGCCCTTTGCCGCCATCGCATACTTTCGCCACCCCGGACGCGGCCGTGCGGTTGCCGAGTTCGTCGCCGCGCTCATTCTCTTCGGCGCGATCGCCCAGGTGCTTGCGCCGATCTGGCTGGTCTGGACCGCGGCGGCACTGGTCGTGGCCGGACGCTTCGCCCTGCCCGACCGCTCCTTTGCCGCGCTCGCACTAATCGCCTGCATGGGCCTGTGGGCGATCGCGCCCATCGGGGACTGGGTCGGCGAAGGTTTGGGCGCGCTGGCTGCGGACCCGATGCTGGTGACCTACCTGCCCGGCCTGCGCGACGTGTTCGGCTTCATCCTGCCGCTGGCGATCGCGCTCGGCGTCACCCGGCTGCGCCTGCCGAGCCACATCGAGCAGCCGCTGCCGTTCTGGCCGGTCGCGCTGCCGCTGGCGCTGGTCGTCGCGCATGTCCTGTTCAAACAGCTGCTGATGCTCGATTCCCTGCCCGATTTCGCTGCACGAGGGCTGGCCGAGCGTACGCTGTGGGAAACGCTGCTCCTTGCTTTCGGCTGGGGCGCCTGGCGCGGCCTCAAGAGCCCGACCATCGCAACCGCCTTTGCCGCCACCGCTTTCGTCCATTTCGCCTGGTTCACGCTCCTGCTGCACAATCCGCTGTGGGACCACCAGGCGGTGGGGCAAGTGGCGATCGCCAACCTCGCCCTCGCCGCCTATGGCGTGGGCATCGGGGCTCTTGCCTCGTTGCGTATCTGGCGGCCCGAGTTCCGCCGCGGTTTCGACATCGCCATCATGGCGCTCGTCACTCTCGGTGCGATGACGCTGCTGCGCCAGGTCTTCGCCGGGACCTTCCTCGACGAATTGCCGATGTCGCAAAACGAAGACTTGCTGCGCTCGCTCGTCGGCATCGTGCTGGCGATCGCCTTCCTTCTGATCGGCAGCGCGCGGGGCGAGCGGCTGTGGCGCGTCGGGTCGCTGGTGCTGATGACCGGCACCGTGCTCAAGGTCTTCATCGTCGATACGGCGGGCCTCGAGGGACTGCTGCGCATCGCCAGCTTCGTGGCGCTGGGCGCAAGCCTGATCGGCATCGGCTGGTTCTATTCCCGCCAGCTCAAGGCGGTGCCGGAAGCGGCGGGCGCCTGACAAAGAGAAAGGGCCGGAGGTTTCCCCCCGGCCCGTTTCAAACCCTGCCGAAGCAGGAAAGGTGTTTCGCGCTCAAGTGGCGCGAAGTGCCATAGCGCGGAAAATTACGCGCCTTCGACTTCGCCGAGATCGACCTTGAGGCCGGGGCCCATCGAGCTGGTCAGCGTGACCTTGCGGACATACT
>CAYOWF010000126.1:0-6735 GCA_964407585.1 uncultured Qipengyuania sp.
CGTTGTCGAAGCTGCCCTGGCTGCGGCCGACGCCGCGGAAATTGAAGCGCAGCGTTGCGAATCCGCGGTTCACGAAGGTCTTGTAGAGCCGCTGCGTGATCTGCTCGTTCATCGTACCGCCGCCCTGAGGGTGCGGATGCAGGATCATCGCAACGGGTGCGCGCGGACGGGGCCCGGGAGAGAAACGGCCTTCGAGGCGGCCTTCGGGGCCGGGAAAGATCACGGTCGGCATGGGGAGGTGTACCCTGGCAGAAAATGTGGTGCGCGATTGCCCCAAGGGGCTTGCGCGAGGTTGCGCGCTATATAGGGTTTTGTCTCCGTTTCGCAATTATTTCGAGCACGTCCCGTCACGACACGTATCTATCTCGATCATGCCGCCACCACGCCGCTCCGCCCCAAGGCGCGCGCGGCGATGGAAAATGGCTTCGCGCTCTGGGCCAATCCGAGCAGTCCGCATGCCGAAGGCCGCAAGGCACGCGCCGCGCTGGAAGATGCGCGCGAGCGGGTGAAACGCGCGCTCGGCTGGGAAGGAGAAGTGATCTTCACTTCGGGCGCGAGCGAGGCGGCGGCGCTGGCGCTGGCTCATGCGAAGGCCGGTGCGCGGCTGGTCTCAGCGGTCGAACACGATGCGATCCTGAAGGCCGCACCCGACGCCGAACGCGTCCCGGTCCGAATGGACGGTGCGCTCGATCTGGAACTGCTGACCGAAGCGGTGCAGCGCGAACGGCCGTTCGTGGCCGTCCAGCAGGTCAATTCGGAAACCGGCAACCGCCAGGACCTCGCGGCGATATCGGGCACGGTCCGTCAGGCCGGCGGCCTGGTGCTGGCCGATTGCGCGCAAGGCGCGGGAAAATTCGCCATGCCGACATGCGACATGGCGATCGTCTCGGCGCATAAATTCGGCGGTCCGATCGGCATCGGGGCGCTGTTGGTGAAAGATTTCGCCATGCTCGAACCCGCCGGCGGGCAGGAACGCGGCTATCGGCGCGGGACGGAGAACCTGCCGGGCGTTCTCGGCATGGCGGCGGCGCTGGAGGCGTGCGGCGATCCCTATATAGATCCCGCGATCCTCGAACCGCTCGACCGGCTGGCGCAGGAGTGTCGCGATCTGGGCGGGACCTGGCTGTCCGACCTTCTGTCCGATCCGACACCCTATGTCCGTGCCATCGCCATGCCGAATATGAGCGGCAGCGCGCAGGTCATGCGCTTCGACATGGCAGGGATTTCCGTGTCGCAGGGCAGCGCCTGTTCGAGCGGAACGATGAAGACCAGCCACGTCCTGCAGGCCATGCAGGTCGAAGCGGATGTGGCCGACCGCACGATCCGCGCCAGCTTCGGCTGGAACACCACCGCAGCGGAGGTGGAACGCTTCTGCGAGGTCTGGGTAGAATTGGCGAAGGCATGATCTACCTCGACTACCAGGCTACCACACCGCTTGCGCCCGAAGCGCGCGATGCCATGCTGCGCTGGCTCGACGGGCCGGGCGGCACCGGCTTCGGCAATCCGCATTCCCCGCACAAGCTCGGTCGCGAAGCCAAGGCCGCGGTCGAATTCGCGCGCGAGCAGGTCGCCGCGCTGTTCCCTGCGGGCGGCAAGGTCATCTTCACCTCGGGCGCGACCGAGGCGATCAACCTCGCCATCCGCGGTTCGGGGAAGGAAGGGACGGTGTCCGTTTCCGCCATCGAACACGCCGCAGTGCTCGATACGGCGCGTGATCTGGGCAAATGCCACATCCTCAACGTCGCCAAGAACGGCCAGTGCAATACCAAGCAGAGCCTGCCGCAGGATACGCGCCTCGTCTGCCTGATGCAGGTGAACAACGAGATCGGTACGATCCAGCCGACCATCGAATGGCACCGCAAGGCGAAGGAGAACAACGCGCTCTATTTCTGCGATGCGGTGCAGGCCTATGGCAAGATCGAGCTGACCGGCGCCGACATGATCGCGATCAGCGCGCACAAGTTCCACGGTCCCAAGGGCGTGGGCGCGCTGTGGGTGCGCGATGGGATCGACCTCGAGGAAGTCCAGACCGGCGGCGGTCAGGAATTCGGCCTGCGTTCGGGCACGCTGTCTCCGGCGCTGATTGCCGGCATGGGTGCCGCCGCCGCCGAGGCGAAGGACCGGATGGAACAGGATGCGGACCACGTCCAGAAGCTGTGGAAACGCGCGACCGAGATCTTCGAGCACTGGGAACTCAACGGCAGTGCCGAGGCACGCTATCACGGCAATCTCAACATCCGTCCGCGCGGGCCCAATGGCGGCGGGCTCGATGTGAACCGGCTGATGAGCGATTGCCGCGAGATCATGTTCTCCGCCGGTTCCGCCTGCGCCAGCGGGTCCGGCCGCACGAGCCATGTGCTCGAAGCGATCGGCCTGCCGAAGAAGCTCGCCAAGACATCGATCCGGCTCGGCTTCGGGCGCTACACCACGCTCGAGGAGATCGAGGAGGCGGGCAGGCGGATCAACGAGGCGGCAAGGGCGCAGGGGAGCTTGTGAAGGTCCATTTCATCACTTCGCGGGGCGACCGCATCGATGCGACGGCAGAGCCCGGCGAGAACCTGCTGCGGGTTGCGCAGGCCGCCGGCATGCCGCTCGAAGGCACTTGCGAAGGCCAGATGGCCTGCTCGACCTGCCACGTCGTGGTCGACAAGGAATGGTTCGACCGCCTGCCCGAAGCGAGCGAGGAGGAAGAGGACATGCTCGACCTCGCCGCCGGCGTGAGGCGGACGAGCCGCCTGTCGTGCCAGATCGTGCTCGGCGAGGAGCTCGACGGGCTGACCGTCGCGATCCCCGCCGAGAGCCACGACATGAGCCTCTAGGTCGCGCCGAGCATCTGCCCCGGCACAGGACCGCCGCCGCCCTTCTTCATCGGCTGCGGCTTCCAATAGGTAAGCGAGCGCCAGATCCATTCGAGCGGACCGAAGCGGTATGTGCGCAGCCAGACCACGCTGAACGCCATTTCGACCGCCGCGATCGTGAGAACGACCAGGTAGAGCTGGTAGCGCTGGAATTCGCCGTAGAAGCCGAAGCCGAAATCGTAGAACAGCAGCGTACAGATCAGCGTCTGGCCGATATAGTTGGTTAGCGCCATCTGCCCGGCCGCCGCCAGTCCGCGCTGGAGCCAGCGCAGCAGCCCGAGCTTGATCACGCAGAGCAGCAGCCCGAGATGCCCCGCCACCATGGCGAGCCTGCTGAACTGGTAGGTCCGGCCGGCCTCTGCACCGGCCAGCGGACCGAAGTCTCCCGCCGTCAGCAATCCGTATTCGTACAGGCCGAGCGGGATGCCGATGCCATAGCCCGCCACGACCATCCCGGCGTAGAAACCCACGCTGCGTCCCGCGGTCAGCACGTCCCATTTCAGCAGCGCCATGCCGATCAGCATGAAGGGCATCATGTCGAACAGCAGCCAGAAGGGCGCGTGCTTCCACTGGAACTCGACGTTGAATTCCCACATGCCGGTCACAGCCTCCCAATAGGAGCCTTCGTGCCACCCTTCGAAGAGCGCGGTGGATTCTTCGGTCGGCGTGGTTTCGGCGCGCATCTCGTTCCACTTGTCCAGCGCCATCTGCTGTTCGTCGTCGATCGCCTGTCCGTCGGCCAGCTGCGCTTCGGCAATGGTGGCCTGCTGCGCCAGTTCGCTGGTTTCGTGATAGTCCTGGTTGAGGATGAAGGCGGCGACCAGCAAGGCGGCGATGCCCAAAAGGAACTGCCGGGTCGGGGCGATCTTGCGAAAGGCGAAGAGCACGAAACCGCACATCGAATAGGCGAACAGGATTTCGCCCGTCCACAGCAGCAGCGACCAGTGGATGAAGCCGAAGATCATCAGCCAGGTCATCCGCCGGAAATGGATCTCCGCCGTCGTCAGGCCCGCGCCCGCGTTCTCCATACGCTCGGTCATGAGGTAGATCCCGGCGCCGAACAGCATCGAGAAGATGCCGCGCATCGTCCCTTCGAAGCCGACGTTCATGATCTGGAACAGCAGCAGGTTGACCCCGTCGGCACCGCCCGCCGCATTGGGATTGCCATAGGCCTGCCACACGAGGCCGAAAGCGGAAATGTTCATCAGCAGGATGCCGAAGACGGCGACCCCGCGAAGGATGTCGAGCGAACCGATACGGTCGGCTTTGGCGACGGGTGCTGCCTGCGCAGCGGAATCGGCAATGGTCATTAGGGTCCCCCGGTCCCCGAGGCAGCATGCAAGGCTGCGACCCTATTTTGCCTGTCGAGCGCGCCCTCGGTTTCCCCCGCGCTCGGGTTGGAGAATACAACCCGGGCGCGAGACTCGCAAGCCGGTTGCGGCGGACCCCGCCCATGCAGGCAGGATGTCCGTAGATCTATGCCTGCGCATCCTGGCTTTCGGGCCGGCTCCAGCCATCATTGCCGATGCCGGTCGACAGACCCAATCGCCTGAACAGCCGGATCGCGCCCCAGATCAGCAGTCCCAACGGCAGCACGACCAGGCCGACGATCATCAAGAGCGCGATCAGATTGCCGAAGATCGTGGCGAGCGAGCCCCAGGCGCTGCGGATCGGGTCGAGGAAACCGCCTTCGCTCGGCGTTCCGGCCTGATATTCCAATGTCATCGTGGAATAGGCAACGCGGCCGCGCATTTCGTTGAGCCAGCTTTGCGCCTGATCGATCTCCTCGTTCACCTGCGCCACGCCGCGTTCGGCCTGGACCAGTTCCGCAACCGTGCCGCGGCGGCTGCGGAGAACTTCCATCAAGCGATCGCGCAGCACGGTCCGGGCGCGCAGGCGCGCTTCGGTATCGACGATCCGCTTGGACAGGTCTTCGCCCTGGATCGAAGAGGAGACCAACTCGCCCTTCATGCCCTCCGACGTCGCCGTGAGGGCCTTGCCGAAGCTGCGCGCTTCGCCGCTGGCGATGGCGATCTGCAGGCTGCCATAGGCATAGTCGCCTTCGCTCTCTCCCGTGTTCATCGAAACGATACGGCAGACCTGCGAGCCCTTCGCTTCGCACATGTCGGCGTGCTTTTCCTGCATCGGTCGGATGATCTCGGGTGCGACGCGGAAGCCATAGGCGAAGGTATAGGCCACCTGCGGCATCCCGACGGGCAGTGGCGTGCTCGCCGAGGGCGGGATCGGCTCGCTATGGCTCTGATTGGCCTGCGGCGGCGGAGGGGGCGGCGGAGGAGATGCGGTGCGGGTGATGCTCGGGAGCGACGGGCCGCTTTCCATTGCTTCCATGAAGCCGAATTCATTCTGTGGGGCTTCTGCAGCGGCTTCTACATCGAGCGTCGTCACGCGCTCGGCCTCGGCGCGCTCGTCGGATTGACCGCAGGAGGCCAGGGCAAGGCCGGACAGGCCGACCAGCAAGAGGGAACGCTTAGTCATCGAAATCTCTGCTCACCATATTTCTGCCTTAATGTGGCCACAATTCTGCCGTATTTGCAAGCATAAATGCATGTTACAACGTAACATAAAGGTAGTATTGGTCAAGTCGAGGCGCAAAAAGAGCCCCGCCGCGGGGCGCGACGGAGCTCCATTTACGGTATTGTTTTCAGTCTTTTACGCGGCTTCGAGCTCGCGCTTGTCGACCTTCTGTCCCAGCATCTCGATCAGCGCCTTGCTGAAGGCCGGAATGTCGTCCGGATTGCGGCTGGTGATGAGATTGCCGTCGATGGCGGCTTCCTCGTCGACCACATTCGCACCTGCATTCTTCAGGTCGGTACGGATCGACGGCCAGCTGGTGACGGTCTTGCCCTTCACCAGATCGGCTTCGGCGAGCAGCCAGGGAGCGTGACAGATCGCGGCGATCGGCTTTTTCGCCATGGCGAATTCGCGGACGATCGCAACGGCGCGCTCGTTCATGCGCAGGATATCGGGGTTCATCTGACCGCCGGGGAGGAGCAGCGCGTCATAGCCCGAACAGTCGGTAACTTCGTCGACCGTCTTGTCTACCGATACGCTGTCTCCCCAGTTCTTGTCGTTCCAGCCGGTGATGTCGCCCTTTTCGAGACTCACCACGGTGGTCTCGAAACCGGCGTCTTCGAGATTGGCCTTGGGCTTCATCAGTTCGGACTGTTCGAAGCCATTGGTTGCGAGGATCATTACGCGTTTCGTCATAGTGTAACTCCTTGATTTTGTGTTACCCTTGCAACGTGTGGGGAAAGTGAGCCGTTCCGCATTGGAAGCCGAGCCGTGGCAGTGGTAGGGCGAACCTCATGGCCACTACCGAAATGGACGATTCCGGCGCCGATCCCTTCGACGCCATCGTCGATGCACCGTTCGATTCCGCCCTGTCCGAGCGCTACCTCGTCTACGCGCTGTCGACGATCACCGCACGTTCGCTGCCCGACCTTCGCGACGGGTTGAAGCCGGTCCACCGGCGCCTGTTGTGGACCATGCGCCAGTTGAAGCTCGATCCGGCGAACGGGTTCAAGAAATCCGCGCGCGTGGTCGGCGAGGTGATCGGCAAGTACCACCCGCACGGCGATACCGCCGCCTACGATGCGATGGTCCGCCTCGCCCAGGATTTCGCGCTGCGCTATCCGCTGGTCGAAGGGCAGGGCAATTTCGGCAATATCGACGGCGATAACGCGGCCGCCTACCGCTATACCGAAGCGCGCCTGACCAAGACCGCGATGCGCCTGATGGAAGGGCTCGACGCGGGGACGGTCGATTTCATCCCGACCTACAATAACGAGGAAGAAGAGCCGGAGATCATGCCGGGCCTCTTCCCCAACCTGCTCGCCAATGGCGCGAGCGGGATCGC
>CAYOWF010000127.1:0-6653 GCA_964407585.1 uncultured Qipengyuania sp.
ATGTTCTCGCCGGATGGTGCATTGCTGGCCAAATGGGGAGCGGGAACCTTCGTCATGCCGCATGGCCTGTCGGTCGATGCGGAAGACAAGATTTGGCTCACCGATGTTGCACGCGAGCAGGTGTTCCGTTTCAGCCACGATGGGACGCAGGAACTTGTCCTCGGTGAACGCGAAGTAACCGCGCAGGACCAGGGCCACTTCGGTCGTCCTGCCGATGTCGCCTTCATCGGCGACCGCGTGCTTGTCGCCGATGGCTATGTAAATACCAGGGTGGCCGAATTCGACCGTAGCGGGAACTTCCTGCGCGACTGGGGAGATTTCGACACTGCGCACGGCATCGCGGTCGACGACAAGCGGATCTACGTTGCGGATAGGGAAAACGCCCGAATCCAGATCTTCTCGCACGATGGCGAACTGGTGGAGTCGCGCAATTCGGCGAATGGCGGCCACACATATGGCCTGGCGACTTTCGGCGGCGGCTGGCTGTTGGCGATAGAAGGGCGCGATGGGGCCGACCGGACCGGGGCGATCGTGCGCATATACCGACCCGATGGCGGGCTCGAACGCTCTCTCGACGTCGGCCTTGCGGGCGAGGGAGCAAGCCTCGGCCACGATATTGCCATCGGCCGCGACGGCATGGCCTATGTCACCGATGTTTACGGCAATCGGGTAGTGCGCTTCGAACTTTTCGCTCGGGAAGAGTAGGCCCTGTTGCTCTCGTCGAGGCGCTGCTAGCTTCGGTACGAATGGCAAGCCGCAAGCCTCAGCAGAGAACTCTCGATACCCGTGCTGCGATCATGGCCGCAGGTGCACGGCTCTTCGCGACCAAGGGCTTTGCCGAAACCGGGGTTCGCGACATTGCCGAGGAAGCTGCCTGCAACCAGGCACTTGTCTCGTATCATTTCGGAGGGAAAGGCGGGCTCTACGATGCCATCCTGGCCGAAGCCGTGGGCAAGGCCCAGGCGATTGCGGCGGAGGGGCTGGACGAGGGCGAACCGGTCCGCGCGCTGGTCAGGACGTTTGCGCGGGCGATCGGCTCGACACCGCATTTCGTCCCGATGGTGCTGCGCGAATACATGGCTCCCGAGCGCATGCTCAATCCCGAAACCTCGCGTTCTCTCTTGGGGATGATGCAACTGACCAAGGGCGTGCTCGATGCGCTTCCCAACGATTCCCCGGCACGGGGCTGGGATCCGCAGATCGTGCATCTTTCGATCGTCGGGCCATTGATCCTGTTCCTTGTCGCAACGCCCGTCCGCGAGGCGGTCATGCACGAGGTCGATGCAGGCGTCAGCACGCCCACTCTCGACGAATTCGCCGACGGTCTCGGCCGCATCATGGAGCGGGCGCTGCTTTAAATTAAACGCTTGCTTAAAATAATTATAGGTGTATTGCTTCCCTATTACAGCAATAGGGAGTATGGTACATGTATGCGAAATCGATGCTGCTGGCGGGCCTTGCCGCGCTGGCAATTCCAGGAGCGGCTATGGCGCAGAACAACCAGGTAGAGGCTACGGAGCAGGTCTCGGCGGCAGAAATCGAGCGGGCCGAGGCGCTGCTCCAGGAATTCGCCGAAGACTATGCGCAGGACCACATGGCAATCGACACCACTTTCGGGATCAAGCTCGGCCAGCAGTGGTGGACGATTTCGGTCGATCGCAAGGAAACCCCTTCAAAGCGAGGGCGCCTGACCGATCACAGCTTCGGCCCGCACGCGATCGAATTGAGCCAGGGCGCTCCGAGCGAGCCGACCTGGTATTTTAC
This sequence comes from uncultured Qipengyuania sp., assembly GCA_964407585.1. Taxonomy (GTDB): domain Bacteria; phylum Pseudomonadota; class Alphaproteobacteria; order Sphingomonadales; family Sphingomonadaceae; genus Qipengyuania. The sequence continues at coordinate 1,765 of CAYOWF010000127.1, forward strand.
CATCGCCAGCCTGGAAGTCCTTGAGATGATAGCAAGCGGTCGGGTGAATGCCGGTACCGCCGCCATGCAGAGCTTCGGCAGCGACCGTGTCGGTGTCGAATCCGCAGGGATGGACGGCTTCGAGATGACCTCCGGCGACGAGGCCGACCTGTACCTCGTGCTGTCGCACTTTTTCACCAAGGGCAAACCCGAAGTCACACGCTTCGGGCGCGACAATGCGCTCAAGACCCATGGCGCGCAGGCGACGGCGCTGCACATGATGAAGGGCTTCCGGATCCTGCATTTCAGCTTCGGTCCGCAGGAGGAGGTGAATGCCGATCCCCGGCTCGAGTTCGGCCAGATGCCCAATCTGGTTGTGGTGACCGCTGGCAAGGGCACGTTGCATACCGACGATGGCCCGATGGTAATGGAAAAGGGGATGAGCATTTTCGTACCCCAATTCGTCAAACATCACATGGTCAATGATGGGGACGAACCGCTCGAGGGCATCCTCGTACTCTATGGCGACAATTCGGACTTCGCTTTCGGCACTTCCTATCCGAGCTACCTCGAGGATTTGAACGAATTTCATCGGACATATGCGTTCGGCAAACCCGAACCGAAGAAAGACTGACGCGCAATATCTTTGCGCGGAGCCACGAAGGCGCTAGGGCGCGGCCTATGGAGACAAAAGCCGGCGACCCGGGCGCTTTCGCCCATTTCGACCTGAACCGCGTCGACAGCCCCGCCTTCGTGGTGGATGCGGCGAAACTGCGCGCCAATTGCCAGGTCCTTGCCGAAATCCGCGATGAAGCGGAGATCAAGGTGCTCAGCGCATTGAAGGCCTTCTCCATGTGGAGCGCGGCCCCGATCATCGGCGAATATCTCGACGGGGTGTGCACCTCCGGCCTGTGGGAGGCACGGCTGGCATCGGAATTCTACGATGGCGAGATCGCGACCTATTCGGCCGCCTACAAGCCGGATGAGCTGGAAGAGGTCTGCCGCCTTTCGGACCATGTGATCTTCAATTCGCCCGGCCAGATGCAGCGTGCCGCCCTGATCCTCGAAAACGCGCGGGCGAGCGGGCAGGATTTCGATACCGGCCTGCGCATAAATCCGCAGGTGCCGACCGGCGAGGTCCCGCGCTACGACCCATCGAGTCCGGGTAGCCGCCTCGGTTTCCCGCTCGACCAGTTGACGCCCGAAATCATGGAAGGTGTCGAGGGCATCCATTTCCACAATTTGTGCGAACAGGACCTCGAGCCGCTGCTCAGGACCTGGGACCGCGTATTCGATGCGATCGAGCCATGGTTCGGCCAGCTCAAATGGATCAACATGGGCGGCGGCCATCACATCACTCGTGCCGATTACCAGCGCGAAGAACTGATCGAATTTCTCAAGGATGCAAGGGACGATACCGGCGCAGAGATCTATCTCGAACCGGGCGAGGCGGTAGCGCTCGATGCGGGTATCCTGGTCGGCACGATCCTCGACACGGGCTACAACGGCGTGCCAATTGCGATCGCCGATGTTTCGGCCACCTGCCACATGCCCGATGTAATCGAGGCACCCTATCGTCCTGCCATGCTCGGAGAGTCGAAAGACCAGGAAACGCCCGAGGTGCGCATTGGCGGTCCGTCCTGCCTCGCTGGCGATGTGATCGGCGATTACCGTATTGCCGGCGGGGCGGAAGTGGGCAAGCGCTTCGCTTTTCTCGACCAGGCGCATTATTCGATGGTCAAGACCAACACCTTCAACGGTGTCCAGCTTCCCTCGATCTACATGTGGGACAGCGAGACGGACCAGCTCGAGCTGGTGAAGGAATTCGGCTATTCGACTTTCCGCGACCGGCTGAGCTGAGCTTCGCCTTCCGGTCGAACCGAGTCCGCCTCGGCATCTTCTCCGAAACATACCCTGTCGCGGCCCGAACGCTTAGCTTCATAGAGCAGGCGGTCGGCAGCACGGAAACACTGTGCCGCAGAGCCTTCTTGGAGTGGAGCGAGGCCTGCGCTGGCCGTGACCGAGTGATCGAGGCCCGGGATCTCGCTGTCGATAAAATAGGGAATCCGCCGGCGCATCCGGTCCAGGGTGATTGCCGCGCTCGCGACATTCCGGTCGCGCAGGATTACGGCGAATTCCTCTCCGCCCAGGCGCCATGCCCCTTCGAGCGGTCCGTCGCGGACCTCTTCCGCCAGATAGCGACCGAGGGCCACCAGCACCCTGTCTCCGGTCTCGTGGCCATAGGTGTCGTTGATTGCCTTGAACCTGTCGATGTCGATCAGGGCCAGCAAATCGCCCTCTGCCCAAACCCGTGCCGAATAATCGCGACGGTTGGGTAGCCCGGTCAGCGCATCGAAACGCGCCTCGCGCTCGAGACTGTGCCGCAGCGCCAGCGCCTCATCGCGCTCGCTACGCAGCGCGTTGATCCGCCAGCCGACTGCGAAGGTCAATGCAGTGCCTTGCACGGCCAGCGCAAGATAAAGACCGAAGTCCGCAATGGGCGGAAGCGAATAGAGACCGAGATTGCGAAGCAGTCGCTCGATGGCAAACAGGAAGGGAATGGACCACGCCATCAGGAACAGCCTCGCGGCCCGACTTCCCCTGCGCAGCGCTGCGCCCACGATTACCACCGTCGCCACCGCTCCAGGAAGGAACGAGAGGTTGTAGGCCGGGCGCAGATTGATACCGAACACCTCGCCGAGCGGGAGGTAGAACCCTGCGGCGATCGCCAGCACAGCGGTGCCGATGGCCAGCCTTCGCATGAGCGGCGTGATCGTATCGGGCTCGAAAAAGGAGATCACGAATGGTGCCAGCAGCGCGACGGCCCAGGCGATCGACGCATAGGCGATAACCGATCTCGTCCACAGCGTCATCTCTGGTAGAATGAGGAAGACGAGAGAACCAGATGTCGCGACGTAAACGCAAAGCAGCAGGGAAAAGGCGAAATGCAGTGCGGCGAAGCGTTGCCTCAAGGCAACCGCCATGAAGCCGCTGATCAGCGACGTCAGGATCAGTATCCCGATCACGATCCCGAGCAGGACGAGCGAGGCACGGCCGGTCTTGGTTTCTTGCGCAGCAGGGACCGGCTTCAGTCCAAGCGCGACTTCAGGCCCCAGCGCGCCGTCCACCCGCACATAGAGCGGGCCCTCGCCGGTCATGTCGGCAACGGGCAGGGCAAAGCGCGTACCAGAGGTCCAGTGCTGCGCTACTTCCCGAGCGTCTACGGCGCGCGTCCGGACGTCACCGGTGGCGGTACGCCGTGCGAGCAGGAGGCCGTCCATGGCCATCGCGTCTCCGACGAGAACCGGGTCCTTTTCAGACAGCAATGCCGGCGAGATCCGCACCCAGGCATGGGCGCTACGAGTTTCGGATTTGCGGGGACGGCAGTTCCAGCCGGAAGCGGCGATTGCGGCAGATGCAGGAAGGGCATTATCCGATGCCAGCACACAGAAGCCTGCCGCCGAATCTTCCGCGCTTTGCGCTTGCACCTCTCCACCAGAGAACGGCAGCAAAAACAAAGCCATGAGAATGGCGAATGTGCGGATGGAGCGGCCCATGCGCCAGCAATAGCAGCGTAGACTTGCTGCATGGTTAAAATCCGTACACCACAACTTCGCAAGCCAGGCCATGGGAAGGGCACTGCTCATCGCATGTGAGGCCCGCTGCACCTCACTTGGGCCTTGCCGTTTTTCGGTGCATATTCACTTGCGTTTCATGACCGACGATTTATATGCGCCGCTCCCGCTGCCCCAAGGGGACTTCCTAACCGCAAGGCAGCTTGTCGTTTCATGGTCCACACGGACCGTTTAGGGGGTCCCTTGAGTTGCAGCATTTCCCAGACGCCAAGGCTGTAGTCCGCGCACTTGCTCCGGACGAACCGGTAATTCTCAACCGCCCGCACGCCGCTGCGCGCGCGGCCCGCTTCTTCGTAGAGAAGTTTCCGGGCAAGTCGCTCTACGCCGTGAAGGCCAATCCCTCGCCCGACCTGTTCCGCATCCTGTGGGACAATGGCGTGACGCATTACGACGTCGCTTCGATCGCCGAGGTGCGCCTCGTGCGTTCGGTGCTTCCCGATGCAACCCTGTGCTTCATGCATCCGGTCAAATCGCCCGGCGCGATCCGCGAAGCCTATTTCGAGCACGGCGTGAAGACCTTCAGCCTCGATTCCTCCGAGGAACTGAAGAAGATCGTCGAAGCTACCCGCGGCGAAGATGGCGAAAGCGCCACCGACCTGCGTCTGTGCGTGCGCCTGCGCGTTTCGTCGGAGCATGCAGCACTGAGCCTGGCGTCGAAATTCGGCTGCGACCTGACCGAAGCGCCCGCGCTGCTGCAGGAAACCCGCCAATATGCAGACTGGCTGGGCGTGTGCTTCCACGTCGGTAGTCAGGCGATGAGCCCCTTCGCCTATGTCCAGGCGCTCGATCGCACACGCGCCGCGATCGCCGAGGCATCGGTGGTCATCGACATGATCGATGTCGGCGGGGGTTTCCCAAGCGTCTATCCGGGTATGGAGCCGCCGCCGCTCGAGGATTATTTCAAGATCATCCACCAGCACTTCTACGCGCTGCCCATCGCCTATAACGCCGAACTGTGGTGTGAACCCGGTCGCGCGCTGTGCGCCGAATATTCATCGCTTGTAGTCAAAGTCGAGAAGCGCCGGGGCGAGGAACTCTACATCAACGACGGTGCCTATGGCGCGCTGTTCGATGCTGCGCATGTGGACTGGAAATTCCCCGTCCGTGCGCTGGAGGAGGATCTGATCAAGCCGGAGATGGACTTCGCTTTCTACGGCCCGACTTGCGACGATGCCGACTATATGCCCGGCCCTTTCGCCCTGCCGGAAGACATCCAGGCCGGCGATTATGTCGAGATCGGCATGCTCGGGGCCTATGGTGCGGCGATGAAGACCG
>CAYOWF010000128.1:0-6607 GCA_964407585.1 uncultured Qipengyuania sp.
TGCTGATGCGCCATTTCGCGACCGCGGAAGCGCAGGGTGCACTTCACCTTGTCGCCATTCTCGATGAACTTGACGACATTGCGCATCTTCACGTCATAGTCGTGCGTGTCGATGTTCGGGCGCATCTTGACCTCTTTGATGTCCTGGGTCTTCTGCGTCTTGCGCGCGAGGTTCGCCTTCTTCTGCGCCTCGTAGCGATATTTGCCGACATCGAGGAACTTGCACACCGGCGGGTCCGCATTGGGGCTCACTTCGACGAGGTTGAGGCCCAGTTCATTGGCCTGCTCGGTCGCTTCGCGGGTGTACATCACCCCCAGGTTCTCGCCTTCGTGATCGATCACGCGGACCTTGGGGACATTGATCATGTTATCGTAGCGCGGGCCGCTTTTCACGGGCATTTGCATGCTGCGCCGGGGTGGACGGGCTATGGGGCTTTCTCCTTGCTGTGCCTTCAATAGTTGTCGTCATGTAGGCGCTGTTCGGCAGATTCGGAAGGGGGTTACGGTAAACGCGCCCGGATTTGGCCGGCGCCGTTGCACTCACGCAGCGCGCGACCACAGGTTGAAGCGTGCCAGCTTCCCCTTCGCAGGGACCACCGCGTCGATCCGCTCAGCAGGCTGCAAGGCTTCGAGGATTGCCGGATCGGCAGCATTCATCCCGCCGGTGTAGGCACCGAATGCGGGCAGGATCATCCGGCCCGTCGGATTGCCGTCGAACCCGTCGTTCGCGCTGATCACGGCACACGGCCTGCGAATCATGCGCTGGCGGACCTTCACTTGCAGGCGAGGATGGAAGTGACCCGAAAGTTCGGGGCGGGTTTCGCCCTTCTGCGCGCGGTGGCGCAGGATGGTGCCCCCGATCTCCAGTTCCTCGGCCAGCGTGCCGCCGCAGCGCGCCTCCATGTCGGGATCGTGATTGCCCGTGATCCAGACCCAGTCGACGGCCTTGGTCAGCGCCTCGAGCATCCCGCAGGCATGGGGTTCGAGACGTGCCGAGCCTTGCGAATCGTGGAAATTGTCTCCCAGCGTGATGACCCGGCGGGCACCCGTCTCGCGAATGGCCAGCGCAACGCGCTCCAGTGTCTCGCGGCTGTCGTAGGGTGGGATCATCTGCCCGTGGCCGGCGAAAAAGCTGCCTTTCTCGAGATGCAGGTCGGCGACCAGCAGCGCACGTTCGCGCGGCCAGTAGAGTGCACGGCCTTCGGTGAGGAGCCATTCCTCGCCTGCGAACGAAAGGGGAACCATGCCACGCTATTGCCGCCTGCGCGAAGCAATGGCAAGGGTTTCGTCATGACCGATTGGACCAAGCAAACCGAGACCGCCCGCACCTGGTTCGAAACCCTGCGCGACCGTATCTGCGCAGAGTTCGAATCCATCGAGCGCGAAGCCGGCAGCGATGCCACTTTCGAGTACAAGGCATGGGAGCGGGAAGAGGAAGGCAATGACGATCCCGGCGGCGGGGTGCAGGGCCTGATGAAGGGCAAGGTGTTCGAGAAGGTCGGCGTCAACGTTTCGACCGTTCGCGGCAATTTCGCCCCCGAGTTCGCCGGCTCCGTCAATGGCGCCAGCGCGGAAAATCCGGGGTTCACCGCGACCGGAATTAGCCTCGTCGCGCATATGGCGAACCCGCATGTGCCCGCAGTCCACATGAACACGCGTTTCCTGACCACGCAGGCCGCCTGGTTCGGCGGCGGTGCGGATCTCAATCCGCCGCTGCCCTATGAAGAAGATACCGAAGACTTCCATGCCCGCTTTCGCGCTGCATGCGCCGCGCACAATCCGACCTATTACGACCGTTTCAGGAAATGGGCGGACGAATATTTCTACATTCCCCATCGCGGCGTGCATCGCGGCGTAGGCGGAATCTTCTACGACCACCTCGAGTGTGAGAACGAGCAGGCCTTCGAGCGCAACCTCGCTTTTACCAGGGATGTCGGCGAAGCGTTTCTCGATATCTTTCCCAGGCTCGTACGCCGCCGGATGGAGAGCGCGTTCGACGATGCCGACAAGGCGAAACAGCTCGAATGGCGCGGACGCTATGCCGAATTCAACCTGGTCTACGACCGCGGCACGCTGTTCGGGCTCAAGACCGGAGGCAATATCGATGCCATCCTGATGAGCCTGCCGCCCGAGGCGACATGGAGCTGAGCGCAGCCGACCGCGAAACCTTTTTCGGGCGTCCACGCGAAGTCGATTACGCACGGCGCGACACATTGCACTACCTCGGCGAATATCGCCGCGCACTGCCAAACAGCCTCAAGCGTATGATGGAAAACGCATACGACTGGGAACACCTCCCCTTCGTGCACCCCTCCTCCTTCGCCGATATCGCATTGATCGAGCAGGGGAGCTGGGGCTGGCGTTGTATGACCGAACTGCCCGGCAATGCAGGCCGCCAAGCGGTCGAACTGCTGGTAGACAGGCCGAACCATTACTGGGCCACCACGGTCGTCGAGGGGCTGGGGGAGGGCGTGGAAATTCACACACAGGCGAGCGAGAACGGAGATGACGGTATCGTCGTCTCGGTCAATTTTTATCTGCCCCGATCACCGGAAACAGAAGCGCAGGGCCAGTTGCTCCTGTCGGCACTGAGGCAGCAATATGCCACGCTTTACGACGAGGACGAGGCGCTGATGACCGGGCGGCAGCTAGCCCTCGACCGGCGTGGCGAGAGCGGCAGCATCAAACTGGCGGCGGGAACGGTGCTTGGCAATACGAGGGAGTTCGACCCTTCGATCGCCAACGTGATCACCATCGCCGGACGCGATCTGGTGGTGCGCTGCGATGATCGTGGCTGGATGGCGCATTCAGCGACATGCCCACACATGCTCGGTCCGCTGACATCGCCGCGCACCGAAGACGGGCGCGTGACATGCCCATGGCATGGATACAGCTTCTCGCTCTCCAATGGCTCGGAAGAACTTTCGCGTTGCGCGGACCTTGCGGTCGGCAGGGTCGTCGAGGACGAAGCGGGGAACCTCGTCCTCGAGCAGGTCATCTAGGCCTTATTCCTCCGGCGCGTAGACGCGGACCCAGTCGACCAGCATTTCGACCTCGCCAGCCTTCACGGCGTCGACCGTTGCCTGCGGAATGCCGTTGTAGGGTTCCTCGATACCGTTGGTCTTGAACGGATAGGCTCCGCCCATGGCGAAGTTGAGGATCAGGTACTTGTCGTTGTCGAACCGCCAGTCGCCGTAATTTTCGACCATCGGCTTGGTCACGCGGTAGAGCACGTGGTCGTCGACCAGGAATTCGATTTTCCGGTCGGTCCATTCGACGGCGTAGACGTGCCAGTCGGTCACATCTTCGCCTTCAGGGAAGTAATACTTGTTCACCAGCGGCGTCTCCCCCGAATAGCCCGGGCCGTGGAGCGCCACGCCGATCCAGTCCTTCTCGCCGACGTATTCCATGATGTCGATCTCGCCCGTATCCGGCCACCGATCATTGCCGAGCAGCCAGAAAGCCGGCCACACACCGACATTGTCGGGCAGCTTGATGCGCGCTTCTGCGCGGCCATGCGTGAAGTCGAACTTGCCCTGGCTTTCGATCCGGCCCGAAACGAAGGGGGCATTGCGGTCGGGCTTGGGGTCGGCACCCGGCTTGAAAACGGGGCGCAGGATCAGCGCGCCGCCCTCGGCACCCTCGGCTTCGCTGGTGAAGGCGATGACGGAAGGATCGTCGATATAGGCCTGCTGCTCGTTATTGACCCAGAAATCGGTCCCGACGACGATCCACTTCTCCCGATCGAGCGTATCCGCGTCGAACTCGTCGGCGAAGATCAGCTCGCGGTCTATAGAGGCTTCGCCACCCTGTGCCACTTCGGCATCGGCATCCGAAGTACAGCTCGCGGTCATGGCTGCGGCACCTAAAGCGCACGTAAGGGCGAAAGTCGAAAAGCGGTTCATCAGGACCTCCCAATTATTCTTGTGAACGTTCTCAATACGGATTTCGGCGGGTTTTGCGAGTCCGTGGGTACGTTTTCAATGCACGGGGTGGAAAGCCGTGCCGCGATGGTGGATAGGGCGCATCAATCGAATCCCCGCCGGGCTTTTGCCGGCCCGACCAATCCGGAGAGAATTTCATGCGTCGCCCCAAACTGCAAATGGCATCGAGCCTTGCATTCCTGCTCGCCACGGCTGCATGCACCTCGGGAGTTGGCGATGTCCCGCTTTCCACTTCGATGCCGGAACCGATGGTTGCACCGATCCTGACCGGTCCCGATGCCCTGGACACTTTGACCTACGCCCGGCCGCAAGAAGCGCGGGTGACGCATGTCGCGCTCGACCTCGATCTCGATTTTGCAGCGAAGCGAGTCGGTGGAACGGCTGTTCTCGACGTGCTCGCAAGGCCAGGTGCCGAAGAGATCGTGCTCGATATCAACGGGTTGCAGATCGACAGCGTGACCGATGCCACAGGCAGGGCGCTCGACTATTCGATCGGCGATCACGTCGACGAAGCGGGCAAGGGTGCGCCGCTGACGATCCGCATGGGCGATGCCCGCCGGATCCGGATTGCCTACCGCAGCGGGCCCGATGCAGCAGCGCTGCAATGGCTTACGCCGGAACAGACTTCGGGCGGCGAATTGCCGTTCCTGTTCAGCCAGGGGCAGGCGATCCTCAATCGCACGTGGATCCCCACGCAGGACAGCCCCGGCATCCGCCAGACATGGGAAGCCTGGATAAGCACCGTGGTCCCCGCAGAGGGGGAGATCGATGTGGTGATGAGCGGGATCGAAGGCGAGAAGGCGGATCCAACCCCGCCGCCGCCCAATCGCGTCTCGCATTATTTCTCGATGGACAAGCCGGTTCCGCCCTATCTGATCGCGATTGCCGCGGGCGATATAGACTTCCGCGCCATCGGTCCGCGCACCGGTGTCTGGGCCGAGCCTTCCGTGCTTCCCCGCGCTTTTGCCGAAGTAGCCGATACCGAGGAAATGGTTATCGCCGCCGAGGAACTCTACGGCGAATATCGGTGGGGCCGGTACGATATGATCGTTCTGCCGCCCGCATTTCCCTATGGCGGGATGGAAAACCCGGTCATGACCTTCCTCACGCCGACTTTCATCGCCGGCGACCGGTCGAACAACGGCCTCGTAGCGCATGAATTGGCGCATAGCTGGTCGGGCAATCTCGTTACCAACGCGGTTTGGGAAGACGGCTGGCTCAACGAAGGCGTAACCTCCTATTTCGAAAACCGCATCGTCGAAGCGGTCTACGGGGAGAAGCGCGCCCAGCAGGAAGCCGCGCTGGCCTTTGCCGGGATCGAGGAAACGCTGGCGGAAGTCGGCATGGATGCACCTGGCACCGCGCTCCATCATTCCTCGACCGGAGATGAGATCGGGAGCGCGATTACCTACGACAAGGGGCACTTCTTCCTGCGAACGGTCGAAAGCATCGTGGGCCGCGAAAGGTTCGATGCTTGGCTTCGCCAATGGTTCGACAACCACGCTTTCCAGCCCGCGACCAGCGAGCTGTTCTACGAAGACATGATGGCGAACCTCGTCGCATCCGATGCCGAAGCCGAACGTCTGATGCTGCGCGAATGGATATTCGAGCCCGGCCTCCCCTCCAATGTCGCGCGGCCCGACCCTTCAGCCTTTGCCGAAGTCGACACCGCCGTCGCGGCCTATGGCGGAACCGGCGCGATTCCTGCGGCCTGGACCGGCTGGACGGCGGCAGAACGGATGCGCTTCCTCGACAATCTGCCTGCAGACCTGACCCATGCACAACTGGCCGAACTGGACGGTGCGCTGGGACTGTCGGGTACAGGCAACAACGAAATTCTTTTCCTGTGGCTCGAGATGGCTCTGGAAAACCGCTACGATCCGGCAGTGCCGCAGGCCGAGGAATTCCTTGCCCGCGTGGGGCGCGCGAAGTTCGTGCGGCCGCTGTTCCAGGTGATGTGGGACGAAGACGAATGGGGCCGTCCGATCGCGACGCGGATCTATGACCGGACGCGCGCGAGCTATCATGCCGTCACCCGCGGCGCGGTCGACAGGATTGTCGGCGGCGAATGATGGCTAGGACCGCACGCTACTTTTCCGTGGCGGCGCAGCGCAGCTAGCAGGCCTGCTTCCATTTTTGCGTTGCATTGCAACACCGTTTGCCCACATCGTGTGGCTACGATGCTGCGCCAGTACGAACTCGTAGAACGGGTCAAGGAATACGACCCCGACGCCGACGAGGCGATGCTGAATCGCGCCTATGTCTATACGGTGCAGAAACACGGCACGCAGACGCGCGCTTCGGGTGATCCCTACTTCAGCCATCCGGTAGAAGTCGCCGGTCTGATGACCGACCTGAAGCTCGACCAGGAGACGATCGCCACGGCGCTGCTCCACGACACGGTCGAGGACACGCTTGCCACGATCGACGATATCGAAACCAACTTCGGATCGGAAGTGGCGCGACTGGTCGACGGGGTCACCAAGCTTTCGAAGATCGAGCAGATGCCCGAGAACGAACGTGCGGCGGAGAACCTGCGCAAGTTCCTTCTCGCCATGAGCGAGGACATTCGCGTGCTTCTGGTGAAGCTGGGCGACCGCTTGCACAATATGCGCACGCTGCACTTCATCAAGAAGCCGGAAAAGCGCCAGCGCATCGCGCGCG
>CAYOWF010000129.1:0-4484 GCA_964407585.1 uncultured Qipengyuania sp.
ACATCTTCATCACCCCGGGCTACACCTTCCGCGCCATCGACGGGTTGATGACCAACTTCCATCTGCCCAAGTCGACGCTGTTCATGCTGGTCAGCGCCCTGATGGGGCGCGAACGGATGCAGGAAGCCTATGCCCATGCGATAGCGGAAGAATACCGCTTCTATTCCTATGGTGACTCCTCGCTATTGCTGCCGTAACGCGGAGGGCATGAGCGATTCCATCCTCGAGCTCGACGGCCTCTCGAAAGTCTATCCCGGCGGTCTCAAGGCACTCGACGACGTCGATCTGACAATTCGCAAGGGCGAAATTTTTGCGCTGCTCGGGCCCAATGGAGCCGGCAAGACGACGTTGATCGGTGCCGTCTGCGGGTTGGTGAGGCCGACTTCCGGGACCATCCGCGCTTTCGGCCATGACCTTGCAACCGACTGGCGCAAGGCGCGCTCCCGCATCGGACTCGTTCCGCAGGAACTCTCGACCGACATGTTCGAACCGGTGCATCGCGCCGTGTCCTATTCGCGCGGCCTTTTCGGGCTGGCACCGGACCCGGTACGGATCGAGGAAATCCTGCGTTCGCTCAGCCTTTGGGACAAGCGCGACGAGCGCATCATGGCGCTGTCGGGCGGGATGAAGAGGCGCGTGCTGATCGCCAAGGCGCTGGCGCACGAGCCCGATCTCCTGTTCCTCGACGAACCGACCGCGGGGGTCGATGTCGAACTGCGCAAGGGCATGTGGGCGATCATCGACCAGATGCGCGATCGCGGGGTGACGGTGATCCTCACCACGCACTATATCGAAGAGGCCGAGGAAATGGCCGACCGTGTCGGAATCATTCGGCAGGGCCGATTGATCATGGTCGATGACAAGGAGGCGATGATGGCACGGCTCGGCCGGACCGAGGCGCATATCTCGCTCGACCGACCGATCGATGAATTGCCTTCGGAACTGGCAAAATATCCGATCGAGATCGAAGAAGGTGGCCGATCGCTTTGCTATCGCGGCGGCGACGGAACCGGACGCGGAAAGCAGGACGTTGCCGACATCACGAAGATCCTGATCGCAAACGGTATCGACTATACGGGCATAGACGTGCGCGAGAGCAGCCTCGAGGAAATCTTCGTTTCGCTGCTCGGCGAGGAGGAACCGGCATGATCGGCTGGCGCTCTACCTGGTCCATATACATGCGTGAGCTCCTGCGTTTCCTGCGCACGGCCTTCCAGTCGGTACTCGCACCGGTTCTGACCACTTCGCTCTATTTCATCGTCTTCGGCGCAGCCATCGGGGGGCGTATGCCCGATCTGGGAGGGGTCGATTACGGCGCTTTCATCATCCCCGGCCTGCTGATGCTGACCCTGCTGGGTGAAACCACCAGCAATTCGAGTTTCGGCATCTACATGCCGCGTTTTACCGGCACGATCTACGAATTGCTCAGCGCCCCTGTCGGCGTGGCCGAAACGCTCATCGGTTTCGTCGGCGCGGCGATGACCAAAAGCCTCATTCTTGCGGCCATCATCCTGGTAACGGCACGATTGTTCGTCGATTACTCTATCGCCCATCCGATGCTCGCGGTGCTTTACATCATGTTGGTGGCAGCCGCTTTCAGCCTGTTCGGTTTCATCCTGGGAATCTGGGCGGACAATTTCGAAAAGCTGGGCATCATTCCCATGCTGTTCCTGACTCCGCTGACCTTCCTGGGCGGGACATTCTATTCGATCGACATGCTTCCCGAACCGTGGGACACGATCGCGTTGGCCAATCCGATCGTCTATCTCGTCAGTGGCTTGCGCTGGACCTTTTACGGCAGCAGCGATGTGAACATCTGGGTAAGCTTCGGCATCACGCTGGGCTTCCTTGCCGCTTGCACTGCCGTCATCGCCTATATCTTCAAGACCGGCTGGCGTTTGCGCGCCTGAATAAGTCCAGACCCTGTCGTTCGATTAAGCACTTTCCATTCAGAAAACTGAAATGAAAACAGGCGCAGAGACCGCTTCGTCCAATTGATTATGGACGATTGATGAGGGATAATATGAACAAGAAACTCCTTTCGCTCGCCATTGCCGGCGGCGCATTCGCTCTTCCCGCTGCCGCCCAGGCCCAGGATGTTCTGCCAGGTGAAGGTTTCATCGGTTTGCAGGCTGGTATCCACGATCTCGACCTGGGTGAAATCGAAGACGATTTCGACATCGATCTGGAAAGCAGCGGCACGATCGTCGGTGTTTTCGCCGGCTACGATCTTCCTCTCGGTCCGGGCGCATTTGTCGGCGCCGAAGTGAACTACAACACCGGTTGGGGGGCGATCGACAGCGAATACGGTATCGCAGGCCGTATCGGTGCACGTCTTCCCGGTGGCGCCAAGCTGTATGCTCGCGGCGGTTACCAGCAGGTCGATTTCGATCTCAGCGAGATCTTCGACATCGACGATGAATCCGTGTTCGACGGTCTCGACGATGACGATGGCGATTACATCGTTGGCCTCGGCGCCGATTTCGGGCTGGGCAACACGCTTCTGCGCGTCAACCTGGACACCGTTTCCTTCGATACGGTTCGTGCAACGGCAGGTGTCGGCCTGAAGTTCTGATCCGGTTCGATCCGAAAGCATGGAGGGCAGGCTTCGCGAGAGGCCTGCCCTTTCACTTTGCGGGGCTAGCGATAAGGCGCCACAGTCGCTAGGCGAGGCGGCATGAACCGCAGCCGACTTCCGCTCTTCCTCGCCGCCCTGTGTCTTCCCGCCGTACCGGCCGCCGCCGAATTGCCGGAAGGCGTCCGGGCAATGATCGATGCCGCGATCGCCACAGGCGATGCGAAGAAAGTCGAGACAGTGCTCGATCTCGCTCGCAAGACGAACCCTGGAGAAGCCGCTACGCTCGATGCCATTGCGGCGGAATGGAAAGCATCCCAGCAAGTGAAGGCTGCCGAGACGAAAGCCGCCAAGGAAGAAGCCATTCGGACGGCGGGCATTCTGGAGCTGTGGAGCGGTGAGGGCGAGATCGGTGCCTTTCAGTCGACCGGGAATACCGACAGCCTGGGTATTGCAGCTTCGGTCAAGGCCAAGCGGGAAGGGGTGAAATGGAGCCACCGGATTCGCGCTCGGGTCGATCTCCAGAGGCAGGATGGCCAGACGAAGCGCGAACAATTGCTCGCCGCCTACGAACCGCGCTGGCAGTTCAGCGAGAGGATGTTCGTCTACGGCCTCGCTCAAATCGAGCGAGACCGCCTGCAAGGCCTGGTACGACGCTATGCCGCGAGTGGCGGGCTGGGGTACAAGATTTTCGATCGCGACGGTCTCAAGCTATCGGTCAAGGCCGGCCCCGCCTGGCGGGTCACCGACTATACCGACGGCACCAGCGCCAGCCGAATTGCCGGTTTGTTCGGCGCCGATTTCGACTGGGAAATCGTCAAGGGCCTGACCTTCACGCAAGATGCCAACGCTCTGGCGGAGGGCGGCGGTGAAGTGCAGGTGCTCGTCGATGGCAACAATACCAGTATCAACCTGGTGAGCGGGCTCGACTTCAAGATTTCGGACAACCTGCGTTCGCGGCTGTCCTATGCCGTCGATTACGACAGCAATCCGCCTGAGGGGGCCGTTTCCACCGATACGCTGACGCGCTTTACGGTCATCTTCGGGTTCTGATTCTTATGAGCACTCGGTTTGCCTTCGACATCCATGCCCGTGATGGTGTGGCTCGCACCGGGACTATCCGGATGCAGCGCGGCGATATCCGCACGCCGGCCTTCATGCCGGTGGGTACGGCTGCGACGGTCAAGGCGATGAAGCCCGAGACCGTGCGCAAGACCGGTGCCGACATCATTCTCGGCAACACCTATCACCTGATGTTGCGGCCCGGTGCCGAACGGATTGCGAAGCTGGGCGGACTGCATGCATTCATGAACTGGCAGCGGCCGATCCTGACCGATAGCGGAGGGTACCAGGTGATGAGCCTGTCCGACCTCCGCAAGCTTACGGAGAAGGGCGTCGAATTCCGCAGCCATATCGACGGGTCCAAACACATGCTCACGCCCGAACGGAGCATGGAGATCCAGCGCCTGCTGGGCAGCGATATCGTCATGGCTTTCGACGAATGTCCGCGCGCCGACCGACCGCGCGACGAAATTGCGGCAAGCATGGAGATGTCCATGCGCTGGGCCAAGCGCAGCCGCGAGGGATTCGACAGCGGCGGTGAGCATGCCGAACGCTCCGCCCTTTTCGGGATCCAGCAGGGCGCGCTGGACGAGGAACTACGCAAGATCTCCGCCGGGAAACTGACCGAGATTGGTTTCGACGGTTACGCGATCGGCGGACTTGCGGTGGGAGAAGGGCAGGAGGCGATGTTCGCCACGCTCGACTTCGCGCCGCGACAGCTGCCCGAAGATCGACCGCGCTATCTCATGGGCGTGGGCAAGCCCGACGACCTCGTCGGCGCAGTCGAGCGGGGGGTCGATATGTTCGACTGCGTGCTGCCGAGCCGTTCGGGCCGTAACGGGCAAGC
>CAYOWF010000129.1:4584-6508 GCA_964407585.1 uncultured Qipengyuania sp.
CGCGCAGCGATTCGAATAACCTGCGGATCGATCTGACCGATGAAGCAAGCATCGAAGGTGCCGCTCGGAAATTGCGCGCAGAAGGCCCGCTGGATCTCGTGATCGTTGCAAGCGGCTATCTTCACCAGGATGGCAACGGTCCGGAAAAGGACTGGCGACACCTTTCGGCCGAGGAACTGGCCAGGAATTTCGCCATCAATGCCACCGGGCCGGCGCTGGTCGCAAAGCACTTCCTGCCGCTGCTGACGGAGGAAGGACGGTCCGGTTTCGCCGCTCTCTCCGCGCGCGTCGGCAGCATTTCGGACAATGGCCTGGGTGGATGGTACTCCTACCGGGCAAGCAAGGCGGCGCTAAACATGATCATCCGCACATTGTCGGTCGAACTCGCGCGAAAGAAGCCGGAGGCCTTTTGCGTGGGCCTGCACCCGGGGACGGTCGATACCGGCCTCAGCGAACCTTTCCAGCGCAATGTTCCGGAAGGAAAGCTGTTCACGCCCGACTTTGCAGCGTCCAAACTTCTCGATACGCTCGGCAAGTTGGGGCCGGAAGACAGCGGCCGGTGTTTCGCGTGGGACGGACAGGAAATCGCGCCATGAGCTATCGTCCTCCATCCTATGGCAGCCAGGCGGGGAACCGCGAGATTACACTGCTCGTCCTGCTGGGCGTTATTTCGATCCTGCTATGGCGATCGCCCTATGGCGAGCTCATCATGTATCCCTTCAGCATCCTGGCGACCTGGTTCCACGAGATGGGACACGGCCTTGCCGCCATGGCTTTCGGCAACGATTTCGAGAGACTGGTGATCTTCCCGAATGGCTCCGGCTACGCACTGCATATCGGCGAGAGCGAGCCGGGGCGATTCGAACAGGCGATCATCGCTGCGACGGGATTGCTGGGACCGACGATTGCGGGATGCCTGCTGATCCTCGCCTCGCGCACCCACAAGAAGACGAAGGGGGCGCTTATCGCCCTCGGCGTGGCGCTCGTCGGTTCGACGTTGATCTGGGTGCGTTCGACGACCGGCTGGGCGGTGCTGCCCGCACTCGGCCTGGTGTGCCTCGGTCTCGCATTTTACGGGCGCGAGCAATATCGCCGCTTTGCCGTACAGTTCCTGGGCGTGCAGGGATGCATCAGCATCTACCGCGATTTCGGCTACCTTTTCACCGAAGGGGGGATGATGGAAGGGCGGATGCAACGCTCCGACACCGGCCATATCGAGCAGGCGCTCGTGCTGCCCTACTGGTTCTGGGGCGGATTGATCAGCGCCCTTATCCTGGTGATGGTGTTCTACGCGCTGAAGATCGCCCACCGTCGTTAGGAGGCCGGCCGGCGGGAGTTCGTAAATTGCATAAACGAAAAGGGCGGCCCCGAAGAACCGCCCTTTCGTGTCTGTATCGCGGCAAGTCTTAGCGCGAATAGAACTCGACCACGAGGTTCGGTTCCATGGTGACCGGATAGGGCACTTCGTCGAGCTTCGGCACGCGGGTGAAGGTCACCTTGTCGGTGCCGTCGGGTGCGACATAGTCGGGAATTTCACGCTCGGGCAGGCTCTGGGCTTCGATGACCAGCGCCATGTCCTTGGCCTTGCTGCCGAGGCTCACGACGTCGCCGACGCGCACGCGGGCCGATGCGATGTTGGTCTTCACGCCATTCAGATAGATGTGGCCGTGGCTCACGATCTGGCGAGCGGCGAAGATCGTCGGTGCGAACTTGGCGCGATAGACGACCATGTCGAGGCGCTGTTCGAGCAGGCCGATCAGGTTCTGACCGGTGTCGCCCTTCATGGCCGACGCTTCCTTGTAGGTGCGCTTGAACTGCTTTTCGGTCACGTCGCCGTAGTAGCCCTTGAGCTTCTGCTTGGCGCGCAATTGCAGGCCGAAGTCGGACATCTTGCCCTTGCGGCGCTGGCCGTGCTGGCCCGGGC
>CAYOWF010000130.1:0-6463 GCA_964407585.1 uncultured Qipengyuania sp.
AAGAAGCGTATCGCCGAAGGCGGGGCGCAATGCTGGCTGGTCAATACCGGCTGGACCGGCGGCAAGTACGGTGTCGGCAATCGCATGCCGATCAAGGCGACCCGCGCCTTGCTCAACGCCGCGCTCGACGGCAGCCTCAACCAGGCCGAATTCCGCAAGGATCCGAACTTCGGCTTCGAAGTGCCAGTGTCCGTGCCGGGCGTCGATGCCACCATCCTCGATCCGCGTTCGACCTGGGCGGACAAGGAAGAATACGACCGTACCGCGCACAAGCTGGTGCAGCTGTTCGTGGACAATTTCGAACCCTTCGCCGCGCATGTTGACCAGGGCGTGCGCGACGCGGCTCCGGAAGCCGCCTGAAGGAACGCGGCTCCGGAAGCCGCCTGAAGAGATAGCCCGGCCATCCGGGCACAGAGTTGGAGAGGAGGCCCCCGGCCGCGCCTTGGAGAGAGGGTGCGGACCGGGGGCTTTAAATTTGCCCGGCCCGGCTTCATGCTGCGGCAAGAAAGCCTGCGCGATAGGAGCGCCATGAATTTCCGTCCGATCCTGCCGGCCCTGGCCATTTTCTCCGCAGGCGTACCGCTCGCGGCGCAGGATGACGCCGCGCCTGCCGTTGCGCAGGAAGAGGCCTATTCCGGGCCAACGGTCTATTTGGCCGAAGCGGTCGCCAGCTATCCGCATGACGAAACCGCCTTCACCCAGGGACTGCTGTGGCACGATGGCGCCCTGTTCGAAAGCACCGGCCGCGTGGGCCAGTCGGTGCTGCGCAAGGTCGAACTCGAAACGGGCGAGGTCCTGCAGGAAAGCGCCATCCCCCCGGGTCAGTTCGGCGAGGGCCTGGCACTGTGGGGGGACGAATTCGTCACCCTGACATGGCTCAACGGTGCCATCCACCGGTGGGATGCCGCGACGCTGGAAGCCAGGGCTTCGCGCACCGGCTATCCGCTCGAAGGCTGGGGGCTGACCACCTCGCCCGAAGGCCTCGTCCACTCGGATGGCAGCGCGACCCTGCGGATCCTCGATCCGGAGAGCTACGAGGTCCTCCGCAGCGTCGAGGTGACCATGAACGGCCGGCCGCTGCGCCGCCTCAACGAACTCGAGATGATCGACGGCCTCGTCTACGCCAATGTCTGGGAGACGCCCTTCATCGTCGCGATCGACCCGGCAGACGGCACGGTGAGGAAGCTTGTCGACCTGCGGTCGATCGTCGAAAGCGTGCCCGTGTCCGGATCGGACGCGGTGCTCAACGGCATCGCCTGGGATCCGGCCGGACGGCGGATGTTCGTCACCGGCAAGCTGTGGCCGAGCCTGTTCGAGATCCGGCTGGTCGAAACCGACGCGCAGGTGCGCTAGGGCAAGGCGGGCGTCTCCGTTTCGTCGCTGCCGATTTCCCCGTCCGGTTCGACGGTCACCTCTATTCTCTCCAACCTCGGATACCAGGACGTGCCTTCATCGGCCGTCTCCATCTGGCTTAAGAACTCAGCCGCCTGCTTTGCAAGGGACCCGCCGTGAGGATTGGATGCGAGCGGTTTCAGGCCTAGCCGCGCAAGTTCGATCTTGCCTTCTCCAGCGTGCATCAGCGCTGCAGTCATGGCCAGCGATCTGTCGAAGGGTGACAGCTGCGAAGCGCGTTCGAGCGCGTGCCGCGCGGTTTCATTCGGCTCGAGACCACGCTCTACGAAGCTGCGATAGTAATAGATCAGCGGCTGGGGGTGATCCCGTTCGAGCTTGTTGAGCGCGCTGAACGCCATCATCGCTTCGTTGTAGGCGGCGTCTCGATCCTCCGCCTCCTCGGCCTTGCGAAACAGGGCGTAGCCCTTTTGCACGTAAGCGTTCGGGCGTCCGGGATCGAGGGCGATCGCACGATCGGCTGCCGCAATGGCTGCATCGTCGTTGCCAGCGTCGAACTCCGCTTCGGCAAGCGCGGTCAATACGCCTGGATCGTCTGGATATTCGGCGGCGATTGCACGGGCCTCTTCGACCAATTCCAGTGCCTGTTCGCGATTTACGCCGCGCTGAGAGACCATGCGGACCTTCATCATTTCGGCTTCGCCTTCAGGAAGCTCGCGGATGGAGATCGGGCCGTAGGCGATCAGTTCGGGACCGAGGCGGAAGTTGAACATCCGGCGCTGCCTGAGATATTGCCCGACGTCCCTGTCGAGCGCATCGATATCGCCGAAAGCGTCCTTGGCGGCATCGATCGAAGATTCGCCCTCGGTCAGCAGGGCCCAGTATCTGGCGAATTGTCCCCTGCGCTCCTCGCTGAAGGTCAGATAGTGGTAGAGCGCCCAGCTCATGCCGTAGAACGCGTCATATTTCTTGCCGCGCTTTTCCTTGTAGAGGTTCTCGTCGAGCAACTCGTTGACGGACACATCGTCGGCATAGATCAGCTCATTCGAGCGGTGCTGGGCCGGACGACCGAGCTGGACACTGCCATCGTTGTTGAAACTGGCCGCAGCGAAGAATTCCGCTGCGCCTTCGCTCAACCAGCGAGGCTTCGCGTAGCGCGAAGTCGATGCGAGGAAATGGTGCGCATATTCGTGAAGCAGGATCACCGTCGAAATATGCGGATAGCCCCTCTTGTTCCGGATATCCTGGACGAAGGCGCGTGAGGCTCCGGCGCGCGGAACGTAGAAGCCGGCGATGCTCCTGCTGTCCGAGCCCTGGAGCTTACGGATGTCGCGTTGGCTTCCGACAACGAATATCGTTACGCGGTTGGAAGGGCTGGGCGCGACGATTTCCTGGCCAGACACATATGCCATCGCGGCATGATACTTCTCGAGGTTTTGCGCGTAGGTGCGAATATCGCTTTCGCTATCGTCGGCATAAATAACGAAATGCTTGCTCGATGCCTCATACCACTTGGCCTGCAAAGGCGAAGAGACAGCGGCAAGTACTGCTAGAAGAACGATCCGGATTTTCATTGCGACCCCCATTAAACCCAGGCCAACCTAGCACAATCGGTCTTAACGGAAAGGGGCGGATCAATTTCTATTGTTAGCGATGTAGCGGCCGACATTGCGTTCCATCACGTTCATCGGCGCATTGCCGCCAAGCACGACCGCATCGTTGAAGGCCTTGAAATCGAAATCGCTGCCGAGCGCGGCGCGGGCGCGTTCGCGCTGGGCGACGATGCGCGAGTGGCCGAGCTTGTAGCCGGTCGCCTGGCCGGGCCAGCTGCAATAGCGATCGACTTCGCTCTGCACCTCTTCGGGCTTGGAACCGTTGCGCTGGATGAAGAACTGGCGGCCCTGTTCGCGGCTCCAGCCCTTGGCGTGGAGGCCGGTGTCGACCACCATCCGGCAGGCGCGGAAGGCGAGCGACTGGAGGTATCCCAGCTTGCCGACCTCGAACCCGTCGTAGGCGCCCAGTTCGTCGGCCAGCTGTTCGCCATACAGCGCCCAGCCTTCGCTGAACGGGTTGAAGGCGAGGATCGAGCGGATGAGCGGGAGACGGTTCGAATATTCGCCCTCCCACACGTGGCCGGGAATGGTTTCGTGATAGGTGAGATCGGCGAGATCGTATTTGCGGTGCAGGTCGGTGGTTCGCAAATTGATCCAGAACCGCCCGGGGATCGTCCCGTCCTTGCTGCCCGCGCCGCCATAGGCGCCCGGCGCACCGGCTTCCTCGGCCACCGGGATCCGCACGACCTCTAGGTTCGGATCGACCAGCGTATTGAAGGCCCGCGGCATTTGCGCACGGATCCAGTCGACGCGCTCGTTGATGAAATCCATGATCTCGGCGCGACCCGGATCGCCCTCCGCGAACATGTAGCGCGGGTCCTCGGACAGCGCGGTCATGCGTGCGCCGACGCTGCCTTCGGTATAGCCGATCTTGCGCAGGATCGGGTCCATCCGGGCATGGAGCGCTTCGAGCTCCTCGAGGCCCTGCCGGTGGACCTCGTCGGGCGTGAGAGTGGTCGTGGTGCTCGACCGCAGTGCCCAGGCGTAGAATTCCTCTCCGTAGGGGCGGGCCGAAATGCCGGGTGCTGAGGATGCCGCCGCGCGTTCGGCTTTCAGCTCGTCGAGCTGGCGGGCGAGTGCCTCGGCGATCGGACCGGTTTCGAGCGCGAGCGCCTGGTCGGCGCGCGTTTCGGGCAGGCCTGCCTCGGCCAGCTTGCCGCGCAGATCGGCGGCGAAGAGTTCGCCCTTGCCCGCGCTGGCGATGGTCTGCTCCATCTGCACGATCGTCTTGTCGAGCAGGAAGTCGGGCGGCACCACACCCATGCTGCGCGCGGTCTGGATCCGGGTCAGCTCGCCGTCGAAGGTGGCGGGCGCCTGCTCGAGCCGTTCGACATAGGCATCGGCATCGGCGGCAGTCCGCACCAGGTGGGTCGACTGCATGAAGCGCGGCAGGCCGATATAGGAACCCACGTTCTGGATCACGACATAGGGCGCGGTGCGCCAATTGCCGACCGGCGTATCGCCATAGGGCAGGGCGAACCCGTCGAGCGCCAGCTCATAGGCGCTTTCGACCACTTCGATATTGGTCAGGCTGGTGCTGTCGAGCCCTTCGCGCGGGAAGGCGCGCAGGCGGGCGAGATCGCTCTTCAGCGTGTCGGCATAGGCCTGCTGGCCGCCGGGCGACTGGTCTTCGAGCATCCCGCGCAAATAGGCATATTCGCCCGTATCCACGCCCAGGCCGGTGGCGCGCCCGGGCTCGTGCCGCAGCAGGTTGTAGGCAACGCTTTCGAGCAGTTCGTCCGCGCTTTGCGAGGCCGGCGCGCGCGCGACGCTGGCGCATCCGCCGAGGGTGAGGGCAGTGGTGGCGCCAAGTCCGGCGAGGACCTGGCGGCGGGTGGCTTCGAAATTGAGTGTGGTCATGCGGGGAGCATCTGCGCTTCCCGCATAAGCCTGTCAAATCAGTCGCGGAACTCTGCCGGGACCCTGCCCCCGGCGGCTGCCGCATATTCCTTGCGGTTTCCCGAATCGCACGCGCGGCGCTAGGGGTGGGCGATGCTCGATACGGTCCTCTCCATCGTCGTCCTTGCGGCGATCGCCCTGTTCTTCGGCGCCTTCCTGCTCTGGCGGCGCACGGGCAATTCGAGGAATGCGCTGCTGATGGTCATCCTCGCACTGGTGGCGCTCGCGAATGTCGCCATCTGGACCGTGCCCGCCGAAGACGGCGAAGCCCCGCTCGACAAGGTCGAACGGGGCTCGCGCTAGGGGTCCCGAGCCAGGAGGTTACTCGGGCAGGAGCCAGCGCACCGAAGAGCTGAAGCTTCCGGCAACCGGTTCGCCGTTGGAACCGCGTGCAGGTTCGAATTTCGCGCGCTTCATGATGAGTGCGCAGGTCGCTTCGTCCAGCTCGCTGTGACCCGTCGAACTTGTGACCCGGCAGCCGGTCACCTTGCCGGTCGCCGCAATGTCGAGGCGGAAGCCGGCCATGCCCTGATATTCGCGGCGCACCCAGGAGGAAGCGTAATCGCGGTCGCGTATCCATTCGCCCGGATCGTTGCGCGGCTTGGCCGAGACGGGCGTGAAACTGGGCACGGGCGCAGGCGGTGCGGGGATCTGCTCGGCCGGAACGCGCGGCTGGATGATGACCGGGCGATCGACGATCTCTTCGCTCGTCCTGTAGCTTGGTTTGGGAAGTTCGAATTCGATCGGGGGCTCGGTAACGGTGATCGGGGGCTCGGTTGCTGCCTGGGGCTCCGGTTGGGTCTGCGGTTCCGGAACGGGTTCGGGCTCGGGCGGCGGCGGGTCCTTGATATCCCAGGTATCGATAATGTCGGGGCGTTCGATGGCGCCCGTGGCTACGGACAGGCCGAGTATCATGGCGGCGCCGAGCGCGCTTTGCACGATGACCGCACCCGCCAATCCGGCAGCGGACGGCCCGTTGTGTTGGTCGACGAATGACATGGTCGGCTCCTCTTCCTTGCGACTCCGATTGAAATGAATGTTACAACATATCAATAGAATTGCAAGGGGAAGGCTCCGGCTACGAAAAAGGGCCCGAAACCCGGGCCCTCGATCGTGTTCGATTGCGTTGCCGACCGCCGGTCAGGTGATCGGGCAGGCCGGGTCGAGACGGAAGTCGAGATAGTTGTCGACCGACTTCATCAGTTCCGCCTGTTCGTTCTCGAAGAAGTGATTGGCGCGGGGGATTTCCTCGTGGTGCACGGTGATGTGCTTCTGCGTGCGCAGCTTTTCGACCAGCTTGGTCACCGCATTGGGCTGGACCACCGTGTCCTGTGCCCCGTGGATGAAGATTCCGCTGGCCGGGCAGGGCGCGAGGAAGGAGAAATCATACATGCTCGCCGGCGCACCGATGCTGATCCAGCCGCGAATCTCCGGCCGGCGCATGAGCAACTGCATGCCGATCAGCGAACCGAAGCTGACGCCGGCGACCCAGGTCACCTGCGCGTCGGGATGGACCTGCTGCACCCAGTCGAGCGCGCTGGCGGCATCGGACAGTTCGCCGATGCCGTTGTCGAAGCTGCCCTGGCTGCGGCCGACGCCGC
>CAYOWF010000131.1:0-6449 GCA_964407585.1 uncultured Qipengyuania sp.
AGGCTCATAACCTGAAGGTCGTTGGTTCAAATCCAACCCCCGCAACCACCGAAAAGGCCGCATTCCTCCGGGAATAGCGGCCTTTTTCGTATCCGGCTGGATTTCCGGATCCTGCTGATGCCTTGTCCGGGTTTGAATCCGGTTTTCACGCTGTTCCCAGTTGTCGAGGCCGAAGACACTCGATCCTGCCGGGTCGTTCACGCATTTCGCGCATGTCGCTCCGCCCGCGCTCCGGTTACCGGTGACAGCGGAATCGCTTTCGATTGCAGCGCTGAATCTCGTGTCGCTGGCACCCAACGGACCTTTGAGCAGACATGTAGCTCGTGTCCAAGGCTGGCTGCAGGAAGCGTGATATCGGCCTCCAATCTCGACGATTGGCTGGCGAGTCTTTGCCTCGGAGGCAGGGCCGGAGCGCACGAACGGGTCGGAGAGGCCCGATCCCCTAGTTCTCCGTCGCCTCCGGGTCATCCTCCGCTTCGAGGACGGCGGCCATGGTCGTGGTGCGCGGCAGGCTCTGGAAGCTCTGTTGTTCGCTGGCCGGGACTGCGGCGCTGGCGAAGCTTCGCCAGATGCCGAAGCATCCTCCGCCGAGCGCCAGCACGCCGATGACCGTAAACAGGCCGGACGGGCCGAAGGCACCCATGCCGGCCGAGCCGATCAGCGGCCCTGCCACCGCGCCCGCCGAATAGGTAAGGACGAGGCCGCTGCTGGCACCGATCCGCTCGTCCTCCTCGAGATGGTCGTTCGCATGGGCCACACAGAGCGGATAGAGCGCAAAGGCAAAGCCCCCGAACAGCGCGCCGAGGGCGATCAGCAACCCGGCGGGCACTTCCATCAGGGCGAACGGCAGGCAGGTGGCCGTCGCCGCGAGGAAGCAGGCGATGATGACCCGGCGCCGATCGAACCGGTCGCTCAACAGTCCCAGCGGATATTGGAGCGCGACGCCGCCGGCGATCACGCAGGAGGTGAACAGGGCGACCTGCGACAACCCGAGGCCGATCCGCTGGATATAGACTGCCCCCAGCGCGTAGAACGCGCCGAGCATCGCGCCGGTCGTCAAGGTACCGACGATGCCGAGCGGCGACACCCCGTACAAGCGCTTGATCGAGAACGCCTTGACCGCCTCGATGCGCGGTTGCTCCATCCGGGTGAGCAGGACGGGCAGGAGCGCGATCGACAGCAGCACCGCGCTCAGCATGAAGGGCAGGTCCGGCGCGTCTTCGCCGAGGTTCAGCAGGAACTGCCCCGCCGCCTGCCCGCAATAGAGCGCGATCATATAGGCGGCGAGCATGCCGCTGCGGGTCTTGGCCGTCGCCTGCTGGTTGAGCCAGCTTTCGAGGCACACGAACACCCCGGCCATCGCGAAGCCGTCGATGAACCGCAGGCCGGTCCACACGAACGGGAAATCGAGGATCGCATAGGTCAGGCTGCTGGCCGAATAGATCGTCACGAAGGCGGCGAAGGCGCGGATGTGGCCGATGCGCCCGATGACGCGCTCCACCCGCAGCGAGCCCAGCATCAGCCCGCCGAAATAGCTCGTCGCGACAAGGCCGATGAGACCGGCCGAAGCGCCGGCGCTTTCGAGTCGCACCGCGATCAGGGTCGACAGGAAGCCGCTGCCTGCCATCAGGACGAATATCGCCATCAGGAGGGCGCGGACCGGGTAGGCGGAAGAAACCATGGCTCCGCCCGTATTCCCCTTGATGCCCGGCTTCAAGCCGGGCGTGATACCTGCGCTCAGGGTGCCAGTGGGCCGAGCGCTTCTTCAAGCGGGCCGAGCCAGGGCTCGTAGGGCTTCCACGCGTCCTGTCCGCTGCGGTTGATGGGCTGGCGGACCTGTTCGCTGCTGGCGGTACGCACGGCGCGTTCGGACTTGTGGAAATCGAGGCAGGCTTCCTCGAATGGAAGGCCGCAGAACTCGAGCATGCGGCGCGTCTGGCCTTCGACGTCGTCGAGCACATCTTCGTGCTGCACGCGCAGGACCTTGCCCGGCAGCACCCGGTCCCAATGGTCCATCAGGGCCACGTAGTCGGAATAATAGCGCCCGACCTCTGTCAGCCCGTAGGTGAATTCCTGCCCTTCGGCGAACAGCTGCTTGAAGCCGGAAAAACAGCAATCCATCGGTGCGCGGCGGGCATCGATGATCTTCGCATTCGGCAGGATCAGGTGGATCAGGCCGATATGGCGGAAATTGTTCGGCATCTTGTCGATGAAGAAGGGCGCATCCTGCCTATGGACACGCGTATCCTCGATGAACTTCTCGCCGAACTGGGTGAGCTGTTCGCGAGTCAGGTCGTGCAGGATCTCGGGGTAGCGTGATTGACCGGCCTTCCTGCCCCGCAACCGGTGCGCCAGCGCGAGGATATTCGGGAGCTCCAGCGTCCCGTCGACCTGGCTGTGGCTCGCGAGGATCTGTTCGAGCAGCGTCGAACCGGCGCGGGGAAGGCCGAGGATGAAGATCGGATCGGGGGCGGAATGGCCCGAGCCTGCATGCGTGTCGAACAGCTCCGGCGTGCAGACCTCCGCCTGCTTGGCCAGTTCCTCGCTCATGGCATCGGCGCTGTAGCGGGTCTGCGCGCGCTTGAGCGCGTTGCCTTCCTCGTAGAAGCGGAACGATTCCTCGTACTCGTCACGGTCCTCATAGGCCTTGCCGAGCGCGAAGGAGAGGTGGACCCGGTCCATGAAGGCGAGATCCGGCCGCGCGACCTGTGCGCGCATGGCGGAGATTTCCTCGTCCGCGAACCGGTAGGTCTTGAGGTTGGCGAGCGCATAATAGGCATCGCCATGGTCCGGCCTCGCCGCATAGGCCGCGCGATAGCTTTCGACGGCCTTTTCCTGCTTGCCGGTCGTCTTCAGCGCGTGACCGCGGCTCGTCAGCGTCGCCGGGTCTTCGGGCAGCTTTTCGAGCACCGCATCGAACAGCTCGAAGGCGCGGTCGTAATCGCCCGTCTGCATGCTTTCGATGGCGAGATGCGACTGGAACAGGGGGTTTGCGGGGTCGAGCTCGTGCAGCGCTTCGGCCTCTTCGCGCGATCGTTCGTATTTCTGGCGGCGGCGGAGCGCGTCGATATAGTCGAGCCGCACCTGGACATTGTCGGGTTCGAACGTCCTGGCGCTGTCGAGCAGGAACTCGGCATCGTCGAGAATGCCGAGCTTGATCCCGATCTGCGCGAGCAGCCGCATGCCTTCGACGTTCCTGGGATTCGTCCGCAGGAAGTGGCGGCAGATTTCCTCTGCGCGCAGCAGCCGGCCTTCGTGGAGGTGATGGGTCACGGCGACCAGCTCGCGCGGCAGCGACGCGATGCGTTGCGCCTGGGCCTGTGCGGACCGGGCTTCGGCCATGCGGTTAGTCTGAGCAAGCAGCTCCGCCAGGGCGCGCCAGCTGGCATCGAGCGCGGGATTGAAGCGCGTGGCGCGCGTGTAGGCGCCGATCGCCTCTTCGGTGCGCTCCTGGGCCCGTGCAAGGTGTCCTGCTTCCTGCCAGGCACGGCCATATTCGGGCATGACCGTGTGGAGCTTCCGCAGGAAGTCCGCGGCCTCGGTGAAATCCTTCAGGTAGCGTGCGGCGACGGCGGCCATGTAGAGCGCTTCGGCATTCTCCGGGCTGTCGGCGAGGATGTCCCCCGCCAGCTGCCTGCCGCGCGCGAAATCGCCCGACTGGAGTGCGGCCTGCGCCGCTTTCAACATGTCTTCGCGTGCTTCCATATCCGCGCCCTACCAAGCAAAAGCGGCGGAAGCGATGCCGAAGCCCGCTCCCGCCGCCTTGAGTGTGTCTATCGGGTCCGGATCAGTAATCGAAACCGACGCGCAGGCCGACCGTCAACGGACGGTTGGTCGCGATACGCGGGCGATCGTTCACGTAGTTGCCGGAGATCTGGGCGCGTTCGTCGAACAGGTTGTCGCCGAACAGCTCGAAGCTCCACTGGCGACCCTTCACGCCGAGCGAAAGGTCGAAGATCGTGTAGCTGTCGAGTTCGAGCTTGTTGATCTCGATCACGTCGGTGAACTTC
The DNA here is from genome assembly GCA_964407585.1 of uncultured Qipengyuania sp. Taxonomy (GTDB): domain Bacteria; phylum Pseudomonadota; class Alphaproteobacteria; order Sphingomonadales; family Sphingomonadaceae; genus Qipengyuania. The sequence continues at coordinate 4,011 of CAYOWF010000131.1, forward strand.
GATGCCGAATGCGTCACCTGCGGCTGGATGAACGCCTCCCAATCGGCCGAAAGCGCCCATTGGTAGCGTGCCCGCAGATTGCCCTGGAACGAGGGAGCGAAGGCGAGTTCCTCGCCCACCACCACGTCGTCGGTCGGGATGAGCACATCGGTGATCTCGGTGTCGAGGATCGAGAAAGCGCCCGAGAAGGTGAGTCCCGGCGTCGCATAGGGTGCCACGGTGAAATCGGCTTCGACACCTTTGATCTCCGCATCAGCGGCATTCGCCGAGAAGAACAGGTTGGTGATCGAAGGATCGAAGATCGTGGTCTGCAAACGCGCAATGTCGACGTAGAAGGCACTGCCGTTGAGGCGTACCTGACCGTCGGCGAACTCGGTCTTCCAGCCGATTTCGTAGTTCTTCACCTCGTCGGTATCGAGCTCGAAGGGCACGGTGAATCCTGCGCCATTGGTCGCGCCGCCGGGCCGGTTGAGAAGTCCGGGACGGAAGCCTTCCGAATAGGTCGCATAGAACATCAGGTCGGGCGTCGGTGTCACCGTCAGCGTGCCCTTGTAGATCACGCCTTCGGCCTTGGCTTCATCTGGCGCGCGAACGGCATTGAAGACCAGGCGTGCCTGCGACGCACTCAGGCCTGCATCGAGAAGGTCCTGGAAGGTGTCGTTGACGCTGAAGGTCTGGCGCAGCGCCGGATCGCAGCTTCCGATGAAGGTGAATTGCCCGTCACCGTCGTACAGGTCCGAGATGTTCGTGCCGAAGGCATCCTGGTCTTCCGCGCTGAAGCTGTTGCAGAAGCTCGAGTTGGCGCTGCCTTCGAAATCCACCCTGACATTGTAGTAGCGAATGCCGCCGGTGATGGTGAGCAGGTCGGGTACGATATCGATGCTGGTTTCACCGAAGATGCCGAACTGCTTGTCGGTGCGGCGGATGTCGTTGCGGAAAATCGTTTCCGGCGCGAACGGTCCCGGATCGGTGTTGAAACCGGGGAAGGGGAAGTTCGGCTTGAACTCGCCGAACGGGTCGGCAAGCGTGTTCGAGGGGTAATTGAAGTTGTTGCGCTCTTCCAGTTCGAGGTCCGAGAAGAACACACCGCCCGTGGTGCGGATCCAATGGTCCGCATCGGTGCTGAAACGGAACTCGTTGGTGAAGACCTTCGTATTGCTCAGCGAATCCACGTTGAGGTTGGGCGCATAGCAGGTGCCGCTGGGATCGGCGCTGCCGGGATAGGTCACGCTGCCGTCACAGATATAGTAGGGCAGGTACTGGCCGACGAACAGATAGTCCGTGTAATCGACCTTCTGTTCCGTCGTACGGTCGGTATAGGCACCGGTGTAGACGATATCGAGCATGGCGAGACGGCCCTCGATGGTCCATGCGGTATTGGAGAATTCGTCTTCCAGCTTGTCTTCGTCGAAGCGCTGGATTTCGAGATCGTCGAGACCGTCGAGTTCGGGATCCGCGAAGAACACGCCGTCGCTGTCGACCTGCTGGCGCGTGTGCGCCAGGGTCACGCTCCAGTCGGGCGTGATTTCCCACAGTGCGGTGCCGCGGAAGCCCATGTACTGCGTGTCGTTGAAATCGTCTTCGACCAGCTCGGCATTGTCGGCTGCGATGAAGGTGACGTCCGAAAGATCGGCATCGGCCTGGAACCCTGCGCGAAGGGCATTCACCGGAACTCCATTCGAACGAACGGTGCCTTCCGGCCGGAAGCGGGCGCTTTCCGTGAGGTCCTGCGTGCCGGGAACGTTGTCGATATAGCCGCCCTGGTGGTCGTAATAGGCCACGGCGCGCAGCGCGATGCTGTCCGCCACGGGCAGGTTGACCATGACTTCGCCCTTGTAGCTCGGGTCACCGCCCTTGGTGAACGAAAGGCCTGCATCGGCGCTCATGTCGAAGCCGGAAAGCGAGGGCTTGGCAGTGATGAGGCGAACGACGCCTGCCTGCGAACTGGCACCGAACAGCGTACCCTGCGGGCCGGAGAGGACCTCGATACGCTCCATGTCGGCAGCGTAGACGTCGAGGTTACGTCCCGGCTGGGACAGCGGTTGTTCGTCGAGATAGAGTGCGACGTTCGGTGCAAGACCCGCGACACCGGCGGTGGTGAGGTTGGGCGTGGTCGAGGCGAGGCCGCGAATATAGATGGTACTCTGTCCGGGCCCGCTGCCTCCAGCGGTGACCGTGGGAAGCTGCTCGAGGTAATCCTCGAACGTGTCGATCGCGAGTTCTTCGAGCTGTTCGGCGCCGATCGCGGAGACCGAAACGGGTACATCCTGCAGGTCTTCGCTACGCTTCTGCGCGGTGACGACGATGGTCTGGACGCCGCCCTGGCGTTTCGGAGTCGCGCCCTGCTGGGCTGCATTGGTCGTTTCCTGGGCTGAGGCCGGTGCTGCTATGGCAATGGCAAGCGCGCTCACGGACGCGCCGCTGACGAAAGTCTTCATG
>CAYOWF010000132.1:0-6430 GCA_964407585.1 uncultured Qipengyuania sp.
TGCCATGAAGGGCGATCCCAAGGTTATCGAATTTCTCAACAAGGCGCTCACCAACGAGTTGACCGCGATCAACCAATACTGGCTGCATTACCGCGTCCTCCACGATTGGGGGGTGACCAAGCTCGCCGAATACGAACGGCACGAAAGCATCGACGAGATGAAGCATGCGGATGTGCTGGCCGAGCGCATTCTCTTCCTCGGCGGGCTCCCGAATTTCCAGGCAATCCACAAGCTGAAGGTCGGCGAGACGGTCGAGGAAATCCTCAAGGCTGACCTCGCGGTCGAGATGGAGGCCATCCCGCTGCTGAAAGATGCCATTGCCCATTGCGAAGAGGTGCGCGACTACACAAGCCGCGAGATTTTCGAACGCATCCTCGAAAGCGAGGAGGAGCATGTCGACTTCCTCGAAACCCAGTTCGACATGATCGAACGGATGGGCCTGCACAATTACGTCCAGCTCAACTCCAAACCCGCGGGAGAGGGCGAGGAGGGGTGACCTTTCCTGCATCGCCCGATGGCGTTGCATTTCAAGAAACGATTTGACTCATTCGTTAACTCAGGCCAGCCATATGCGGCCTGGGCGGAAACCATAATGGGTTCGCAACTTCCCGGTATCGTGGGTCGCTTGTACCAACGAATGGGGGATTGCACGTGATGAAAGCTCTAAAATACGCCGGTCTTGCAGCGGCTGCTGCTATGATGACAACCGCGGTACCTGCCAGTTCGCAGCTGAAAGTCTGGGAAGACTATCAGCCCGAAGAGCAGGTAATCGAACTGACCTATGTCAAGGTCGATGAAGGGCAGCTCGATTACTACCTCGAAGGCCTGAAGCAGACCTGGGTCAAAGCGAACGAAGTGTCCAAGGAACTGGGTACGATTACGAGCTATGGAATCTACACTGTTCCATACGGCAGCAACGAGGTGAATCTGGTGCTCCGGGTCAACTATCCGGACATGGCCGCTCTGAATACCAGTAAGGAACGCTATGACGAATTCATCGCGGCCTGGGGCGAAGCCAATCAGGAAAGCAGCAACCAGACCGTTCGCGAGGTCTACAACAAGATCCGCAAGATCAAGGGGACCTACCTGCTGCGGGGCCTCCAGATGAAACTCGATTGACGTCAGTCGCACCAAGAGACGAATGAAGGGGCGGTGCCGCGAGGTGCCGCCCCTTCGCTTATGCGGGAGGAATCCGATCCTACCAGGCAAGCTGGAGGCTTCGGCTCAGCCCAATTCCCAGAATGTCGCATGATTGCCGCCATGCTTGGTCAGGCGCCCGAGCCGCCGACTGCCCTGCCAGAACTCGGCGCTTCCGGCGGGTACGTTGATATCGGTGATCATAAGTGCGGTCGGGACGTCCAATGCCTCGATGGTGACCGTCTCTCCCTTCTCGTCGTAACGCGATGTCAAAGCGATTTCTATGCGCGGCATGGCATGTCTCCTCTGAAGCGGGAAGGGGCATGCGCAGGCGTATATGAACCGAAGACAACCGTCCGCATGCGGCCTTGCCGTAGCGTCAATCCGTCCCCGAACAGCCCTGTTTTCGAGCCGAGCCGATGGCCGTGTCAGAGCCGCTCCATCGAAAGCCAGCCGGCTTCGCCCTGCCAGATTTCGTCGAGCTTGGCCTTGGCCGCCCGCGCTTCCATCCTGTTGCCCGCGGCTGCCTGCGCCTTGGACAGGCCATAGAGGGCCCAGCTGTTGTTCGGGGCCTGGAACAGCGCCTTGCGGAAAGCCTCCACTGCCTCTTCGTGACGGCCGAGCTTGTAAAGCGCAGCGCCGCGCGATTGGGCGACGGGGTAATACCAGAAGGGCGGTTCGGAATAGGGAATGGTCGCTTCGATGCTTTCGGCCAGTTCGAAGAACCGAACGGCAGACGCCGGATCGCCCGAAGCCAGAGCCAGTCGCCCGCGTGCAGCGATGGCGGCGAGCTTTACGAGATCGGGCGCGGGGAAGAATTGCTCGGTCATGGCCACGACACCCGGAGCTTCCACCAGAGCCTCGATTTCGGCGATCGTCGCCTCCGCAGCGCGTTTGTCACCGGCCAGGGCATGGCCGACGGCCCGTGCATAGAGCCGCATGGCATCGACATAGTCGAGTTCCGACTTTTCCGCCGTCAGCCCGAGGATCGCCTGCGGCGAACCCGTCTGGGCCAGTGCGAAATGCGGCGCGGCATGGATCGCCTGCACCCACGCCAGTTCCTTGGCGATATCCGTATCGAGGATGGCCTGGAGCCGTGCGGTCTCGCTCGCGACCGCGTTCATGTTCCCCACCATCTGCGCACTGGTCAGCAGGAAGTGGACGTTGTGCGGGTAATATCCATAGCGATACAGCGCATCCTGCGGCGCGCTCGCGAGATAGGCTTCGTCCGCGCGGGCGGCCGCGATATTGGCCTCCATCGAGTCCGCATAGCGCCCGATCCGGTAATAGATATGCGCGGGCATGTGGACGAGGTGACCGAGCGCGCGGGGCCCGCTGCGGTTGAGCTCGTCTGCCGCCGCTTCGGCACGCTTGGGGTCGGGTCCATTCTCCAGCAGGTGGATGAGCAGGTGCGAGGCCTGCGGGTGCTGCGGATTGCGCGCGAGCACGGTCTCGATGCGCGAAACGGCCTTGCCGATCCGCGGCTGGGCCTGCTTGTCCTGGGTCCAGTAGTTCCACGGCGTCGTGTTCATCGCCGCTTCCGAAGCGAGGATCTGCAGATCGTCGTTCGCGGGATTGGCATCGGCAAGCGCGGCCATGGCATCGGCATATTGCGCATCGAGCGCGGCGCGGTCCCCGTCGACCGAATAGCGCTGTTTTTGCGCGGCGATGATGGTCCGCTCGGTCTCGCTGGCATCGGCAGCGAGCCGGGTGGCGCGTTCGAGCGCTGCAAGCGCATCGCGGTTCGCGGCATCGTCCATCCCGGCATTGATGTTCGGGCCGTTGGCAAGCGCTACGCCCCACCAGCACATCGCGCATTCGGGGGCGAGACGTGCGGCTTCGCGGAAGGACCGGATGGCGGCCTTGTGGTTGAAGCCGTAAGTCAGCGCGATGCCTTGGTCGAAATAGCTTCGCGCCTGACCGGAGAGGCCAGTCGCAGGAAGGTCGTAGCGTCCCGTGTTGCCGATGAGGCCGATAGCGGCCGAGGTGGCGAGTTGCGCCGCGCCGTAGGACTGCGCCAGAGCCAGGCGCTTGTCGAGCGCGTCCGCACCGGCGAAGAACCCCCGGCAGGCCTTTCGGCCCGGAAGGGTCGGGTCGAGCGCGGCAAGTTGGGCATCCGAGAGCGCTGCCGATGTCGGTGCTGGCATCGAGCCGGACAGCGCCAGCGGAATTGCAAGGACGAGACTTAGAGTTGCAACGGTTTTCATGGTCGGTCTCCTTCGGCGACCCATGATCTCCATTTTTTTCTCTTGCCGCCTTATCACCACCGGGCCGAGTCGGCCAAATCAGGGACCGTAGGTGCGCTCGTCCATGCGTTCGCGATTGCGCCGTGCCGCCACGCGCGTTTCGAGCAGGAAGGAAGCGAGGCCGGCCATCAACAAGCCCATGGTCAGCATCCACATGAAGGCGACGAAGGTACCGAGCGGCGCCTTCACGAAGGCGCTGACGAACAGCAGCATGATAACGATGCTGATGGTGAAGGCGGCTGCCGTGCTCAGCATCACAGCGCGCTGGGCATGAAGGCGGCGCTTTTCGAGTGCCGGAAGTTCGGCGATAAGGTCGTTGGCTTCATCGGCCTTGCTTGCCTTGAGGATCTTCTCGATCTTGTTGGCCACCCAGATGAGCCGGTTGGTCATGACGTTCATCACCGCACCGATCCCGGCAAGCAGGAAGGCGGGGGCCATGGAAAGCTGGACCACGTTCTGGACGCGGATGGACGAGCTGGTCCGCTCGAGCAGCTCGACACCGGGGATGAACAACAGCGGTTCAATCACGGCCTTCACCGCCGCTGAACTTGCCGCCGCCGCCGCGGTTGGAATCATAGGGGTTCTTCGGGCTTTTAAGCACCACGCGCACAGGCACCGCCTCGAAGCCGAGTTTGGAGCGGATACCGTTGACGAGATAGCGCTCGTAGCTCTTGGGAAGGTCGTCGAGGCGGGTCCCGAAGACCACGAAGCGCGGCGGGCGGACGCTTGCCTGCGTAATGTAGCGCAGCTTGATGCGGCGACCGCCCGGCGCCGGCGGCGGGTTTGCGGCCAGCGCATCGTCGAACCAGCGGTTGAGCGCGGCCGTCGGCACGCGGCGGCTCCATGCCTCGCGAATTTCGAAGGCGGCAGACAACATGGTGTCGAGCCCCTTTCCGGTTTTGGCCGACACGGCGAATAGCGGCACGCCGCGCACCTGGCTGAGCCCTTCATTCAACGCTTCGCGGATGCCGTTGAACAGGTAGGATGCGTTCTCGGCGATGTCCCATTTGTTGATGGCGACGACCAATGCGCGACCTTCCTCGAGCACCTGGCTGGCGATCTTGAGGTCCTGGTGTTCCAGCCCCTTGGTCGCATCTAGCAGCAGCACGACGACTTCGGCGAAGTCGATGGCGCGGCGCGCATCGGCGACCGAGAGCTTTTCCAGCTTTTCGGTCACCTTGGCGCGCTTGCGCATCCCGGCGGTGTCGATCAGCCGGATCTGACGCTGCTCGTTCGCCTTGGGGTCGAACCAGTCCCAGTCGACGGCGATCGAATCGCGCGTGATGCCCGCTTCCGGACCCGTCAGCAGCCGGTCTTCGCCCAGCAGCTGGTTGATCAGCGTCGACTTGCCCGCATTCGGCCGACCGACGATGGCAAGCTTGAGCGGGCCGGAAAGATCTTCCTCGTCCAGTTCGGCCTCGAGTTCGGCAGCGGCTTCCGCCGCTTCGGATTTCGCACCGATGATCGGCCACAGACCGGAGAACAGGTCTGCGATGCCTTCGCCATGTTCGGCGGAGATGCCCATCGGCTCGCCAAGACCGAGACTATAACTTTCGAGGATACCCGCTTCGGCGGCCTTGCCCTCGGCCTTGTTGCACACAAGCACGACAGGCACGTCCTGCCCGCGCAGCCAGCGACCGATCTCCTCGTCGAGCGGCGTCAGGCCCGCCCGCGCATCGACCACGAACAGCGCAGCATCCGCACCTTCGAGGCTGACCTCGGTCTGCTTGCGCATCCGGCCGGGGAGGCTGTCGGGATCTTCGTCCTCCCAGCCCGCCGTATCGACGATGGTGAATTCCAGACCCGCAATCTCGGCGTCGCCCATGCGGCGGTCGCGCGTCACCCCCGGCTGGTCGTCGACCAGCGCAAGCTTCTTGCCGACGAGCCGGTTGAACAGCGTCGACTTGCCGACGTTCGGTCGGCCGATGATGATGACGGTGGGTTTCTCGGTTGCAGTCATGATCTTGCCTCGCGGGCAGGTGGGCGCAAAGCGGCGCTTTGGCAAGGGTGGACGCCCGTTCGCGGAGGATGCAATCCATGGAACCCGGCCCCGCGGGATGCGCCGCCGGCCGGGAAAGCGCCCTCGTTCAGCCGGCTTTGGCGACCGGCGGATCGTCGCCGAGATCTTCGAACCAGGCCTCTACCGGGCCGTTGAGCTTCAACGTCAGCGGGTTGCCCTTGCGATCGACGGTCTTGCCCGCCTGCACCCGGACCCAGCCTTCGGAAATGTTGTATTCCTCGATATCGGTACGGGTCCGGCCCTTGAACCGTATGCCTACACCACGCTCCAGCACTTTCACGTCGAAATGCTCGCTCTTCGGATTGACCGAAAGCTGCAGGGGCGGGGTCTGGGGCTTGTCGTCTGTGTTGGTGTCTTCGCTCATGGGGCGCGCCTCTACTGGCAGGCGCGCCCTCCGGCAAGATTAATCGGGCTCAGGCGTCTCGATGGGGCTCCGGCCCGGATCGTCGTGATCGGGCTGGACCGGCTCGATGCCCGGCGGCTCCTGCATCGGTGCTTCGTCCGGCAGTCCGCCGGGTGGCATTTCGGGCGGGGCGCCCGGTTCGATGGTGTCTGGATCAGGTTGTGTTGCCATCGCTCTTCTCCTCAATCCGGCGGAAGCATGGTGGCGATATCCATCGCCCGTTCGCCTTCGCCGTCACGTCCGCCGTCCATGGCAGGGCGCATCGCACTCTCGGTTTCGGTGTCGAGATCATCCTGTTCCTTTCTTTCGGCGGGAACATCCCCTTCCGAGTTGCCGTCCTCTTCCATTTCGGCAGCGGTTGCGGGATCGGCATCGGGGTCGATTACCGGCGGTGTCGCCGGTGGTATTTTCGGTGTCTCGTAGTCGCTCATGATTGCGATCCTTTCACCTGGAAAAACGCCCTGCCGCATGTGGCTGTTCCCCAATCGTACGTTGCCCCGTCGCCGCGCTTGCCCTTTTCGCCGCATCCGACTAGAGGCACGCGCCTATATGCGCGGCGGGTCCCCCTCGGCGCACAGCCTCGCTTTGCGGTTTGCGGGCGTGGCGGAATTGGTAGACGCGCTG
>CAYOWF010000133.1:0-6426 GCA_964407585.1 uncultured Qipengyuania sp.
CTCAATGCGCCGTTGCTCAGGAGCCGGGTCGCACAGGCGCAGGAGCGGCTTTCGGCAGTCGCGCGCCTGATGACCTCGCTCGATCCGGACAATGTCCTGAAGCGCGGCTATGTGCGTGTGATCGGGCCCGAAGGCACGCTGACCGACATGGTCGAGGCGGCGAAGCACCCGGCTTTGACGCTCAAGTTCCGCGACGGCGATTTGGCGGTTTCGACCGGCGGCAAGCCCGCTCCCGCGACCAAGCCTGCCCCGAAGCGCAAGTCCCCATCCAGGGGAACGCCACCGGCGCAGGACGATTTGTTCGAATAGGCCCATGCTGCTAAAGGCGAATGCATGCTGATGAACAAGAACTCCGGCCCCGCTTCGGGCGAGGCCAAGCTGCAATACGGTCCCAATGGCTTTCGCGTGCTGCGTGCCGGGCAACACGTCTTTTGCGGCGCGAGCGGTGTGCCCATTCCGCTCGAAGAATTGCGTTACTGGTCGGTCGAGCACCAGGAGGCCTATGCCACTCCGCAGCTCGCCACCGACCGGCTGAAGCCGTGAGGCCCAGCCGGGTCGCGCCACTTTTCCTTCTTCTTGCCGGTTGCGCGGTGTCGACACCGCAGGCCGACATCATGACCGCGCCGGAACAGGCGCCACCTGTAGAGGCGCGCACCGAATCCGTCCCCAGTCCGATCCCCGATGCGACGCCCCGCGAAAAGCCGGCGATGCCCGATCTGGCGCCCGCCCCTGCGACGCTGGAAGGCCAATACGAGCAGGGCGGCTGGATCCGCGGAGTGGCCCCGGCCGGAACCGTGTCGGCGACGCTCGACGGCGAACCGCTTGCGTTCGATGCGCAGGACCGGGCGTTTTTTGCGGGTATCGACCGAGACGCATCCGGCGAAGCGGTGCTGGTCCTTACGTCGCGCGAAGGCCGGACCAGCACGCAACGGCTTGATATCGCACCGCGCGATTGGGACATCGAACATGTGAACGTCGCGCGCCGGGCTGGCGGTGCTTCGGAAAGCTTCATGCGCCGCCGCCGTCCGGAACTCGAAGCGATCTGGACCGCGCGGCAAGAGGAAACCGGGGCCAAGGGCTGGCGGCAGGATTTCATCTGGCCGGTCACCGGCAGGATCTCCGGTCGCTTCGGTTCGCAACGCATCTATCGCGGCGAACCGGGAAGCTACCATTCGGGTCTCGATATCGCAGGCGGGGCGGGGACCACCTATGTCGCTCCGGCCGACGGCATCGTGGTGTTGGCCGAACCCGATTTCAGCCTCGAAGGGCAATTGCTCATCATCGATCACGGGCAGGGCCTCAACAGCGCCTTCCTCCATTCCTCCGCCCTGCTGGTGCGCGAAGGGCAAAGGGTGGAACAGGGCCAGCCGCTGGGCCTCATCGGTTCTTCGGGCCGCGCCACCGGCCCGCATTTGCACTGGAGCCTCGTGTGGCGCGACAGGCGGCTCGATCCGCTGCTGTTCCTGCCGCCGATGCCGTGAACGGACTTTCGCTCAGAATCGCGACAGACTAGCTGCGCAACACCCATGGGCATGAAGCGGAAAATTCTCGCAGGGCTCGTCGCCCTCGGCCTGGCACCCGGCACCTTCGTGCGCAGCGAAATTCCGCCCGGCGACTATACCTCTCCGGTACTGGTGAGCGCGCTCGACGTGGAACGGTTGGAAGCTGGGCCTTTGACGCTCGAGGGCGCCTGGGTCCTGGCGAGCGACAACGATCACTTCGGCGGGTTCTCCTCGCTCGTCCTGCAACCATCGGGAAGATTCGCTTCGGCGAGCGATGCGGGCAGGCTGATGACCTTTGCGCGGCCGGACCATCCGCAGGAAGAGATCGCACTCGCGCCGTTCCTCTCGCATCGCCAGGTCGACAAGATGTCGGTGGATGTCGAATCGCTCACTATCGACCCGCAATCCGGTGAACTGTGGGCAGGTCTCGAATGGGCACAGGAGATCATTGCACTCGGCCCGAAGATGAACCGCCGCGATGCCGTGCGCCCTCCCGAAATGAAGAACTGGGGCAGCAATTCGGGGCCCGAGGCGATGGTGCGCCTAGAGGACGGACGATTCATCGTCATCGAGGAGCGTGCTTCGGGTGAGGCGCTGCACAATGCCCTGCTGTTCCTCCGGGACCCGGTTAAAGGTGGGCGCCCCATCGGCTTCACCTTCCGTGCCCGCGACGGATTTCGCCCGTCCGATGCCGCGCTCCTGCCCGACGGGCGTATCGCGGTCCTGCTGCGAGGCTTCGACTGGGGGATCCCGCCGCGCTTCCCCGCACTGATCGTGATCGCCGATCCAGACGACATTACCGCCGGTGCCACCCTCGAGAGCATGCTCCTCGCGCAAATCGACGCGCCGCTCCCGAACGACAATTTCGAAGGGCTGGCGGTAATCGAGGACAGCCCGGACCAGTGGGATTTCTGGCTCATATCGGACGACAATTTCGCCAGCTACCAGCGCACGCTCATGCTGAAGTTGCGCTGGGACCGGACACGGCAAAAGGCGCGCAGGTAGTCCCCACGCGCCTTTTGATTATCCCTGGAGGGAAAGCGCCGAAGCGCCGCCGGCTATCAGGAAGCGGCGGCGGCCTTCTTCAGCTCGCGCTTCACCTTGAGAGCGTTGGCCGACAGCTTTTCGTCGCTGGTCTTCAGGAGCCAGTTGTCGAGGCCGCCATTGTGTTCGACCGAACGCAGGCCCTGCGTCGAAACGCGGAACTTGAAGCTGCGGTCCAGCTTTTCGCTCATCAGCGTGACGTTCTGCAGGTTCGGCAGGAAGACGCGCTTGGTCTTGTTGTTGGCGTGGCTCACATTGTTGCCGACCTGGCGGCCCTTGCCGGTGAGTTCGCAAATACGCGACATGATAAGTCTCTTCGTTCGAATGGGCGGGCGAGTTCCCTTGGCCGCAGATGCGGTGCGGGGCTCATTATTCCCGGAAAGCGGCGCGCATAGCGGCGAGGGTGCGAATCGTCAAGCACGTTGCGCCCCCGAAGCCTGCGGGCTAGCGAGGCGCTGCTATGACAGGCTGGACCCTTCCGCAACCGATGAAGCGCGCGCTCGAACTGGCCGAAGCCAGCGCGGCCGCGGGAGAGGTGCCGGTGGGCGCGGTCGTCACGCGCGGCGGAGAGGTGATCGCAGAGGCGCACAATGCCCCGCGCGACACCTGCGATCCGACCGCCCATGCCGAAATCCTGGCGATTCGCCGGGCCGCCGAAGCGCTGGGCCAGGAGCGTCTGACCGACTGCGAGCTGTGGGTCACGCTGGAGCCCTGTGCGATGTGCGCCGGTGCGATCGTCCATGCGCGCCTGGCCAAGCTCTATTACGGTGCCAGCGATCCCAAGGGCGGCGCGGTAGAGCACGGCGCGCGCGTCTTCGAGCAGGATCAATGCCTGCACCGGCCGGAGGTCTACGCCGGAATGGGCGAGGCGCGGTCGGCGGACCTGTTGCAGCAGTTTTTCAGGGAGCGGAGATAGGCTGCCCTTCCGCCGACTACCCGCTGGCGGACCTTCATTCCTTCACTTCAATCAACTGTATCAAGTTGCCGCAAGTATCGTTGAAGATTGCGAACGTGAAACCCCCAGCCTCCATCGGTGGGCCGGTAAATGTGACACCCGCATGCTGCAGCCTATCATATTCCGCTTGGACGTCCGTCACGCTGAATTGCGTCCACGGAATACCGTCCTTCTCAAGGGCCGCTTGGAGCGCTTTTGCAGCGGGATATTCGTTTGGCTCCAGCGCCAGTTCAACTCCGTCCTCCTCCTCGGCGGACACCAATGTAAGCCACCGATGCTCACCCAACTCTATGTTGTGCTTTGTCTTGAATCCAAGCACCTCGGTGTAGAACTTGTGAGCCCTTGCTTGATCATTCACCATCACACTCTTTATGTGCATCTTCATTGTCTGCCTCCGCGTTTACGGTAATGACCGAGCGAACATGTCGAGCAATCGCGATTGAGGCAAACAGCGATACGCAAGATGACAGCTTTCCAAGCAATTGCGGACCCAAGCGGACCCGCTAAAGCCCCCGCCAGATTTTCGCGGGTTCGTCGTCTTCGGCGCCGAACCTTCGCCGGTCGCAGGCTTTGGGCATGAAGCGCCTGTCGTAACAGAGGCGGAGTTCCTCCAGCCAGCCCCTGCGGTCGAGGTGGACGCCTATGGCCTCGGGAAACCAGCCGCGATTGGCGTCGGCGAAGCGCGTGCGGATCGTGCCCGCGGTCAGATCGTCCTCGCGGCTGATGCGCACGAAATCGGGCCAGCGCAGGCCGCCGAAGAGGATGCGCGTGACCTTGAGATAGGTTTCGGGGCGGCGCGCCATGCAGGTCCCGTGCTTTTCCCACTGTCGGGCAATGAGCCGCGCATCGGGGCTGATGCAGAGATTCCTGCGCAGCTCTGCCGCACGCAGGTTGGTTCCGCCGCACCATTGCGGCCAGCCCCTGCCGCTGTCCGGCCACAGGCCGTGGACGGTAAAGCCGAAGCGCCCGTTTCTTCCCGAACACTGGCGTGCGTGCCGGCTGTCATCTTCGCGAAACCGGCAGAATTCGGGCGCCCAGCTCAAAGCCAGCGTATAGCCGGTGACGGGCAGGCGCCGCGGCGTCTCGCTCTCTACCCGCGGGACGCGGACCTCTGCCGGGAGCGCGCATTGGAAGGCCTGGGCCTGCGCGGCAGCAGGCGTGCCGAGCGCCAGGGCCGCGGCCCAACTGGCGAGACGGCTAGGGATTGTCGCCGGGCGGGATTTCGGTACCCGCAAACCAGCGATTGGAGGCGGGCAGGAAGGTAAAGGCCACCGCTATCGCCTGCAGCACGACCGACGCGAGACCGACGATGATGCTGCCGCCCTGCTCCTCCGCGAGTACGCCCGACAGGTTCCAGCCCTGCCACAGCACCATCGCGACCAGCAGGTAGCGGACGAAACCGATCCGCAAACGCGCCACCATGAACATCAGGACGAACATCAGCCCGACCAGCAATGCGATGGTTGTCACCAGCAGCGTATCCGGGTCCAGCCCGCGGCGCGTCAGGTCGCTTCCCGCGCTTTGCTTGAGCGCGTCGTAATCGCGCACCGAATTGGCCAGGTAAAGCGCAATGACCCCGAAATAAAGCAGTTCGAACGTCTTTATCGGTCTTGGCCGCATGGCCGCATTCTCCCCTCTGTCCCGCAGGAGGAATGCTACATTTTTACAAGGGGGTAAAGTCCAGACCTATGTCCGCTGCCGGGGCGCTCTGGGTCAGGCGGCCGACCGATACGAAATCGACCCCGGTTGCAGCCTTGGCGCGAATGGTTTCTAGGTCGATGCCGCCGCTGGCTTCGGTCGGCACGCGGCCGGCGACCAGCGCCACGGCCTCGCGCAAGGTATCGGGCTCCATATTGTCGAGCAGCAGCCGGGTGGCCCCGGCCTCCAGCGCGGGCTCGATCTGGTCGGTGCGATCGACCTCGCAGATGATGTCCTTCACGCCCGCCTCGACGGCGCGACGCACGGCCTCGCCGACCGATCCGGCGACGAGGACGTGGTTGTCCTTGATCATGGCCGCATCCCACAGCCCCATACGGTGGTTCGCCCCGCCGCCCATGCGCACCGCGTATTTTTCCAGGTGTCGCAGGCCGGGAATGGTCTTGCGCGTGTCGAGAAGCGTGCAATCGGGATTGTCCATCGCGGCGACATAATCTGCGACCATGGTGGCGATGCCCGACAGATGCTGCACCGTATTGAGCGCTGCGCGTTCGGCCGTGAGCATGGCGCGCGCATTGCCTTCCAGCCGCATGAGATCGGTGCCTGCGGGAACCTGCGCCCCTTCCTCGACGAGGATGTCGACGCGCATGGCGGGATCGAGCGCGCGGAAAAAGGCTTCGGCCACGGGGAGGCCCGCCACATGGATCGCATCGCGCGTATCCATCACGCCCGAAAAGCGCGCTTCGGCGGGTATCACGCTTTCGCTGGTGACATCGTGCCCGCCGCCTGGAAGCCCCTCGCCGAGGTCTTCCGCCAGCGTCTCGCGGACGAATCGGTCGAGATCGAAACCTGGAAGCTCGAATGACATGGAGTGCTCCTAAGCGGACCGCTGGAGGCCCGGCAAGGGCAACCGCCGACCCGCAGCGGGTTCAGCTTGCTGGACGCCAGGCGAAAGGCAAATCAGTGGACGAAGCGCGCCACGACGTCGCGATAGCTCCGCGAGACTTTCACCTCGGCGCCGCTATCCAGGACGAGGAAACATTCGCCATTGGTATGCGGCTTCACCTGGCGGACCTGGTCGAGATTGACGATCGTGCTGCGGTGCACGCGCTGGAAGGTGCGCGGATCGAGGCGGCGTTCGAGGTCCTTCATCGTCTCGCGCAGGATCAGCGAATTGTCGCCGGTGTAGATGCACATGTAGTCGCCGGCGGCCTCGATATGCTCGATCGTGTCGACCTCGACGCGGAAGATCTGGCCGCGGTCCTTCAC
>CAYOWF010000134.1:0-6354 GCA_964407585.1 uncultured Qipengyuania sp.
CCCACAGGTCGATGTCCTCGATCTTCATGTCGAAGCGTTCGAGCAGCTTGGGGATGGCGAAGATCGGGCCGATGCCCATTTCATCGGGTTCGGTCCCGGCAACCGCCATGCCGATGTAACGGCCGAGCGGATTGAGGCCGCGCTTTTCGGCTTCCTTGGCTTCCATCACGATGACCGCAGCCGAACCGTCCGAAAGCTGGCTGGCATTGCCCGCCGTGATCGATGTGCCGGGTCCCATGACGGGCTGGAGCGAGGCGAGTCCTTCGAGCGTGGTCGAGGGGCGATTGCCCTCGTCCTTGGCGATCGTGACGTCCGCATCGGAGATTTCGCCCGTCTCCTTGTTCTGCACCTTGTGCGTGGTGCTGACCGAAACGATCTCGTCGTCGAACAGCCCGGCTTCCTGCGCGGCGGCGGTGCGCTGCTGGCTCTGGAGGGCGTATTCGTCCTGCGCTTCGCGACTGATGCCGTAACGCTGGGCGACCGTCTCGGCGGTCTGGAGCATCGGCATGTAGATGGCGCCATGCATCGCGACCAGTTCCGGATCGGGCATCACGCGCATTTCCTTGGTCTGCACGAGGCTGATCGATTCCTGTCCGCCCGCGCCGACGATCTGCATGCGGTCGGTAATGACCTGCTTGGCTGCGGTGGCGATGGACATCAATCCCGAGGAGCACTGACGGTCGATGGTCATGCCCGACACGCCGATCGGGCAGCCGGAGCGCAATGCGACCTGGCGGGCGAGATTTCCGGCCTGCGCGCCTTGCTGCAGTGCGGCGCCCCACAGCACGTCGTCCAGCTCGCCGGCGTCGATGCCGGCACGCTCGATCGCGGGCTTCAGCGCATAGGAGCCGAGCGTTGCGCCCGGAGTCGAGTTGAAGGCCCCCTTATAGGCCTTGCCCATTCCGGTGCGGGCGGTGGAAACGATGACTGCGTCACGCATGGGTAATTCCTTGAATTGCTAGAACTGTCCGATTTCTCCGGGGAGGAGAGGGGAAATCAGACGAAATACATGGTCATCCATTCGCAGATCAGCGCGGGCTTGTCCTCGCCTTCGATCTCGATGGTGATTTCCATGGTCTGCTGCCACTGGCCGGGACGCTTCTCGGTCATTTCGAGCATCTTCCAGTGGCCGCGAATGCGCTTGCCCGAGCGGACCGGGTTGATGAAACGCGTCTTGTTGCCGCCGTAATTGACCGCCATCTTGATCCCGTCGACCCGCGGCACATCGCTGTTGGCGGTGAGATAGGGGATCATCGACAACGTCAGGAAGCCGTGCGCGATGGTGCCGCCGAAGGGGGTCATCTTGGCGGCTTCTTCATTGATATGAATGAACTGGTGGTCGCCGGTGGCATCGGCGAACTGGTTGATGCGTTCCTGCGACATCTCGACCCATTCGCTGGTGCCGACCTGTTCGCCGACCTTGGCTGCTACATCCTGGGGGGTCATTGCTCGCTCTCCTCGTGATCTGGCCGTTTGCGCGACTCCGGCCGCGCTTGCGCCGGCGACTCATGGCGCATGGAAGGAAGGCGCGCAACCGCCGGAAATCTGCCGTTACGGCATGGCGGGGAGCAACCTTTCGCAGATTGCATATACGGCCCGGAACGGGCATCGTTAGGCAGACATTAACCAAGCGGGCCTAGCGCGTGAGGCGCATCGCGCATGCAAAAGGGCATGCAAGGGGTACCGACAGGAACCGAATGAGTGACGGCATCGAGAAAAGCGGACTGATGCGCAGGGCATGGTTCAAGCCGATGGTGGGGGCGTGGTTCGCGCTGCTGCTGGGTGGCGCACTGTGGCTGATGCCGCCGCATATCCATGCGCTTCTCGCCCGCAGCACGCAGCTCGACGCGCTTCACCCGATGTTCGCCCCGCCGGTGGGTTCGGGCGGCGTGGCGGTCATGGCCCTGGTGGTCGGATTGTTCGGTTTCTTCCTCGGCATCGCCGTGGCCGGACGTGTTGCGGCCGCCAGCGCACCCCGCGCATTCGCTCCCGGATTCGACATGCGCGACGAAAGCGGCTGGGAGGAACCCTCCGCCGAAGACGAGATATTCGAACAGCCGCGCCGCCGCCGCGTCTTCTCCGCGCGCGAGGATATCGGCGAAGAAGGCATCGCCATCAGCGCGCCGCCCGAAGAGGAACGCGCGCACGAAGCCGGCGAAGAGGACCCGGAGTACGAAGCGGAATATTCGCTCGAGGAAATCCCGGTCGCGACGCCCGAAGAGGATTTCGATGCCGTCTATGCCGAATTGGACGGAGACTACGTGCCCGACGAGGTCGACCCGGTCGAGGTCGAGATGCCCGAAGTCGAAGAGGCCGAGTTCGAACCGGTAGAGGACTATGGAGCCGCTCCGGACTCCGAAGTGTCCGACCAAGCAGCGGATACGCCAATCGAACCTTCCGAAACCGGCGAGGCGATGGGCGACATGAGCCTCGAGGACCTGCTCGGACGGCTCGAAGGCGCGCTGGAGCAGCACAAGAAGCTGGTTGCAGGCAGCGAGGAAGCCGCCCGCCAGCCCGCACCGCAGACCGTACCGCTGGTTCGCGAACCCGAAGAGCCTGATGAGGAAACCGCACCGGAAGAGCTGGGCGAGACCGCCGCGGACGATCCGGTCATCGCCTTCCTGCGCCGCGAGGCGAGCCGGAGGATGCCCGCGACCCCGCCGACCGAAGACCATGGGTATGACGAGGAGGGCGAGGCCGATCCCCCTTCACAGACCGAAGCGCAGGCCGCGTTGCGCAGCGCTCTCGAACGGTTGGGCCAGGTCAACCGCCGCGACTAGGCCCCGTTCCGCCGCAGCGGATACGAATTCGTCATGGTGCAATGCAGCAGGAATCGGCAATTCTTGGGTCCGGTGAAATTTTCCTAAACCCCCGTCTGGTTGCAAAAACTCTTTATTGCCTCCAATAGGAAGCCTCGCGACATTTTGGCGAGCGCCCTTGCGGCGTTGCACAATTTCCGCGCTTCCGTGCCGGCTTTCAGGCCATTGCGGGAAGCGCCGGCAAGGAGGACGCTTCGGCGAATGCAGGTTCAGGCTCATCATGCCCCCGGACAGGGGCCCGACCGTCAGGGGCTCTATGATCCGCACAACGAACACGATGCCTGCGGCGTCGGTATGGTCGCGCATATCAAGGGCAAGAAGAGCCATGCGATCATCGAGCAGGCCCTCACCATCCTCGCCAATCTCGACCATCGCGGAGCGGTGGGTGCGGATCCGCTGCTGGGCGATGGCGCGGGCATACTGATCCAGACGCCGGACCCGCTGATCCGCAAATGGGCCGAAGCCCATGATTACGACCTGCCCGAAGAAGGAGATTATGCGCTGGCCATGTGTTTCCTCCCGCAAGAGGAAGAGGCACGGCAATTCGTCGAAAGCCAGCTCGAACGCTTCGCCGAAAAGGAAGGCCAGCGCGTCGTGGGATGGCGCGACGTGCCGACCACGCTCGACGGGCTGGGCGATGCGGTCATCGCCTCCATGCCGGTCATCCGCCAATGCGTTATCGCGCGCGGGACGAACTGTTCGAGCACCGACGCATTCGAGCGCAAGCTTGTGGTCATCCGCAAGCAGACGCTGAATCCGCTCGCGGCGCTCGAGGCCAAGCACGGCATCCCCGGCCTCAGCCAGGCCTATATCCCGAGCTTTTCGAGCCGCACGGTGGTGTACAAGGGGCTGCTGCTCGCCAATCAGGTCGGCAGTTTCTACGACGATTTGCGCGATCCCGATTGCGTGTCGGCACTCGGCCTCGTCCACCAGCGCTTCAGCACCAACACCTTTCCCAGCTGGCGCCTCGCCCATCCCTATCGCTTCATGGCGCACAATGGGGAAATCAACACGGTGCGCGGCAATGTGAACTGGATGGAAGCGCGCCGCCGCACGATGGAAAGCGACCTGCTCGGCGCCGATCTCGACAAGATGTGGCCGCTGATCCCGCATGGCCAGTCGGACACCGCCTGCCTCGACAATGCGCTCGAGCTGCTGCTGACCGGCGGCTACAGCCTCGCGCATTCGATGATGATGCTCATGCCCGAGGCGTGGGCGAAGAACGAACAGATGGATCCCGCGCGCCGCGCGTTCTACGAATATCACGCTGCGCTGATGGAGCCGTGGGACGGCCCTGCGGCCGTATGCTTCACCGACGGCCGCCAGATCGGTGCCTGCCTCGATCGCAACGGCCTGCGGCCTGCGCGCTGGTGCACCACCAAGGACGACCTCGTCGTGCTCGCCTCGGAAAGCGGCGTTCTGCCGTTCGAGGAACAGGACATCACCCGCAAGTGGCGTCTCCAGCCGGGCAAGATGCTGCTGATCGACCTCGAGGAAGGCCGGATCGTCACCGACGAGGAACTGAAGGCCGACCTTGCTGCGGCCGAACCTTACGAGGCCTGGCTGGAGAAGGCGCAGTACAAGCTCGCCGATCTCGACCATATCGAGCCCGACCTGTCCGAAATCGCCGATAGCGACATCGCGCTGCTCAATCGCCAGCAGGCCTTCGGCTATACGCAGGAAGACATCCAGCGCTTCCTCGAGCCCATGGCCGAAAAGGGCGAAGACCCGATCGGGTCGATGGGCACCGACACGCCGATCGCCGTGCTGTCGCAGCGCAGCCGCCTGCTGTACGATTATTTCAAGCAGAACTTCGCGCAGGTCACCAATCCGCCGATCGACCCGATCCGCGAAGAACTGGTGATGAGCCTGCTGTCGATGATCGGCCCGCGCCCCAATCTGCTCGGCCGCGACGGGGGCACGCACAAGCGCCTCGAAGTGTCGCAACCGATCCTCACCAATACGGATCTGGCGAAGATCCGCTCGGTCGAAGTGGCGCTGGATGGCGCCTTCCGCACCGCCACGATCGATATCACCTGGGATGCGAGCACGGGTGCCGACGGCCTGGCCATGGCGCTCAAGGAAATGTGCTGGGCGGCGACCGAGGCCGTACTGGGCGACGCGAACATCCTCATCCTGTCGGACCGCAATCAGGGGCCCGAACGTATCGCCATGCCCGCGCTGCTGGCGACTGCGGCGGTCCACCACCAGCTGGTACGGCAGGGCCTGCGCATGCAGACGGGCCTCGTGATCGAGACCGGCGAAGCGCGCGAAGTGCATCATTTCTGCGCGCTGGCCGGATATGGTGCGGAAGGCATCAATCCCTATCTCGCGTTCGAAACGCTGGAAGACCTGCGTGCGCGCAAGCTGCCCGAGCTCGACCCCGACGTGGTGCAGAAGAACTACGTCAAGGGCGTGGGCAAGGGCATCCTCAAGGTCATGTCCAAGATGGGCATCTCGACCTACCAGTCCTATTGCGGCGCGCAGATCTTCGACGCGGTCGGCCTGTCATCGGAATTCGTCGACGCCTATTTCGTGGGCACGGCGACGACCATCGAAGGCATCGGGTTGCAGGAAGTGGCCGAAGAGACCGTGCGCCGCCACGCGCAGGCGTTCGGCGACAGCCCGCTGTACAAGGGCATGCTCGATGTCGGCGGTATCTACCAGTACCGCATCCGCGGCGAAGACCACGCCTGGACCCCGCAGAACATCGCCAACCTGCAGCATGCGGTCCGCGGCTCGGACGCGAAGAATTACGACGAGTTCGCCAAGAGCGTGAACGAGCAGTCCGAACGGCTGCTGACCATCCGCGGGCTGATGGAGCTGAAGAAGGCCGATCGCCCGATTTCCATCGACGAGGTCGAACCGGCCAGCGAGATCGTCAAGCGCTTCAGCACCGGCGCGATGAGCTTCGGCTCGATCAGCCACGAAGCGCATTCGACCCTCGCCATAGCGATGAACCGGATGGGCGGGCGCTCCAACACCGGCGAAGGCGGCGAGGAGCCCGAACGTTTCCAGCCGCTCGACAATGGCGATTCGATGCGCAGCCGGATCAAGCAGGTTGCCAGCGGGCGCTTCGGAGTGACCACCGAATACCTCGTCAATTCGGACGACATCCAGATCAAGATGGCGCAGGGGGCCAAGCCCGGCGAGGGCGGCCAGCTACCCGGCCACAAGGTCGACAAGCGCATCGGCAAGGTGCGCCATTCGACCCCGGGCGTGGGCCTGATCTCGCCCCCGCCGCACCATGACATCTATTCGATCGAGGATCTCGCGCAGCTGATCCACGACTTGAAGAACGTCCAGCCCGACAGCCGTATCTCGGTCAAGCTGGTGTCCGAAGTCGGCGTGGGCACGGTGGCCGCAGGTGTGTCGAAGTCGAAGGCCGATCACCTCACCATCTCGGGCTATGAGGGCGGCACCGGCGCAAGTCCGCTGACCAGCCTGACGCACGCCGGCTCCCCGTGGGAAATCGGTCTTGCCGAAACGCAGCAGACGCTGCTCCTCAACGATTTGCGCAGCCGTATCGCGGTGC
>CAYOWF010000135.1:0-6304 GCA_964407585.1 uncultured Qipengyuania sp.
GCGATATTCGAGCTTGCCGTCCTCGATCGCATAGAAGGCATCCGCCCCCCAATTCTTCGGATCGCCGGCCTGGCAACGCGGGCGGCCACCGCCACCCCATTCATCGGTGAACAGGACCTTGGTACCGTCGTTGTTGAATGTCGCCGAATGCCAATAGGCAAAGCCCTTGTCGGTCACGTCGTCGATCCGGGTGGGCTGCATCGGGTTCGAGATGTCGAGGATGATGCCATTGCCCGCACAGGCCCCCGCGGCGAGGTTCTTCGCGGGGAAGACCGTGATGTCGTGGCACTGGTTGGTCATGCTGGTGTCCTGCGTCCCCTCGCCGTGGTTCCCGCCACGCCACAAGCCGCCGATCTGTCCGTCGCTGGCGAAGATCCGGGGACTGTCGACGATACGCGCGGCAGCCGGATCGGCGACCGGAATTTCGACCACGTCGATGCTGAACAGCGCGGTTTCGTCGCCGGCCGTGTCGAAGCAACCGGCCAGTTCCTCATTGTCGCGCACGTAGCTGGTGCCCGAATTGTAGACCACGATGCGCGTGTCGTCCGCGCTCACGACCGAATGCGTATGGCTGCCGCGGCAGGTCTGGACCTGCCCCACCTGGCGCGGACGGGTGATGTCGGAAATGTCGAAAATCCGCAAGCCGCGGAAGCGTTCCTCGCTGACCTTCCCGGTGACGCCTTCCAGGCCGCAGTCTACGCGTGCGCGGCTGTCCTGGACGCTCATTACGAGCAGATCGCCGACGATCGAAACGTCGCCCTGCCCGCCGGGGCATACGGTCGAGCTGATAAGCTGCGGCACGCCATCTTCGCCCAGGCGATAGGCGTTGAAGCCATGGTAGCTTCCCGCCACCATGATATCGCCCGAGAAAGCGATGTCCGTACTCGCGAAGCTGAGCAAGGAACCGCGCTTGCCGAATCGCGGCTCGCTTTCTTCCTCTTCCGAAGCGTCGTCGTCCGATGTCTCGTCGTCCTGTTCGATCAGCGGCTGTAGCTGGGCAGGATTCTCGGGGTCGAAGAATCCTGCCGGCTTGGGCTGGGCGACGACCAGACGCAGGTTCGAGATCGCTTCTTCCGCATCGCGGAAACCGGACGCCAGCGTGGCGCGCGGATCGGTGGAAAGTTTCGCCAGAACCGCATTCATCCGGTCGATCTCGGCCTGCTGGTCGCTCACCACGTCGTTGGTGAATTCGAACATTACCGGATCGTAGGCGCTGCCGGGGGCATCATGCAGCTGCTTCACCATATCGAGCGCGCCCTTGTGATGCTCGATCATCAGCGTGAGGAACATGCGGTCGAATTCGGTGCCGTTCGCACCTGCAAGCGCTTTCATCTGTTCCGGCGTCGCCATGCCGCGCATCTGTCCGGTGTGACCCATGTGCGCCATAGGCTTGCCACCCATGGCGTGCTTCATCGCCACCTTCTCGCCGCGGTCTTCGAGCCATTTCGTCATGAACGCGATCTCGTCGCGCTGCGTTGCCAGGATCCCGGTCGCCACCTTCGTCACGGCATCGTTGTTGGTACGGTCGTCGACCAACTGCGCCATATCGACGGCCTGACGGTGATGGACGATCATACCTTGCATGAACGAGACGTCGGCAGGCGAATAGCGCGTGTCGGACAATGCGATGGCCTCCGCCTCGCCGATTACGCGCGGGCTCTCGCCGGGTGCGCCGGGAAGGATGATCGGAACATCCTGTGCGATCGCTACGCTGGAGGTGGATACAAGCAGGCCGGCAGCCGCAATGCGGAATAGATGTGTCATGTTCTCAGTCCCCGAAGTTTTGCGGTGCGACTGAGACCATGCGCAATCGAGGGTCAAGCATCGGCTCGACGAATTACATAAATCGGGGGACGAGCTTCAGGCGAAACGGCTTTTGCGCGGCCCCAGGTACCCGAACAGGTATGCGCCGACCTTGCGCATCTGGATTTCCTCCGCTCCTTCGGTGATCCGGTAGCGGCGGTGGTGACGATAGATATGCTCGAAGGGCTTGTGGCGCGAATAGCCGATACCGCCGTGGACCTGCATCGCTCGGTCGGCGGCTTCGCAGACCAGCCTATTGGCCTGGTAGTTGCACATGGAGACCTTGTCCGAGATCGTCCTCTCGATCTCCTCATGCGGCATGTTGTCCATCTCCCAGGCCGTCTTGTAGATCAGCAGTCGCAGCATCTCGCACTGGGTGGCCAGCTCTACCAGCGGGAACTGGATCGCCTGGTTGCGCGCGAGTTCCTGGCCGAAGGGTTTGCGCTGGCGAGCATATGCGACACTCTCTTCCACGCAATAGGTCGCCGCACCGAGGCTGGAGGCAGCCTGGCGGATCCGGTTCTGGTGGACGAAGCTCTGCGCCAGCGCGAGCCCGCGACCTTCCCGTCCGAGAATGGCGCTGTCGGGGACCCACACATTCCTGAAAGACAGGCGCGGGTGATCGGTGGGCATGTTGAAGGTCCACATCCATTCCTCGATCTCCAGCCCCTCGGTCGGGTTGGGGACGAGCAGGCAGGTGATCCCGCGGGCATCGCCGGCTTCTCCGCTCGTGCGGCAGAACATCGCGCAGTGAGTGGCGACATGCATGCCGGTGATCCACATCTTCTCGCCGTTGATCAGCCAGCCGTCGACCCCGTCGCGCGTTTCGCGCACCGCGGCAGTTTCCATATGCGTCGCATCGGAACCGTGTTCCGGTTCGGTCAGCCCGAAGGCGACCCGTCGCGTGCCTTCGAAACCGCCAAGAATGAATTCCTCCTTCTGGCCCTCGGTCCCGAAGGTCTCGAACATCGCCACGAAGGGGAAATTGCCCACGATCGAATGTTCGTTCTGGAGATCGTTGTGGAGCCCAAGCCCGCGCTGGGCGAAGCGGTCGCGGATCACCGCCATCCAGAGATTGGAACCGTCCTTGCCGCCGTATTTCTTCGGCGCCGAAAATCGCCAGTGGCCCGCCGCATCGGCGGCCTTGCGCGCCTGGCGCAGCAAGTCTTCCCACTCGTGGTTCGGCAGCCCGTCGCGTTCCCAGTCGGTCCGCGCATTTTCGCGGCGGTGGTCGAAGAAACGGATATTGTCGTCCTTCGCGACCAGCGGCTCGATCTCCGCCTCGATAAAGGCGACGAGTTCGGCATAGTAGTCTTCAAGATCTTGCGGGATGGCGAAATCCATCATTCGTCTCCAAGCCATAGGTCTCGCGCGATGGCGAGCGACGGGTATTTGGGCATGTCCGTTTCAAGTTTCGCCAGCGCGGAGGCGCGCAGGCTGCGTATCAGATCCGGGTCGTCGCATGCTTGCCGCCCTGCCAAAATGTCCTCCGCCAACAACCGGTCTGTGGCCGAGATTCCGGATTGCCAGGACCTGGCGACGATCCCCAGCGCGTTGCGTGCGACGGCAAGCTGGAATCGGTCGTGCCCTTCCATCCGGTCCTTGATCGTCGCAAGCCATTCGCTGACGGCCGTGGCGATTTCGGCGAGGTCGGCCTCACCCGAGGCGGCATAGCGGTCATCGGCATCGCGGACGGCGCAGGTCTTGGCGACGAGCGGCTCCGCTTCCTCCAGGACGAGGAGAAGATCCAGTTCCTGCTCGCTGGTCCTGCGCGAAATCACCACGCGTTCCAACATGCGGTCCTGGTCCTCGCGCCACATGCGTGCATTGCGCAGGCAGCCCAGCGCCCACCAGACGGTGCGGTAGATGGTCCAGAATCGGAACCGGTCGCGATCGACCGGTCTTCCGCCATGCGCCTCATAGGCAGCGAAATAGGTCTCCAGCGTACCGAGACCGAGCGCCGGCCGTTCGTAAGCACCGAACCGCCACACGGGCATGCAGCCGAACGCCAGGTCCTCGTGCCAGTCGCCGAAATGCGCCAGTTCCCAGTCGAGCACGCCGGTCAGCCGGCCATCCTCGGCAAGCAGGTTCCCCAGGCGGAAGTCCCCGTGATTGAGCACGGGCTGGACGGGCTCGGGACAATGGTCTTCGAGCCATTTCAGCCCCAACGCCAGGATCGGCCGGTCCCCGCCCGCTTCGATGAATTGCTCTTTCAGGCCGGCAATTGCCTCGCGGTAAACCATCACCGGGACATCGCTGGGCACGTCTTCGGGAGAGAGCATGTGTATGCGGGCCAGTTGCGCGGCGCACTTCGACAACAGGCCATCGGACTCGTCCATCGCCAGGATGGCGCGCGGGTCCGGCGTACCGGGTAGCGCACGCATTACGAATCCGCTCCCTATCCCATCGGTCTCTTCAAGTTGCACGATCACATCGGGCGCAGTCACACCCTTAGCGGCGGCTGCCGTGATAACCGCAGCCTCCGTGTCGTGACCGAATGGTCTCTCCTCGATAAAGGACGGGCTCGGCGCGCGGCGCAGGACGAAGGCTTCCCCGCCCGCTTCAAAGCGCCAGCTTTCCATGGTCGCCCCGCCCGTCAGGCGTTTCAGACGAGAGGCATTGCCCAGCCCTGCGCGGGCGAGCGCTCTGTTCAGTCCGGCCTGCAATTGGCTCGCGCCGTCGCTCTCTCCCATGGGAGACACTGTGACGCATGGCGACCTGCCTCACAAGCCCGGACCTCCAGACGGTTTCGTCCGTTGGTAATCCAAGAAGCATTGCAATCGAGGAGACTTCCATGAAGCTGCCGCACAAGGCCCATGTCGCCATCGTCGACGGAGAGCATTTCACGCTGATGCGGAACACGGGGCAACCGTTCGAACCCAGGCTCGAGAACGTAGAAAAACCCGACCTGACCGCATCCAATTTCAGTGCCGGGGTGAAACATCAGGACGATCTGGGCCAACGGCATGGCCGGACCGACCTCAGCGAACTCGCCCATGGTGCCGCGGCGAGCGAATGGCTCAACGCCAAGGCCATTTCGGGCGAACTGTCCGACGTGTTGGTTATTGCCGATCCGAAGACCCTGGGTGAGATGCGACGCCACTATCACTCCGAACTGGAAAAGCGACTGGTCGGCGAAATAACCAAAACCCTTACCGGCGAACCGACGGCGAAGATCGAAAAGGTCATCGCGGCCGCCTGATCGGGCTTGGAAATTTCATTGCGAAAGAAGGGTCTAACGCTGCTGAGACACATTTTATCGCGACAGCGCTTGCGCAGGATTCGTGCATAACGTTAATATTCCGACAACCATGAGTTTGCTATGGGAACGGTATGCGGAAGATGAATCTTGGAACGTTTCTGGCAGCGGGCGCTTTGGCGCTCGGCATGCCGGTTGGGGCGCAGGCACAAACGAGCGACTATGCCGCCCAGTTCGACAAGGTGTTGGGCACCGAAGCCCGCACTCCGCAAAGTTTCGATGCGACCTATGACGGCCAGCTCGAAAGGACCGTTGCGCAACTTGCGGACGGTTCGCGCGGCCGTATCGGCGTATATGCCATCGACCTTTCCAGCGGACGCGAAATAGGCGTTCTGGAAGACCAGCGCTTTCCCATGGCCAGCACCAGCAAGGTCGCCATCGCGGCGGTCTATCTGGCAGGGGTCGACGCGGGCAAATGGTCGCTGACGAGCGAATGGCGCCTTCCGCGCCGCGGCAACGTGTACCTGACCGGGCTCGAACATCTGAACCTGATGATTTCCAAGAGCTGCAACGACTGTACCGATGCCCTGCTCGAAGCCGTGGGCGGGCCGAAGGTCGTTAACAAATGGATGCGCGATGCGGGCATCGAAGGGTTCGAACTAACGCGCGACATCGCCACCCTCGTGCGCGAGGATGGGCGACTGGATCCGGCCTCGGCAGTCGATTTTCGTGACAGCGCAACGCCGCGCGCCATGGGCCAGCTGCTTGCAGGCCTTTACCAGGGCAAGTGGCTCAGCACGTCTTCGCGCGCAGTGTTGATGGACGCGATGCGCGCCACCTCGACCGGCAAGAAGCGCATGCGGTCGGCTTTGCCGGACAGCGCAGGCCTTGCTCACAAGACCGGCACGCTGAGCCGGACGGCAAGCGATATCGGCATTTTCCTGACACCCGACGGACGCGCCATCGCGGCGGCGATATATGTGACCGGTCAAAGTCCGTCGATGGCGGTCGAGAACGGCAATCGTGCCCGCAAGCTTGAAGCGCGCCAGATGCGCGATGCACGGATTTCGACGATTACCGGCGCGCTCTATCGCGGCTTTTCCAATCCGGAGGACAATCGCCGCGTCTGGGCGGATGCCGATTACGGCGGGTGATCGGGCTTTCCGGATTTGACGCATAGGAAAAGGGCGGTGCCTTGCGGCGCCGCCCTTTCCTTTTCGAAACGGTAAACCGTTCGCGAAGTGAAGTCCGAATTAGTCGGCTTCTGCTTCCGCGGTGGTTTCGCCTTCGACTTCAGCTTCA
>CAYOWF010000136.1:0-6177 GCA_964407585.1 uncultured Qipengyuania sp.
AGCGATGCGGGTGAAGGATGAGGCGGGGCGGAGTTTGCTCCGTCTCCCGCCAGGTACGACCCGCTGCAATGGCATCGGGATCCCTGTCGAATGCGTGAACCGTCGCGCCGCGATCGAGCAGCGCGCGCGTGTAGCCGCCCGCACCGAAGGTCGCGTCGATCAGCACGTCGCCCGGCTGCGGGTCGAGCGCTTCAACAACCTCGTCGAGGAGGACGGGAATGTGGGGCGCGCCGCTCATTTGCCCTTCGCCTTCGCTTCGGTGAGCAGGCTGTCGCATGCGGCCTTGGCACTTGCCCAGTCGTCGCCCATTTCGGCGAGCTGCGCAGGATTCCACAGAGTGAAGAAGCGGCCTCCGCCCTGGAAGTAGAGACCCTCCTCTATCCGGCCGAGCTGGCGCAGATGTTCGGGCATGACGAAGCGACCGCTGTCGTCGAAGGGCATTTCGACGAAGCCGAACAGCTGGCTGGCCCGCGTGTCCCGGTCGAAATCGCGGCCCAGGCGAATGGCCATTTCCTCTTCGCGGTCGAGTTGCTGGTCGAGTTCGGTCTTGCGGCTGAGGCCGAAGCCCACGAGGCAATTCCAGCTGGGGTGCTTCATCAGGCACAGCACGCGGCCGTCGGAGCTTTCCTTGACGGCCTTGCGGAAGAGGGGCGGAAGCACAAAGCGGCCCTTATCGCCCGCAGGCGAATAGGCTTGTCCGCTGTATCCTCCGAATTGCACTGCCCTGTCCCCGGCTGGCGTTTGCT
Organism: uncultured Qipengyuania sp.; assembly: GCA_964407585.1. Classification (GTDB taxonomy): domain Bacteria; phylum Pseudomonadota; class Alphaproteobacteria; order Sphingomonadales; family Sphingomonadaceae; genus Qipengyuania. The sequence continues at coordinate 747 of CAYOWF010000136.1, forward strand.
GTCTCTCCGCCGGACACACCTCCCCCGTCCGCAAAAGCACGCGCCCTCACGGTCCGCACCGCTTTCGACGGCGCGCACAAAGACAATGGCATGTCCGATGTCGTGATGATTTACCGCGGGAGACGCGGGGATGAAAGGGAAAATTGCGGGATTTTACGGGATTAGTCTGTAAACTACTGATTTAAAATGTTATTTATTCGCCTTACCCTGTGCATATCCTTAACAGAAGGTAACCCTAGACCACGGAAAACGCAGGGGAATCACCGTGCTTCCCGCACGATCCCCGGTCGAATCCCGCAAATTCCCGTGCCGAGTCCCGCACCTTCCCGCGAACTGCCCTCAATCCGGTTCAGCGCGCGGGTACGAGCGGTTCGAGGAGGCTCCAGAATGCCTCTTTCCGGCTTTCCGGCACAGGGTCTTCGCCTTCCCAGTCGAGCAGTGCGGCATCGGCATACAGATAGGCCTCGCCGCCGCCATTGACACATTGCGCCAGCAGCCCGTCTTCCAGCACGAAGCAGCTGCGCGAGCTGGCGCCGCTCTCCCTCGCCTCGAAGCGACCGGCGAGATTGACCGGAAATTCCTGCCCCGATTGCTGCATGATGCGTTCGCCCTGCCGCTGCCCTTCGTCGAACAGCAACTCGACTCCCAGCCGCTGGAAGATCGGCGAAAGCAGGACTACATCCTGTGGCCTGCGCCGGTCGCCGATACCGAATTCCGAATGCCTGGTCAGCATCGGGTCGGCCATGATCACCGCCTTGCCGCCATCCGCCAGATATCGGTCGAACGCCACATTCTCGGAAGGGGCCAGGGCCCGCGGCTGAGCCAGCAGCACCCGGTCGAGCCCTTCCAGCGCATCGGCTTCGAGCGTGTCGAGGGGGACCAGCTCGAATTCCTTCTCGAGCTCGGTGCGGACCCAGTCGGTCTCGCCCTCGTCTTCGAGCATGGCGGCGATGTCGCCCGCTTCGCCCCAGAAAATCGGCAAGGTGGTGAACAGGCCTAACTTCGGTTTTGCGACCTGCTGCTCCACCACTTCGGCCTCATCCTGAGCGGTGCCGCCATTGCAGGCGACAAGCAGGGCCAGCGATGCGGCGAGGAGCACTTTACCGCTGCTGCGGAGAAGCATCTTGCGTGCCCTGTTCGGGAACGACGGCGGGCGATTGGGTAGGCTGCGGCAGGGGCTCGTCAGGCAGGTCGGGGACCACGCCGGCTTCGACCAGCGGATCGTTCTGCGTCGGCGCGGCACTGGGCTCGGTGGTCGGCGCGGCAGCCGGGACCGAAGCGGCATCCACTTCGCGCGTGCGATCCTGGATCAAGCTCGCAAGGCCGACCAAAAGGACCATCAGCACCACTCCGCCAATGCCGATTTGCAGGCGCTGGACCGATTGACCGCGGCTTCCCGCCAGCGGGACGTCGGCTGCCTCGCCGATGCGGGAGGGGCTGCGGGTCAGGTCGAAGGATCGAGGCATGCCGGGAATCTTGGGCATTGCCGGGCCGAAGGTCAATCGTTCTCGTCGAGCCAGTCGAACACCGGCAGGCCCTTGGAACGCAGCCAGTCGGCATTGTAGAGCGTCGAGAGATAACGGAAGCCGGTGTCGCACAGCACCGTGGCGACGCGCGCATCCTTGCGCCCGTCGGCGACGAGTTTCTTGCCGAGTTCGACCGCACCGGCGACATTGATGCCGGACGACAGGCCGAGGCAAAGCCCTTCTTCGCGCAGCAGGCGCGAGACCCAGACCATGCCTTGCTCGTCCGAAATGCGGAACTGGGTGTCGATCGGGGCGCCTTCGAGATTTCCGGTGATACGGCCCTGCCCGATGCCTTCGGCGACCGAGGAGCCTTCGCTCTTCAACTCGCCATTGGCATAGTAATTATACAGTGCTGCCCCATGCGGGTCCGTCAGAGCGATGACGACATTCTCGTCGAACTCCTTCAGCCCCATTCCGACACCTGCGATCGTACCGCCCGTGCCGGCGGCGCAGGTAAATCCGTCGATGCGCCCATCGAGCTGTTCCCACAACTCCTTGGCGGTGCCCTCGATATGCGCCTTGCGGTTGGCCGGATTGTCGAACTGGCCCGCCCAGATCGCGCCTTCCGTTTCTTCGGCCAGGCGGCGCGAGACGTGCTGGAAGTGATTGCTGTCGGAATATTTGGTGGGCGGGACGGTGACCAGCTCCGCGCCCAGCGCGCGCAAGGTCTGCATCTTCTCGCCGCTCTGGTTGTCGGGCATCACGATGATCGTGCGATAGCCCAGCGCATTGGCGACCAGCGCGATGCCGATGCCTGTATTGCCCGCGGTCCCTTCGACCACGCAGCCACCAGGCTTCAGGTCGCCCCGCGCCTCTGCATCGCGGATGATGTAAAGCGCCGCCCGGTCTTTCACCGAGGCGCCAGGATTGGCGAATTCGCATTTGCCGTAGATATCGCAGCCGGCCTCCGCGCTCGGCCCTTCGAGACGGACGAGCGGCGTATTGCCGATCAGGTCGAGCGTGCGCTCGGTAACGGTAGTGTGACTCATGCCGGAAGAGGTAGGCACAGGGTACGGGCTGCGCAAACTACATGCTCTTGCAGGCGGGAAAGCGGAGTCTTTGCGACCGTTTCCATCTGCACGATCAGTCTTCGGGAGCGATCCTGACCTTCAGTCCGTCCAGATCGCCGGTGAACGGGATCTGGCACCCAAGGCGCGAGTTTTCGACGCGATGGTCGCTGCTTTCGAGCAGATCGTCTTCGTCCTCGCTCATCTCGGGTAACTTTGCCGTGAATTCGGGATCGACGTGAACGTGGCAGGTCGCGCAGGAACAGCAGCCGCCGCACAGCGCAAGGAGTTCGTCGAAACCGTTGTCGCGAATGGCTTCCATCACGGTGAGGCCGTTTTCGACCTCGATTTCGGAAGTCTCGCCTTCGCGGGTGGTGACGATCAGCTTGGGCATCGATGCATGTCCTGTGTTGCCTTGCCCGCCGCGCGGGCCCTATGCGAGGGGCTGCTATTCAAAGCGAGGCGGGAAGGCAAGCCAAAGACATGGGTCTAACCAACGCTCAGCTGCGCGACCACCTCGACGCCGTCGCCGCGCAGGACCCGGTGGTTGCGGCTGCGATCCAGCGGGTCGGCTATCCCGAAGAGCGCATTCGTCCGACCGGTTACCGTACGCTGCTCAGGACCATCGTCGGCCAGCAGGTCAGCGTCGCCGCAGCCGCCTCGGTGTGGGCCAAGCTCGAAGCCGAACTGGGCGAGGACATGCACGCAGGCGAACTGCTAGCGCGCGATTTCGACACGCTGCGCGCCTGCGGCCTCTCGCGCCAGAAACAGGGCTATGCCCGCAGCCTGTGCGAACTGGTGGAAGGCGGCGAACTCGATTTGGAAAACCTGCCGCAGGATGACGAGGCGGCGATTGCCGAACTGACCCGGATCAAGGGCATCGGGCGCTGGTCGGCGGAAATCTACCTGCTCTTCGCCGAGGGCCGGCAGGACATCTGGCCTGCGGGCGACCTTGCCGTGCAGGCCGCCTGCGGGAAGCTGCTCGACCTGTCCGAAAGGCCAAGCGAGAAACAGACGCGCGCGCTGGCGGAAGGGTGGAAGCCCTATCGTGGCGCCATGGCTATCTTCACCTGGCATGCCTATGCCAACCCGGCGCTCTGACGCGGCAAAACATCACATGAGAGAGGGACTATGACCACGCGCAAGGCAATTTTCGTGACCGGCGGCGCTTCGGGGATCGGGCGCGCCATCGCCCTCTATTTCGCAGAGCGCGACTGGTTCGTTGGCGTGGGCGATGTCGACGAAGCGGGCATGCGCGAAACGCTCGGCCTGATGAAGCACGGCTTCAGTTTTCAGCACACCTTTGACGTGCGCGACCGCGAGGCCTGGGACCGCGCGCTCGACGGTTTTGCCACTGCGGCCGGCAGCCGGATCGACGTGCTGGCCAACAACGCGGGCATTCCGCTAGGCGGCGCGCTGGAGGAAAATAGCGTGGCTGAAATTGAACGCTGCCTCGATATCAACCTGAAGGGCGTCCTGTTCGGCGCGCAGGCGGTCTATCCCTGGCTCAAGAAGACCGCGCCCGGCTCCTGCCTGCTCAACACGGCGAGCGCGGCGGGCATCTACGGTACGCCGGGCGCGAGCGTCTATTCGGCGACCAAGTTCGGCGTGCGCGCCATCACCGAAAGCCTCGACGGCGAATGGGCCGAGGACGGCATCAAGGTCCGCTCGATCATGCCCAGCTTCATCGACACGCCGCTGCTCGACCACAATCCCAATGCGAAGAGCAATGAAGACATCCGCACCCGCGTTACCGACGCCGGACTGGAAATCACGCCGGTCGAGGAAGTGGCCAAGGCCGCCTGGGACGCGGTGCATGGCGACAAGCTTCACACCACCGTCGGCAAGACCGCCAAGCAACTTGCTTTCGGTGCGCGCTGGATGCCGGGCAAGGTCCGCAAGCAAACGCGCGCCTCAGCCCGCCCACTCGGCAAATAAGGGCACGCTCGACGATGACGCTGGAACTCACGCCCCGGCAGCGCGAGGGTTTCTAGACCAGCTTGTCGATCTTCTTGGCCATGTTCACGTCGCGCAGGGACAGGCCGCCCGCGTCATGCGTGGTCAGGGTGATCTCCACCTTGTTGTAGACGTTGAACCATTCGGGATGGTGATCGCGCTTTTCGGCGATGATGGCGATGCGCGTCATGAAGGCGAAGGCCTCGGCGAAATCGGCGAATTCGAAGCTGCGCTCAATCGCCTTGCCTTCGCGCGCCAGCGACCATTGGGGCAGAGCGCGCAGCCAGGTGTCGCGTTCTTCGGCGGTCAGTTCTTCGACGGGCATCTTGAGCGAATCCTGTGTTGCTTGTGGCTAGCGCGGCTTTTGCCTATCGCACCCAACCATGCAAGCGCAGCTCACCGCGAAAGACATTGCCTGCCGCCGCGGCGAGAGATTGCTCTTCAACGGGCTGTCGCTGGCGTGCGATGCGGGCGATGCGCTGCATGTGGCGGGAGCCAATGGGATCGGTAAATCCAGTCTCATCCGCATCCTCGCAGGCCTTTTGCGACCCTTTACCGGCGAAGTATCCACAACAGGCGATATGGGTCTGATCGACGAACGGCTTGCGCTTGATCCGCACCAGCCGCTGGGACGCGCGCTGGGGTTCTGGGAGCGGCTCGACGGATGCAGCGATGCAGGGCGTGCACTCGACCTGCTCAAGATCGACGAGCTGCGCGACATTCCGGTGCGGTATCTCTCAACCGGCCAGAAAAAGCGCGCTGCGCTTGCACGGCTGCTCAACCGTAAGTGTCCGATCTGGCTGCTCGACGAGCCGCTAAACGGTCTCGATGCGCAGGCGCAGGCCAGCGTGGAGGCGCTGGTGGCGCAGCATTGCGCGAACGGGGGTATCGCCGTGGTCGCCTCGCACCAGTCCATCGCCCTGCCCGGCGGCCGGACACTCA
>CAYOWF010000137.1:0-6121 GCA_964407585.1 uncultured Qipengyuania sp.
CGACGGCCGAAACGGTCGACCTCGAGTTCTACGAGAAGCTTGTGGACTGGGCGCGCGAAAACAAGGTCTGGGTGCTGTCGGACCTCGCCTATTCCGAGCTCTATTACGACGGCAAGCCGACGCGCTCGATTCTCGAGGTTCCTGGGGCGAAAGACGTTGCGGTGGAGTTCACCTCCATGTCGAAGACCTTTTCCATGGCGGGCTGGCGGATCGGATTCTGTGTCGGTAACCGGCAGCTGATTGCCGCCTTGACCCGCGTGAAAAGCTATCTCGACTATGGGGCGTTCACACCTGTTCAGGCCGCTGCCTGCGCCGCGCTCAACGGGCCGGAAGACGTAGTTGCCGAAAACCGGGCTCGCTACCAGTCCCGGCGCGACGTGATGGTCGAAAGCTTCACTCGCGCGGGGTGGGAAATCCCTTCGCCGCCCGCCAGCATGTTCACCTGGGCAAAGCTACCGCCGGGTTTCGAGCATATGGGCAGTCTCGAATTCTCCAAGAAGCTGCTTCAGGAAGCTGAAGTGGCCGTGGCGGCCGGGGTGGGCTTCGGCGAAGAGGGGGAAGGCTATGTGCGCATCGCCATGGTCGAGAACGAGCAACGGATTCGGCAGGCCGCGCGCAACATCAAGAAATTCCTCTCCGACCACGGCAAGTGATGTGAACTCCCATAGGTAGTCCATCGGATTTTCCCGACCGCCAAAGCCTGCTTGTTCGTGGCTGCCACGGGATGGCAATGGAGAAACCCGTGGATTTTGCAGAATACACATGGATGTCGCAGGCCCCCGATCCGCCCGGACGCTGGGACTTGCGTCATCTTGGGTGGCGGATGCAGCATGAGACCTTAGTGGAGACCGTTCGCCGCGGTCTGCCCGTACTCGTGGATTGGCGCGCGGGTCTGCGCAGCCCGGAATGGCGCGACCTGCCGCACAAGCAGAGCGCTATCGCCGTCGGTGTCGAAGAACCCGAAATGCGCGCCCGGCTGATCGGCGAAGGATTCGGCGATGCGCTCGATGCGCGGGTCGCACTTGTCGAATTGGCCGCGCGGCTTCTGAAACTGGAGGGGCTGGATCGACGGATACCGCGCCAGCAGCGGATCGGACCGGTGCTGCTCGATCTCTTTCACAGGGATGCGAAGGTGCAGGGCAGGTGGGTCGGTTTGCACCCGCGCGAATTCGCCTTGCTCTGGCGGTTGGCGGAAACCCCGCAACGACCGGTGGGCAAGCGGGAGTTGTTGCGGGACGTCTGGAGGCTGAGTCATGAGCCGGAGACCAATTCGCTCGAAGTCCACGTCTCCCGCTTGCGCGCCAAGCTGGCCCTCAGCGATGCCGGATGGATCGTGCAGACGCACGAATTCGGTGGCTATTTTGCCGCGCCGAAACCGCCGGACGACGCTCTATGGGTGGACAGGTTAAAGCCGATGACGCAGGAAAGCGCCACCGACCAGCCGAGGAATTTGCAGACCGATGAGTGCCGAGAAACGCGTAACGATTGAGCTTGCCGACAATGGCGTCGCCCAGGTTCGCCTCAACCGACCCGACAAGATGAATGCACTCGATCCGGCGCAGTTCGAGGCCATCATCTCGGCAGGCGAGCAGTTGCGAACCATGAAAGGATTGCGCGCCGTAGTCCTGGCTGGCGAGGGCAAGGCATTTTGCGCCGGCCTCGACGTGTCGAGCTTCACGGCCGCTCCCGATGGAGAACGCAAGCCGCTGACCGAGCGGACGCACGGCAATGCCAACACATTCCAGGAAGTCGCCATGACCTGGCGCAAATGCCCCGTGCCGGTCATCGCGGCGGTCCATGGCGTATGCTTCGGCGGCGGACTGCAGATCGCCAGCGGAGCGGACATCCGCGTGGTTCATCCGGCTACGCGGATGGCGATCATGGAAATGAAATGGGGCCTCGTGCCCGACATGGGAGGCTATCACCTGTGGCGCGGCCTGGTGCGCGACGATATCCTGCGCGAACTGGTCTACACCAACCGAGAATTCTCGGGACGGGAAGCGCAGGAATACGGCCTTGCAACCCATGTCACCGAAGACCCGCTGGGCAAGGCGAACGACATCGCCAACGAGATTGCCAACCGCAACCCCGAAGCCATCCGCGGCGCCAAGCGCCTGTCCGAAGCGATGCTGGAACAATCGGGCGACGACATACTGATGGCCGAAAGCGTCGAACAGGCTGCCGTCATGCGCAAGCCGAACCAGGTCGAAGCGGTTATGGCCGGGATGCAGAAGCGGGCGCCCAAGTTCAGCGATGCCTGAGCTCTGCGCAGCGGCATACGTGGCGTGTGAGAACCCTTCGTCCTTTTGGGCCTAATTTTCGGTCGAGCTTCCCGCGGCATGGGTCCAACGGGAGATGCGATCGACATCATGCGCCGACGTCCAGATGCCGTCGGGCGTGAAGCGCACGGCACCGCTGCCGACCGGTTCGCCGAACCTACCGACTACCTCGCCACTGTGCGCGTCTAGCTTCACGAAGGCCTGGTCTTCCGTCGTGCGCAGCCAGACGCTGCCGTTACCGGTATCGATGTCGCCCCAAAGCAAGGTCTCGCCCACTCTCGTTCGTCCAAGGACTTCCATGCTGTCGGGGGCAATTCGGGCAACGGTTCCGTCTTTCTGTTCCTGGACCCAGACCGCGCCTTCGCCTGCTGCGAGAAAGCCCGGCTGATTGCCGAGTTCGACCGTGCCGGTAACCGCATTTGTCGCCGGATCGATGCGCTGTAACAGCCGCCCTTCGTTGCTTACCGCCCAGAGATGTTCGAAGCCGAAGGAAAGGAAATAGGTTCCCGGTACTACTTCGATCTCGGCCTGTACCGAGTTGCCCACAGGATCGACGCGGGCAATCCGGCCATCCGCGCGGTTCGGAATCCATATCGAACCTGCGCCTGCCACGACGTTGGTCTCTCCATCGAGATTGGCGATACCCGTGTCGAGCGTCGCCTCGATCGCTGCCGTTTGCATGTCGATGCGGTAGAGATCGCCATCCTGGCAATTGGCCACCCAAAGCTTGCCTGCATGGGCCGCCATCGTGCCGCAGGGTCGGGGTATCGCGACCTCGGCGCTCTTGCCTTTGGTGGTCCACCGTTCGATCCGGCCCCTGTTCGTGACCCAGACCCCGTCGCCGTCGACCGTCAGAAAATCGACGAAGCCGGGAGTTTCGATCGCGGTCTCGACCATCTCGGGCGAAGGAGCGCCATCGACCGGATAGACCGGTGCACAAGCCGTACAGAGCAAGACAGGCAGGCAAAATCGAACCATCCGTGCACCCCCCAAATTCGTCCGAGGCCGGAATAGTAGAGCATGCATCGAGCTTGACGGGAAGCCGAGAAACCTTAGTCTCGCCGTCAATCAATTTCGGGCGCTTCGAAATGAACGAGAGCGAGTGGCTGCGACGCCATCGCCCTGCGCTTGGGAATTGGGGAATCATCATGGATGGTGTGCGGGTAGGCAAGCGGATCATCGGCGCGGATGCACCGGTGACGGTCGGCTGGGAAAATATCGGCAGGGTCGAGGGCGGGGCCTTCAAACGCGCCTTCTTCACCTATTTCCAGCCCGTCGTGCTCTTCGCGGCGATCGCTTTCTGGTATTACGCGCCCAATGAAATCGCCGTTGCTTCCACCGGCTTCAAGATTTTCCTCGGCTTCTCCGTTTTCCTGCTCATCCTCGAATGGGTCAATCCGCGCTATCGCAGCTGGAACCTGACGTGGAAGGAATTCGCTTCGGACGTCTTCTACCTCGGCATGGGTATGACCGTGGTCAGCATGGCCGAAGTCTATTTCGGCGACGGCGTGATCATCGAAGCGGTGCAGGGCGCATTCGACTGGGAATCGCTCGCCTGGTTCGTGGGACTGCCATTGCTGGTGCAGGCGCTGGCCATCTCGCTCATCTTCGATTTCGGACAGTACTGGATGCATCGCGGCATGCATAACTGGCAGCCGCTGTGGATCTTCCATGCTCCGCACCATTTCATCACCCAGCTCAACGTCAACAAGGGCGCGGTGGGACATCCGATCGAATTGTTCCTGATCGGCCTCGGCATAGGCGGTTTCTTCGACTTCCTGCCGCGGGCGTTCCTGCTGGCCGGAGCGATCGGTCTGACCGTGGGCATGTACCAGCACATCAACGTACGCTTCAATTCGCCGCGCTGGTGGCGCTACCTGTTCAACACCACCGAACATCACAGCGTGCATCATTCGCAGGACTACGAAGGAACGCGCAGCAATTACGGCGCCAACTGGATCATTTTCGACCGGATGTTCGGGACCTGTGTCGATGGCGAGGCGGAGCAACTCGGCATGGAAGGCGGCCGCCGAATGCAGATTTCCGAGACCATGCTCTACCCTTGGACGGAGGGCCGCAAATTGCTGCGCGAATGGCTCGACAGGCGCAGGGAAGCCCGGCAGCTCGCGCGAATGCCCGGCAATTGACGGCTATGAAATGGCCGGTGATCGATCATATCTGGCGATCGAGGGGGAAGCTGGAACTCGAAGCGGACGTGACCCGCGACGAAGCGCTCGAGCGCCTGTCCGTCCTCTTCGATCCGGACGAACTGCAAATCGACCGCGCGAATGGCACGCTTGGCTATCGCAAGCCCAATCCCGCCGCGCAGGACCGGCTGGCAACCTTCAGCAACGGGGTCCTGCACCTCGAGGAAAATGGGCGCGCGAAGGCACTGCGATACGATGTCGGAAGTCCGGCGCTCCTCCTGACCTTCCTTGCTCCGCTGCTTTTCCTTGCGCTGGCCCAGGCCACCGTCGGCCTCGGCCAGTGGGAGGAAAGCAAGGCGACCGAGGAAGAAAAGGCGAACGACGAGGACGATGACAAGCCCGGCGAGCTGCACTGGATCGACACGATGCTGGGCGCTCCCGCTCCGGAGGAACCGGATAAGGACGAGGAGGAAGAAGAGGACAACGAGGACTATTCCCCCGAGACCGCCTATGGGCTCGCTGCACTCTTTGCTCTGATCTACCTCGTCGGCCGCTTTCTGGAGCCCCGCCTGTTCAGAAAGACATTGCGCAATGCAATCGCGAACGGGCCGTCCGGGCCGCGCTTGCAGGAGGGCATGCCTGGAACATCATGAAGGCGCGGTCAGCCGAAGATCGCCACGCATTGCATGCCGTCGAGCACCTGCTTGCCATCGGCATTCCACAACCTAAGCCGTTCGGAGGAATAGCCGCCGGCCGCATGCTGGCTGGCATTTTCGGATAGCCACCATCCGTCCCTCGTGGTCGGCGAGGTATCGAGCAGGTTGAACGACCAGTTGATCGAACTGATCGGTCCCTGCCGCTGCATCGCCCGCATGGCACCAGGGGGCAGCACATCGCCAAGCAGGATCAATTCACTGACCGCATCGAGCCCCTCGCGATCCGAAAGCCGCGCCCAGCGCCGGACCACCGGATCTCCGGGGCCACGCTGCTCCTGCGCACGTTTCAGCTCGAAATTGTGGCGGATGAAGGCGGGGCCCTTGTCGGTCATGGTGTCGGGCGCTTCTTCGGGCGGTCCGGGCCAGTCGACGACATTCGCGGCAGCATGCTCGGCATTGGGCTGACGCGTCGTCCCGAACAGCCAGAACGCGCTCAACGTGCATTTGCCCTCGCACCAGATCTCGCTGCGCACTTGCGCTACATTGCGGCCCTGCCGCACGATCTCCCGCTTGAGTTCGACATCCGGCCCGGTCGGGGCGACGAAGGCGATCTGACCCGCGCGCAAGGGGGGCAGATCGGGAAAGGCGCGGACGGCGGCGAGATAGGCGATCAGCGCCGAAGCCCCGCCATATAGCGTACGCCCTTGCAACCAGTGATCGAGATTGTCGAAACGCGTGGAGCCACCCGCAGGCGTGATCGGATCGGACAGGCTGGCAATGCTCATGCACCTACATTGCGCGGCTAGCGCCGTGCGTCCAGACTGACGTTACGTAAGGCGATTGCAAAGGTGCCGGAGAATCGCTAGTGGGCCGCTTCCCGCCTGCGAAGGGCGGGCGAGGCCCGATGGCGGAGTGGTGACGCAGAGGACTGCAAATCCTTGTACGCCGGTTCGATTCCGGCTCGGGCCTCCACTTCTCCTTTCGGAGAATGTGCCGCTTTAGCTCAGTTGGTAGAGCACATCATTCGTAATGATGGGGT
>CAYOWF010000138.1:0-6113 GCA_964407585.1 uncultured Qipengyuania sp.
CCTTCCGCATCGCTTTCGAGCAGCGCCATGCCGGTCTCCCCGAGCATGCGGCTGGTCGAGCCGTACCCCGGATCGAACTTGCCCTTCACGGCATATTTCAGCGTCTGGCCGTCGGGCCATTCGCCGATGAACAGCACGTCGTAGAAACCGTTCTCGCGTTCTTCCTTGGTCGGCCCTTCGCCCGGCTTGGGAGGCTTGGAACCGAACGGGTTCTTCATCAGCTCGACCGCCGCATTGGCGGCTGCCTTGCCCGCATCGCCGGGGCTGGTCAGGACCATCTCGTCATAGCGAAAGTCGGTGCCATAGGGATGGCCCAGCAGGAAGTTGGTGCGATGGACGTTCTTGGTGTTGATCGCAGCCATCACGAAGGGCGCGGCCCATTTGCCAAGCTCGTCCTCGTAGCGCGGGACCATGCCGCTGGGCTGGTCGGGGCCTTCGAAACCCGGGGTGAGCACGAAGGGATCGCGAAGCATTCCAATCACCTTCGGATTCTTCATCGCCGCTTTCATGGTCGCACCGAGACTGGCGGCGGTTCCTCCCGAGAACGTACCCTGCATTGCTCGGACCCGACCCTTGACGCGCGGTGCAGGCGAGCCATGGCGCGCCTTGGCTTCCTTCTGGAGCATCAGTACGCCGAGATCGAAGGGAATTGAATCGAAGCCCGATGAGAAGCAGATGCGCGCGCCGCTCGCCTTGGCGGCATCGTGGAACTGTTCGATCTTCTCCGCCATCCAGACCGGTTCACCGCACAGGTCGGCATAATGGGTGCCGCTCTTGACGCAGGCTTCGACCAGCGCATCGCCATAGAGCTGGTAGGGTCCGACGGTGGTGAGCACGACGCTTGTACGCCGGCACATCGCCTCGAGGCTCGACGGGTCTGATGCATCGGCCACGATCATTGGAGTGGTCGACGGGGCGCCGATCTCGTCGCGCACGGCCGCCAGCTTGTCCTCGCTGCGGCCGGCCATCGCCCATTTCGGCCCATCGGCGGCATCGCCGTATTCGCGAACGAAATGTTCTGCGACGAGGCGGCCGGTATAGCCGGTTGCGCCATAGACGACGATGTCGAATTCCCGGTCGGACATTCATGCTCTCCCACTGTTTGGGGACAGGTTTGCGCCGGGCTCGCGCAAGAGTCAAAGACGCAGCGTCATAGCCGCATGGACCAAGCACCCCGCCGGGCCGACCCGACGGGGTTCAATGCGGTTTCATTGGAAGTCCTCAGCGCTTGGCGAGAACGGTTCCGCCGAAAATCTTGTCATGCAGCTCCTCGCGCATTGCAATGCGGCAGTCGTTCTGCATGCGATAGCTGACGAGCGGGCTCGACGTGCGGCACTGCCGGGCCACGAACCGGTCGAGGCGCCGTTCGAGCTTCGTCTGGGCGGCAGGCGTTTCCAGTTCTGCGGCGCGATAGCCGAACTCGATTTCCTTCGCGGTATTGTCCTGCGCCATGGCGGCGCTGCCGGACAGAACGGCAGCCAGGCCGAGGGCGATACGGATTGCAGTATTCTTGGTCATTGTCGGTCTCCTTCAAAAGTTGGTCACCGGCTTTCCGGCGATGGAGAGACAATGCTGTCGGGGGCGTTTTCCCGATAGTTCGCGATCCGAAGGAGGGCGCTACTCAATTCGCAGCAAGCCACTACGAATTTCGTAGCTGTGGCCGGAAACGCGCATTTCTGGTAGGGTTTGGCGGTTCTTGTGGGAGACAGGTTCATGCAGGCCAACACCCATTGCCCCGCATCCAAGGCGGCGGCGCTGCTGGGCGACAAGTGGACGCTGCTGATCCTGCGCGCCATGATCCTGGGTGGTACGCGCTATTCCGATTTCACCGCCGCCATCCCGCGCATTTCACCTTCCGTGCTGAGCGGCAGGCTCAAGACGCTGGAAGAGAACGGCTTGCTGGTGAAGAAGGGCGGGGGCGGCCAGCAGGCGAGCTATCATCTGACGCCCTCGGGCCGCGAATGCCGTCCGCTGATCTTCTTCCTCGGGCGCTGGGGGCTCAAATGGGCCGAGCGCAATATCCGCATCGATAGCGTCGACGTCGCGGGCGCGATGTGGGACTTGCACCGCACCCTCGGCACGGATGAATTGCCCGACGGGAAGACCGTGCTGTCCTTCACCCTGACCGACATCGACAGTCACACGCGCTGGTGGATGATCGCCGAAGGCGGGGCGGTTGATCTGTGCAATGACGATCCGGGCTGCGACGTCGATCTCTATATCCACGCTCCCCTAGAAAGCCTGCTCGCCATCTGGGCTGGTGATACCAGCGTCGCGGCCGCATCCGACGAAGGCGTGCTGACCATGACGGGCGACGTCACTCTGTCGCGCACTGCGGACCTGTGGTTTCCTGCCTCTCCGCTGCGCGGCGCGAAACAGGCCATGGCGCAGGAGGAGGCGGTGCAGGAGGTGTAGGGGCTTGCCGGTCTAGAGCCGCGGAAGCGTGACTCCGCGCTGGCCCATATATTTCCCCGCACGGTCGGCATAGGTGACTTCGGGCCGCTCATTGCCCTGCAGGAACAGGAACTGGCACGCGCCTTCATTGGCGTAGATCTTCGCGGGCAGCGGCGTGGTATTCGAAAATTCGAGCGTTACGTGGCCTTCCCAGCCGGGCTCCAGCGGCGTGACGTTCACGATGATGCCGCAGCGCGCATAGGTGCTCTTGCCCAGACAGATGACCAGCACGTCGTCGGGAATGCGGAAATACTCCACCGTGCGTGCGAGCGCGAAGCTGTTCGGCGGGATGATGCAGACGTCGGTCTGCTTGTCGACGAAGCTGTTGCTGGCGAAATCCTTCGGATCGACCACGGCGGAATCGATGTTCGTGAAGATCTTGAATTCGTCCGCCACCCGCGCGTCGTAGCCGAAGCTCGACAGGCCATAGGAGATATTGCCTTCGCGCCGCTGCGCTTCGGTGAAGGGTTCGATCATGCCGCGCTGCGTCGCCGCTTCGCGAATCCATTTGTCGGAAAGAATTGCCATGGACGATAGATTCCGCATGGGAAGCCGCGCGGCAAGCGCGAGCGACGTTTTGTCCCCTCCCATATGCAGTGTTTGCGCTTGGCGAAGCCGGATGGCCACCGCCGGCCAGGTTTCGCCCGTCCCTATGCGATTCCGTCAGGCTGCGTGGAGCTTGCCGGTCCCCCGCGCGCCGCGGTCCTTGGCGTCGAGCCCGTCAAAGATGGCATCGACGATATGCGCCAGCTTCTCTTCCGACTGGCGTTCGCCGATCATGGCGATGAAATAGGGGTGGATATAGCTCAGCACCATCTGGTTGATGACCGAGCGCGCATGATCGACATCCATTCCGGCGAAATGCCCGTCGGCCTGCGCTTCGGCGATGAGCTCGCACAGGTAATGGTCGCCAAGGTCGATATAGCTTTCGGCATATTCGAAATAGCGTTCGCCCATTTCGACGTAGAGACGGAAGGTGGCCGGATCGTCCTGGAAGTTCTTGCGCAGCAGCACGTGGCGGCGGGCAAAGAATTCGTACATCTTGCGACGTGGCGGCAGGTCGCTGGCCATGACTTCGTCCATGATCGCGATCTTGGGCGCGAACCATTCGTCGGTGATGGCTTCGAGAAGGTCGCCTTCTTCGGGGAAGATGGCTTCCATGCGCGCACGGGCCACGCCGAGTTCGGCGGCAAGGCGCATGCGGTTGACCTCTTCGCCGGTGCGTTCGAGCAGGGCCATGGCTTCGCGCGCGAAGCGCTGGCGTTGCTGATCGATTTCCTTTTCGCTCACCTCGACTGCTCCCATCGCGCGGTATCCACGCGGCAATGTATAGCTTCGTCGGCGCGATTAAACCCCTGGCGGAAGGTTTCAGCCGGTTTTGCGGGGCGGCAGGGGGATAAAGGCCGAGGTGCGGCGCTTGTAATCCTCATAGCCGGGGCGCGTGTGCTTCATGCCCCTTTCGAGTAACGCCGCGCCCGACCACTTGACCAAAGTGAAGGTAAGGAACAGCGGGCCGATCGCGGTCCAGGCGGCCACTTCCCAGCCAATGCTCGCAGCGGCGAGCCAGATGCCCCACCAGGCGCAAGCATCGCCGAAATAGTTGGGATGGCGCGTATAGCGCCACAGGCCCCGGTCCATCACTTCGCCCTTGTTGGCGGGGTCCGCCTTGAAGCGGGCCAATTGCCAGTCGCCGATCCATTCGAATCCGATGCCCACAAGGTAGAGCGCAAGACCGACCCAGGCGAGCGGTTCGATCGGTGCCGTGGCTTCGCTCGACAGGATGCCGAGCTGTGCGGGCGAGCTGACGAGGAACAGCAGGAAGGCCTGCCCCAGCCAGATCTTGGTCAGGGCGGCGAAGGCGAAGCGCCCCTTTTCACGATCCTTCCGGAGCATGCGTTCATAGCGCTTGTCCTCGCCCTCGGCCCGCCAGCGGCGCAGCAGGTAGATGCCGAGCCGGAGGCCCCAGGCGGCGGTCATCGCCAGCAACAGGTTCGCCAGCGCGCCGGGGCGTTCGAGCTGAAGCCAGCTGGTGAGGGCCACCAGCGCCATGCCCGCACCCCAGAAACTGTCGATGAAGGATACGTCGTCGATCCTGACCGAGATGGCCCACAGGACCAGCACGGTCGCGACCAGTACGCCGGCATTCACCAGGAGATTGTCAATCATCGGCCCGTTCCTCTTCGATGAGATTTTGTGCTTGGCGCTCCATGACCTTGAAACGCTCGCTGTCCGGCAGTTTCGACAGCATGAAACGTGCGATTTCGGCCAGGGTCTCGCCATAGCTGGCGGTCGGCACGATGGCGGGACCGAAGCCGAGTGTCATTGTCTCGTTGTTCACATAGGCCGGCACGATCGGCACCTTCGCCGCGCGGGCGATGTGGTAGAAGCCCGACTTCCAGCTGCCGTCGGTAGAACGTGTTCCTTCGGCCGCGATTACCAGTGCCAGTTTCTCGCGCCGTTCGAATTCCCCGGCGATCTGTTGCGTCACATTGGCGCGTTTGGTCCGGTCTACGGGAATGCCGCCCATGTCGAACATGAAGTTGCGCATAACTCCCTGGAAAAGCGTGTGCTTCCCCATGAAATTCGGCTGCACGCCTTCTTCCGCAGTGGCCCCGATGAAGAAGACGAAATCCCAGTTCGAGGTATGCGGTGCGCCGACGATGACGAATTTGTCGATCGCGGGCAGGTGCCCGTCGAGCTTCCAGCCCTTCCAGCGGTAGAGCGCCATGATGATGCGCCGCACGATGCGGCTCAGCAGCGAAGGCTTTCGAAAATTCGCTTGCGGCATTCTCTCTCCTCCTGCCCGGTTAGCAGGTCCGGGCAGAAAGGCGAGAGCAGCGTGTGGAAATCAGGCCTTGTCGCGTTCGGCGAGGTCGGGCTCGTTGCCCGGCTTGACCGGTGAGGGCTCGACAGGGAGGCGATCCTCCGCATCGTCGGCGATATCGCCGGTCATCTCACCGAACAGCGATTCGTAATGATTGATTGCGCGGCGCAATTCCTCGGTCGTTGCATCGCTCGATCGGTCGGCGATTTGGTGCCCGGCGAGATAGTGCTTTGCCAGATCGCCGTGCTGGACCGTGAGGTCGGCATGGCGCTTTTCGAAATCGGCCATGGGATAGCCGCGCGTGGTCATGACGTCGGTCAGCAGGCGATCGGCGCGGCTGACGGCTTCCACAGGGCTGTCGACGAACAGCGCCTTGGTGTCCTTCCAGTCGCCGGTGAAGCGGTCACGCTCTTCGGAAGTTAGCGGGCGGATGTCGAAGGCCTTCACCCGCTCTTCGCGCTCGGTCAGATCCGCCTCGGCATCGCGTCTGCCACCGCGCACATCGACGGTACGGTCGTATTCGTCACCGAATTTGTCGCGCAGTTCCCGCGTGCGCTTTTGCTGAGCGAAGAGCCATGCGAGCAGCGCTCCCACGACGACGACGATGGCAATGACGGCAATCGTGACTTCCTGGCCTTCCACGGAAATTCTCCTCTGACCGTCCAATCCCTACAGTGTATTTCGGCAATGTTCGGAGGGGCTTGGAAGTTCCTCGATTACATCCTGAACACGCCGAATTGCGGGCTTTCCGGTATCGGCGCCTCGAGCGTGGCAGCGAAGGCGAGGCCGAGCACGTCGCGGGTCTGTACCGGGTCGATCACCCCGTCGTCCCACA
>CAYOWF010000139.1:0-6109 GCA_964407585.1 uncultured Qipengyuania sp.
TCTCGAGCGAGGTCGTCTCCGGATCCTCGCGGTAATAGGCCATGGTGTACTGGCGATCCTCGTCGAGGAAACGCTCGTAGAGCTCGCGCGTAAGATTGTAGGTATGCTCGGCGTTCTTCTTCGCCTTGGAGCGCAGATTGATGCTGTCGGCCTTGGCGATCAGCCGCTGGGCGGCGGTGCGCAGCCTGCCCTTGGGCGCCAGGCTCTTGTCGCCGGGCTTGCCCGCCTGCGAGGTGACGAAGAGGATCAGGTCGCGGATATCGTGCGGTTCTTCGACCTTGAGCCAGCCCCACATGAAAGCTTCGCCAGCGCCCATCTGCGGGTAGCGCGCGATATGACTGGCGGCTTTCTTGTTGGTGAGCGTGATCCTCAGCGGCGGTTCGGCGGCATCGCCGGTTCCGTATTCATAGGTCTTCCCGTCATGGTCGGTGACGATGATGCGTCCTTGCTTGACGGCCGCTTTGAGGAATTTGTCGAGTAGCCACATGGATTTGCGCGTGTCCCTTCCAATTATCTCTATCGGTTGCGGAGAATGGCACGGGATTGCAGGGTGTCAATCGAGTGCTAGGATTACCCACATGGTAGAGGCGAAAACGCAGATTACCGGGGTCGATCCGGCGCAGTTCATCGACAATGTCGAGCCCGAACGCAAGCGCGAGGAAGCGAAGCAGCTCGATGCGCTGTTCCGCAAGGTCACGGGCAAGGCGCCGCAGATGTGGGGGCCGAGCATTATCGGATATGGCGAATACCGCACGACCTACGACAGCGGGCGCGATGTCCACTGGATGCGCAGCGGGTTCAGCCCGCGTAAGGCGAAGCACTCGCTTTACCTGATGGGCGGCTATTGCGACGATGTGGCGGGCAAGCGCCGCGATGCGCTGCTGGCGAAGCTGGGCAAGTACGGGACGGGCAAGAGCTGCCTCTATGTGAACAAGCTGGACGACGTGGATATGGACGTGCTGGAGGAATTGTTGCGGAACGACTGGGAAGCGATGGCGCGGAGGTATCCCGATGGCGCGTAAGGCCCGCATGCCCCATCTGCTTGCCGCGCTCGCGACTGCAGTGTCGGTGGTCGTCCAGGCGATGCGCGGGATGGACGGACTGCCACAGATCGCCGGCCAGCTGGCTCATCCGGCCCAGGCGGCGATGGTCGAGATCGTATGGCACAGCTTTACGCTGACGGTGGCGGTTTTCGCACTCGCGCTGTTCGCGACCATGAAGGCCAGGCCCGGCGCGGCGCGTGCCGTCGCGGTGCTGTCGGCGCTGATCCTCGGCGGGGCCGCTGGTCTGACCGCCGCGATCGCCGGAGACGCGCTGGGCGATCCGCTGGCTTTCTATCCGGTCTATTTCCTGGGGCTGGCAGGCGCGCTGTCGGCCTTCGCTGCGGCGCGGAGCTAGATCCCCGCGTACCACTGATAGCCGGAGCGGTCTTCCCAATAGCCGCCCTGTCCCTCGCCGATGTCATCCAGGCTGGCGACGGCTTCGATGGCGGTGAGATATTTGGCGTGCTTGTAGCCCAGCTGCCGCTCGATTCGCATCCGCAGGGGCGCACCGTTGCGGATGGGCAGGGGCTCTCCGTTGAGCAGGTGCGCGACGATGGTCTGTGGGTGGTAGGCGTCGATCAGGTCGACGCTCTCGTAATAGTCTTGGCCGTTGAGATTGTCGGCGCAGCGGAAGACGATGAACTTCGCTTCGGGTTTCAGCTTCGCCGCATCGAGCAGGATCGAAAGCTGCGGCCCGGTCCATTCGCCGATCGCGCTCCAGCCCTCGACGCAATCGTGGCGGGTGACCTGCGTGCGCTGGGGGAGGCGGCGGATATTGTCGAGGCTGAGGCTCAGCGCGTTCTCGACCAGACCGCGCACTTCGAGTCGCCAGTCGGCGAATTGGTCGCCCGCCTGCTGCTGGTAATCGCCGTTCTGCGGATCGATCGAACCGTTGCCCCGGAAGAAGGGGGAAATGGCGCTCTTCGGATATTCCGGGGCCAGCGCCTCGCGGTCGGTCAGGAAGCGGTGCGCGCCCTGGTGCCACTTCTCCGCGGCACCGAGCAGTTTCGAGCCGACGTCGCTGTCGGCCACCTTGTTGCAACCCGCCACGAAGGCGGCCCCTATGACGGCGAGGAACCCTCTACGCTTCATCGCGCCGGCCTCCCGTGATCATGTCGCGAAGCTGGCCGATCGGACCCGCAAGCAGGACCAGCACGACATGCACCAGGAAGAAGCCGAACAGGGCGAAGGCGAAGAGGAAGTGCAGGCTGCGCGCCGATTGCCGCCCGCCGAGCAGGTCGACCAGCCAGCCGAATGTGGGCTCCATCCCCGGGCTGATGGCGATGCCGGTGAAGACCATCATCGGCAGGAAGATGCCCAGCACGAAACCGTAGGCCAGCTTCTGGAGGAAATTGTACTTGCCGCCGCCGTGATCGAAATCGAGCTTGAGGTGCGCCTTCACGTCCGCCGCGATATTCGCCGGTTCCCATTCCTTGCGGCCGGTGGCGATGTCGCGCCTGAAATGGCGGTTCACCAGCATGGCGATCCATATGAACAGCAGCATCAGGGCGAAGGGCCAGGCCATCAGGATATGCCAGTCGCGCGCCACGGCGAGGCTGTAATAGCCGGGGATCGTCATCCAGTCGGGAAAGCGCGGGACGATCAGCCAGGCCTGTTCGGTCGCGAAGCCCCAGTCGCCCCAGTAGAGCCGACGATGGGCGTTCGAAATGGTGAGGCCTGACATGAAGAGGACGACGACGCACAGCAGATTGGTCCAGTGCCATATGCGCGTGCTGAGGGCGTGCCGCTTCATGCGCCCGCTCCCTCGCGCGCGAGGTAGATGACGTCCCGCTGCTGGCGCAGAAGATGCTGACCGCTGTCGCAGAACAGCGTTTGCCCGCTGGCAAGGTGGCCGCCCGCAAGGAAGACCGCGGCATCGGCGACTTCCTCCACCGCGGTCCGCCGACCGAGCAGGTTCATCCGGTGCGAGATCTCGGCTTCTTCCTTGGTCTGGTCGTGGCTGGCCAGGATGGCCCCGGGGGCGAGGCCGTAGACCCGGTCGCCTTCGCGGGTGGCGCCCATCGAGAGCATGGCGATCGTGCCGTCGAGCGCGTGCTTGCTCATGGTGTAGCTGAAGAAGTCCGGGTTGGGATTGGCGAGCTTCTGGTCGGTCACCTGGATCACATGGCGACCGCCCTCGCTCCGCGCCTGCGAGAGATAGGCTTGCGCCATGAGCGCGGGGACACGGGCGTTGATCTGCATCGCCCGCTTGTTCGTTGCGAGATCGAGTCCGGTTACATCGTCGGCATCGAAGATCGACGCGCAATTCACGAGCACGCGCCAATCGTCCAGCCGTTCGGCCAGCTTAGCCATCATGGCTGTTGCGGCGCCTGCGTCCTCGAGGTCGGCCGAAATCGTTTCGGCGCTGGGCAGGCTGCGGGCGAGCGCCTCGGCCTCTTCCTGCGAGGAGCGATAGTGGATGACGACGTGCCATTCCGCTTCCCCGAAGGCCCTTGAGATTGCCCCGCCGACGCGTTTCGCGCCGCCCGTAACGAGTACCGAAGGTCTGTCCTGTCCCATGCCCGGTGGACCTTATCAGCGCCATGGTCAAAGGGAAGACCCGCCATACAAAACGGCGCCGCCACCTTGGGGGTGACGGCGCCGCCTGTTGCGACCCTTATCGAGTTAAGGGGTTAGCGGCAGCGCAGGCTGCCCCGGTCGATTTCGCGTCCGATGACTGCGCCCACTGCGCCGCCGAGAATCGCGCCAAGCGTCTTGTCGCCGCGACCGGCAAGTTCATGGCCCGCCAGCGCGCCCACGCCGGCGCCGATGACGAGGCCGGTGGTGCCGTTGTCGCGCTTGCAATAATAGCGACCGTCGCGGCCACGCCACATGTAGCTGCTGCGCGTGATCCGGCGCGGCTCGATGTAATAGCCGCGGTCGTTGTACATGCGATCCTTGGCGCGCTTGCCATGTGCCGGCGCCCAGGGCGGCGGATCGGCGGCCGCGGGTGCTGCGGTGCCTATACCGGTGAGCGCAAGGGTTGCTGCGCCGAATGCGATTGCGAACTTCTTCATTCTACGTCCCCTAGAATTGGTCTCTGGCAGGCAGAGTGCGCAGATGGAATACAACCGGGGCTGAACGAACGCGCTTAACCGGAAATTAGCGATAAATCGTGCCGCCAGGCAGGCGAGGCGTTAGCTTTCCAGCGCTTTAAGGGCCTTTTGCCGCCAGGGTTCGCAAAGGCGTTCGAGATTCGCGATCTCGTCGAGCGCTTCGCGGGAGGCGCGCGATGAAGGGTCGTAGAGACCGGCGAACAGGCGCGCGACCGACCACGCCTCGTGACCCTTTTCCACCAGATCGAGCGTGTCGCCGGCCTGGGCCCCGCCTTGTTCGACGACCCTGTAATACCAGCCGCATATGTGTTCGCGGACGATCCGCGCCACCATGCCCTTGCGGCCGAAGCGATGTTCGATCTTCCAGCACGGCTGGCGCGGCTGGCTGATTTCGAGCAATGCCTTTCCGAGCCGGAAACGGTCGCCGATATGGACATCCGTTTCGGCAAGTCCGCGGGTCATCAGATTTTCGCCGAAGGCAGCCGGACCCGAGAGCAATTCGTGACCGCCGAGCCACGCATTCCAGCCTTCGTAATGATCGTGCGGATAGTGATGCACGGCCATGTCGGCCCCGCCGTGGTGCTTCGTGTCGGCGACCATGTCGCCCTCGATCCCGAAGCTGCGGATCGTCACTGGTCCCCCGACGGGCTTCTTGTCGATCGCGCTCAATTCGGCGCCGTTGAAGGGTTTGGGAAGGCCGATGCAGATGGCCGTTACGGCGGTCATGTCAGTCGGCCTTTCTCACGGTCAAAGCTAGCCATTCGCGCACCACGCCATCGGCACCTTCGCCCGTGTATTGCTGGGTTTCGACGATGGCGAAGCCCGCATCGGCATAGGTCTCTTCGAGCCATTTCCGGTCGGGCAGGTTGGTAAGCCTTCCCAGCGGATCGCGACCCTCCGCCTCGCCCAGCTTGTAATTGGCGAAATGCCAACCGCCGGGACGCAGCGCGCGCAGGATCGCGGACAGCACGGCGGGCAGATCGGCCCGCGCCACATGCAACAGGCAGGCGTGCGCCCAGACGGCGTCGTAATCGCCGTCCGAGTCCAGTTCGTGAAACCGCATCAAGCGTGCGCCGACATCGAAGCGCTCGTTCGCCTTGCGCACCATTGCCGGTGTCCCGTCAGTCGCATCGAGATCGAAACCGCGCTCGATAATGCGCGCAGAATCGCGGCCCCCTCCGCAGCCTAGCTCGAGGATGCGTGCGCCGGGTTCCAGCCGGTCGAGAAAGGTATCGAGGTGACGGCTGGGCGCCTGTCCGAAACCGAGCGTGTAACGCGGCGCATTCCGCTCGTAGAATTCGATCGTTGCGGGATCCATCGCCTGCCACTTCTGCGCTCACTCCACGCAGTTTGGCAAGCCTCGGGAACTCTCGCGGATCGCCACAAGGCGTCGCCCGACCTTCCGGCTTCAACCCGCGGCCTGAGCCTCTGCCGCTTCCCGGTCGCGCTCGGCGCGGCTCTTCTTCTGCGCCGCCGTCTTTAGCTGCCCGCAGGCCGCGTCGATATCGCGGCCGCGCGGAGTCCGGATGGGCGCGGAAATCCCGCCCTCGAAGACGATGTTCGAGAAGCTGCGCACCCGCTCGGGCGTGGAGGTATCGTATTGCGCGCCCGGCCAGGGGTTGAACGGGATCAGGTTCACCTTTGCCGGAAGCTTGTACTGCTTGAGCAGGCGAACCAGTTCGTGCGCGTGCTCGTCGCTGTCGTTCTTGTCCTTGAGCATGACATACTCGAAGGTTATGCGGCGAGCGTTGCTGGCGCCGGGGTAGGCGGCGCAGGCTTCGAGCAGTTCCTCGATGCCGTATTTCTTGTTCAGCGGCACGATCTCGTCTCGGATTTCCTTGGTTACCGCATGCAGCGAGACTGCGAGGTTCACCCCGATCTCTTCGCCGCAGCGTTCCATCGCGGGAACCACGCCGCTGGTCGACAGGGTGATACGGCGCTTCGACAGCGCGAGCCCTTCGCCGTCCATGACCAGCTTGAGCGCGCCCTTGACGTTGTCGAAATTGTAGA
>CAYOWF010000140.1:0-6043 GCA_964407585.1 uncultured Qipengyuania sp.
GGCCGGGCCATGGAAGACCCGGTCTATCGCGGCGTTTTGATGACCGCATAAGGGGAGGTGGCGATGGCGCCGAGCAGCCAGCGGCGCTCCAGCTATTCCAAGCGGGCGCAATACAACCTGTTTACCGGCTACATCGTGGCCGGTATCGGCGCGCTGCTCGGTGCGGTTCTCCTCGGCATTTCCTTCTTCCAGCCCAACCTGTTCGGCGGTCCGAGAAGCGCCGCCCAGGATGCCGCCTCTCCCGCAACCGAGACCGTCTCCGCCGCGCGCACCGGGTCCAAGTCGTTGTGGGAAAGCATCGCCGGCTATTACCGAGCAGGTTCCAAGAATGCGGAACTGAAGCGCGAAGTGGAACTGGCCCGCATCCGCCTTCAGGAAGCGGAGGCCCTGCGGCAGGAAAACGTGCGCCTGAAGGGCCTGCTCGACCTGCAGGAAGAAGAGCGCAAACCCGTCGCCATCGCGCGACTGGTCGGCTCTTCGGCCTCGAGCACGCGGCGGTTCGCCTATCTCGGTGCCGGATCGGACGACGGCGTGACGGTGGGAATGCCGGTGCGAAGCCCGCGCGGCGTCGTCGGCAGGATCCTCGAAACCGGGCGACTGTCTTCGCGCGTCCTGCTGCTGACCGATAGCGAAAGCGTCTTGCCCGTCCGGCGCGCCGGCGACGAGACCGTGGCCTTCGCCGAAGGTCGCGGCGACAGTCTGCTGCGGATCAAGCTCATCAATCTCGGTATCAATCCACTCGAGGTCGGCGACATGTTCGTGACCAGCGGCGCAGGCGGCTACTACCCGCCCGGGATCGCAGTCGCCATAATCACCGAACTGACCGACGATGGCGGACTTGCGCGCATCGTCAGCGACCCCGCGGCAACCGACTATGTCGCAGTCGAGCCGATTTTCGAACCCGATGCGGCTTCGGGCGCCACCACGCCGATCGAAGAGGAACTGGGCGACTGATGGAGCGGATCGACCCGCGGGCCCGTAGCGATGCCTATGGCAGCCGGCTCAACCGCTCGCATTCCCCCTTGCTCGCCAATATCGTCCCCTGGGCATCGATCATGCTGGGGAGCCTCATACCGATATTCTTCGTTGCCACCGCACTGCCGATGGCGCCCCCGCTCGGTTTCCTGATGCTGCTCGGCTGGCGCCTGGCCCGGCCGGGCCTCCTCCCGATCTGGGCAGGCATCCCGCTCGGCATTTTCGACGATCTGTACAACGGGCAGCCATTCGGCTTCGCAATTCTTACGTGGTCGCTGACCCTGCTCGCCGTCGAACTATCGGAAATGCGGCTTCCCTGGCGGGCATTCTGGCAGGACTGGATGCTCGCGGCGCTCCTCGGCGCCGTATATCTTTTCTCGGGCTGGCTCCTTTCGGGCGCCACTCCGACGACTGCCTCGCTCGTCGCACTCGGTCCGCAACTGGCTCTGACGATCCTTGTCTTCCCCATTATCTCGCGCCTGGTCGCCCGGCTTGACCTGTGGCGGTTGTGGCGCTGGAAGAGACTGTAATGGGACTGTTCGGCCGGAGACGCTATGGCGCTGCGAAGCGCACGCTGGTCAGCCAGACCACGCTCGACAACGCCTTCGATCGGCGCACTTTCGTCATCGGAGCGGGAATGGGCGGCATCGGTACGATCCTCGCCGCGCGCATGGCCTATATCGCCATTGCCGAGAACGAACGTTGGGTGCTCGAAAGCGAAAGCAATCGCGTCAACCTGTCGCTGATCCCGCCCCGGCGTGGCTGGATCCTCGACCGCAACGGCGCTCCCCTCGCCTCCAATCGTGCCGATTTCCGCGTCGACGTCATCCCCGAACGGATGGATGATCCTGCAGAAACGCTGGGCCAGATCGCCGGGCTGCTCGACCTGTCCCAGAATGCCGTGGCCGATATCCTCAAGAAGATCGACGACGCGCGTGGCTTCCAGCCGATCGAAGTGGCAACGGGTCTCAATTACGACCAGTTCGCAGCCATCAGCGTGCGCTTGCCCGACTTGCCGGGCGTCGTACCTCAGCGCGGTTTCTCGCGCTTCTACCCGACCGGCCCAACGGTCGGTCACCTGATCGGCTATGTCGGTCCCGCCTCCGCCGAGGAATACGAACAGAGGCCGGACCCGATCCTGATCACGCCGGGGTACAAGATCGGCAAGGATGCGCTCGAGGCGCAGTTCGAAGACGAGTTGCAGGGCGAACCCGGCGCCCGCCGCGTCGAGGTAACCGCTTCGGGCCGTATCGTGCGCGACCTCGAAACGCGCGAGGACAAGCAGGGCGCGCCGGTCCGCCTGACGATCGACGGACCCTTGCAGGACTATGCCGCGCGCCGCATCGGTCTGGAAAGCGGGTCGTGCGTCGTGATGGACTGCGAAACGGGCGATATCCTGTGCATGTCCTCCATGCCCAGTTTCGACCCGAACAGCTTTTCCGCCGGTATCGGCCGGGTGGAATATTCGATGCTGCGCGACGACGAGCGCGTACCGCTGCGCAACAAGGTCCTGAAAGGCCTGTACCCACCGGGTTCCACCGTAAAACCAATGCATTGCATGGCATTCCTCGATGCCGGGGTGAAGCCGGACGAGGCCATTATGTGCAATGGCGGACGGCGCATCGGCAATCGCTTCTTCAATTGCTGGAGCAATCATGGCCGGGTCGATATGGCCAAGGCGATCTACCAGTCCTGCGACAGCTATTTCTACCATTTCGCCCAGCAAATCGGGTTCGAAAAGGTTGCCGAATGGGCGCATCGGATGGGCCTGGGTGAAGAGTTCGACCTGCCCGTGACCAGCCAGTTCTACGGCACCGTACCGGACCCCGCCTGGAAACAGCGGAAATACGATCAGGCGTGGCAGCCCTACGACACGGTCAATGCCTCGATCGGTCAGGGCTATTACCTCGTCAACCCGCTCCAGCTCGCGGTGATGAGCGCGCGGTTGGCAACCGGCTACAAGGTCGTACCCCACCTGCGGATGGACGACCCCCGGCCCGAATTCGAGCATTTCGATTTCAGCGCAGACGAGATCGATTACGTCCGCAAGGCGATGAGCGACGTGGTCAACGGCCCCGGCACCGCCGGTCGCGCACGCCTGCCAATCGAAGGCATCCAGATGGCGGGCAAGACCGGTACCGCGCAGGTCGTCTCGCTAAGAATTTCCGACGGCAAGACCGGCCCGTGGAAATATCGCGATCACGGCCTGTTCGTGTTCTTCGCACCCTTCGACAAACCGAAATATGCCGGGGCGGTGGTTATCGAACACGGCGGCGGATCGGGCGCCGCCTATCCCATCGCACGCGACGTGATGACCTTCCTGTTCGACCCGGCGAAGGGCATGGAAGCGCTCCGCCCGCTCGAAGAGCAATGGGGCGGAACTGCGCAGCAGCGCCTCGATGCCAAGTATCGCGCCTATGCCGCGGCGGCCGGGGAAGTCGTCGCGCCCGTCCCGCGGCGCACCGAGCAGATCTTCGACCAGGTCGAAGCCGAGGCACGCCTCGCCCAGCGACAGTCCGAAGCCATGGCTGCGCAGGCTGAAGGATCGCGCGCAGAAGGATCGCGACCTCCCACGACTTCCTCGCAAGTCTCGCAAGGCGGCACTACCGAGTGAGCGGCATAGTTCCCGCCCCCGTCGCGCGTCAGCCGTGGATGATGCTGTTCCCGCTGTTCGGTCTCATCGGCTTCGGTGCGCTGGTACTGACCTCGGCAGCGGCCGGCAATTTCGACGCCTATGCCAAGGGCCACCTGATCCGGTTTGCCGTCTTGTTCGCGATGGCGATCGTCATTTCACGGTTCAACAAGCCGACCGTCCAGCTGCTGACCTATCCCGGTTACATCGCGGTGCTGCTCCTGCTGGTAGCGGTGGAGGTCATGGGCCAGGTCCAGGGCGGCAGCCAGCGCTGGCTCGAGCTGGGCCCCATCAGGATCCAGCCATCGGAACTGATGAAGCCGGCCGCGGTTCTCGCCCTGGCCCATTATTACGGCGGGCTTCCCGTCGGGATGATCCCCAATTTCAAGGCCTTGATACCCGCAGGCGCCATCATATTGCTGCCGATCGGTTTCGTCCTGCTGCAACCCGATCTCGGCACCTCGCTGGCCATCGCTTTCGGGGGCTTCGTTGTGATGTTCCTCGCCGGATTGCCCATCCGCTGGTTCCTGGCGGCTGGCGCTGCGGGACTGGCGTTGCTGCCGGTCGCCTTCTTCTTCGGCCTGCAACCCTACCAGCAGAAGCGCGTGCTGACATTCCTCGACCCGGAAAACGATCCGCTGGGCGACGGGTACCAGATCACCCAGTCGAAGATCGCCATCGGGTCGGGCGGGCTGTTCGGCAAGGGCTTCAACGAAGGCTCGCAAAGCCACCTCAACTACCTCCCCGAACCGCACACCGACTTCGTCTTCGCCACCATGGCGGAAGAGTGGGGATTCGCGGGCGGCGTGTTCATCCTGTTCTGCTTCGGGATGATCCTGTTCTGGGGCCTCAAGGTCGCCAAGGATGCCGGCGATCGCTTTTCCAAGCTCCTGGCGGCGGGGATGACGGCAACGATTTTCTTCTACATCGCCATCAACCTGCTGATGGTGATGGGGTTCGCGCCGGTCGTGGGTATTCCCCTGCCCTTCATCAGCCACGGCGGCAGTTCGATGATGACGAACATGATCTGCATCGGCGTGCTGATCATGGTGCACCGCTGGAACCGCAAGGCACCGCGTACCGGCCAGATCCTCAGCTAGACCGCGCTGCCTTCACAGTTCGACCAGGCCCATCTTGAGCGCCCTGACCGTCGCCGTGACGCGGTCGTTGGTCTGGAGCTTTTCGTAGATGCGTTTGACATAGGTTTTCACCGTCTCGGGTGAAATATCGAGGATCGAACCGATCGTGCCGGTCGATTTGCCCCGTCCCATCCATTCGAGAACTTCGCGTTCCCGATCCGACAGCACCACTTCGCGATCGGTTCTATCCATGAGCTTGCAAATGCGCAGATGCGCGGTTTGCAGCAGAGTGTGGAGATGCGTGAGCTTACCGCTTTCGAACGCTTCCGGATCGTCGCGAAACGTAAGCGCCGCAAACGCTTCCCGGTTGCGCGGCCCATAGAGGGCAAATCCCGCCCAGTTTTCGATCCCCAGTTGCCGGAGGACGTCGAAATAGGTCCTGGCCTGCGGGTCCGCGTCGCCCAGAGCCATGGCCTTGCGCCATGTAAGGATATGCCCATGGTCGAGTGTCAGGCGGGGAACCGGGTCGATGTCCCTAAGGCCTTCGCCGAAATACTTCCTTTGCAAGTCAATCGGGTAATCTCGTGCCCAGACAAAGGTGTTTCCGGAGGTCGGTGAATCGAAAATCGGAGTGAAATAGTAGCTGAACCAGAGCGCTCCTTCTTCGCGGCAGGCCGCATAGACATATTCGAGAATTGCCTCGCAATCCTCCATTCGCTCGATATTTCTCGAGAAATTCTGCACTTTCCTCAACTTACTATGGCTGTCCCCCAGCCGTGTGACTAGCATAACGTAAAATTCACTCTATTGGCACCGGCTTATTGGATCTTCGGGCGAATTGGAGAGGCGCCCGGGGTGGTAAAGGGCGCACAATGACTGGAAATCAAAGTCTCTCGGGCAAAGAGACAACCGCAGGTTTCGACCACAATGAGGGACAGACTCCACACGAGTTCGACGATCCGAGGCTGAGTGTGCTCGCGGTCCTTGCCTCGATAACCGAGTCCGGCAGCGAGCTGGCGGTTTACGATCTTCCGCAAGCGACGGGCCTGGGTTTGCCCGAAGCCTTCGCCTGCGTCCGTCAGCTCGAAATCGACCGGATGGTCCGGGTCGAGGACAATCCTACCGACGCATTCGGTGCGAAACTCACTCTTCTGGAGGCGGGCGCAGAGGCACTTTCGATCGAACGCGCCCGCCGTACGGCCTGATCGGCAAATAAGCGCTTTCATTCGTGGAAACAGCCGCTATATGAGCGCCTCCCCCGAGTCGGGGACTGCCCGTACCACCGGGCGAAACGCGGAAATCATGACCGTGAGTGTGGACGCATAGCTCAGTTGGTAGAGCAGCTGACTCTTAATCA
>CAYOWF010000141.1:0-5990 GCA_964407585.1 uncultured Qipengyuania sp.
GTCGAGGAAGAGCTTCCCGACAGCTTCAAGGATCTTCTTTCGCAATTGGACAGTAAGGACTGATGGGGGCCGAGAAACGTACGGCCTCGGAAAAGGCCGATTTCAAGCGAGAGCTGACCGAGGTGGTTCCCCACCTGCGCGCCTTTGCGCGCGGTTTGTGCGGTCGTGCCGATATGGCAGACGACCTCGTTCAGGAAACCCTTCTCAAGGCCTGGGCAGCGCAGGAGCGGTTCCAGCCGGGCACAAGCATGCGCGCATGGACCTTCGTGATCCTGCGCAATGCCTATCTCACCGATATGCGGCGCAACCGCTTCCGCGGCGAATATGACGAGACCGTGGCCGAGCGTGTGCTGACTGCACCTGCCGGACAGGAAGAACCGATCCACCTGTCGGACATGCATCGTGCGTTGCTGACCCTCCCGCCGGAACGGCGCGAAGCGCTGCTGCTAGTCGGGGCGGGTGGCTTCTCCTACGAAGAGGCGGCCAATATTTGCGGCTGTGCCGTGGGCACGATCAAGAGCCGCGTCGGCCGCGCCCGCGCCGCGCTCAACACCATGCTGGCCGATGGTTCCATCCCCAAGCGTTCGCTCGATGACGATACCGCGCACCGCGCCATCCTCGAGGAACTCGACGATGTGGCGGCCGGTCAGGGTGTGGCCTCGCGCAATTGATCGTCGCGCAGCGCCGTCTTGCTCTCGTTCAGGCATCGCGGCACATAGGTAGGCGATGAGCGAGGGTGATCTCCAGGACCCGGGGAACCGGATGGGTGGCGCAGCCTCCCATGGGCGGCGCTTTACCTTTGCCGAGCAGGAACTGCGCCTGATTTCCGCACTGGTCGTGTTCATCGGCCTCGGACTGTTCTTCGCCCTGCCCTTCGTGCTGTCGATCGGATCCGTCGTCTTCCTGCCCTTGGTGACCGCGATCATCCTGACGGTCATTCTTTCGCCCCTGGCGGACAAGCTGCATGGCTGGGGCCTGCCGAACGTCCTTTCAGCGTTGATATCTTTGATCGTATTCTTCGCCATCCTGCTGTTGGCACTCGCGCTCATCCTCCAGCCGGCGATCGCACTGTTCGAGGAATTTCCCGCTCTTCTCCAACAGGTTGGCGACCGCTTCGTGGAAATTCGCAACGAATTCGACTGGATCGCCCAGATCAACCAGCAATTGGCGGATCTCGTCGAACGCGAGGAAACCCGCGAAGTCGTTGTCGCCACACCGAGCATGCTCGAGGAAATCGCCTTCGCAACTCCCTCTTTCGTGATCGAAGCTATCCTCACCCTGCTGATGGCCTTTTTCATGATCGAGGCGCGCGTCCGACTGCGCCAGCGTCTGCTGTTCGGCCGCTCCAGCTTCGGCACCAGCATCAAGGCCGCGCGCGTGCTGCGCGAAGTCCAGGACCGGGTTGCGGCCTATATCCTCACGGTCGGCTGGATCAACGCGCTGGTCGGCGTAGTGGTGGCGCTGGGCGCATGGGCGCTGGGTGTCGATGCGCCGATCATGTGGGGCGGCCTCGCCGCGATTCTGAATTTCCTGCCCTATATCGGGCCTACCATCATGGTCGGCCTCCTCGCCCTCTTCGGCATCGGGACGACGGAAACCGTGCTGCTCGGCCTCGTACCAGCCGCAGCCTATCTCGCGCTGCATACGGTGGAGGCCAATGTCATCACGCCTTCCATTCTCGGCGCGCGTTTCACCATGAACCCGGTGATGATCCTTATCGCCCTGTCTTACTTCACCTGGATCTGGGGCGTTTTCGGCGCACTGCTATCGGTCCCCATTCTGCTGATGCTGACCGCCCTGTTCGACCATGTCGGCAGGCCAAATTTGGTCGGCTTCATTTTCGGCGAACCGCTCTTTGCGACCAATCTGCTGGACGAAACGCAGGACGAGGACGAGGAAGAAGCGACATAAAAAAGCCCGCCGCGCATTCAAGCGCAGCGGGCTTTCTCTATTTCAATGACCGAAGCGGCTCAGCAGGGATATTGCCAGGTCGTGCCCCGGGCGAGGTTGTCGCTGGCGAATTTCCAGTTGAGCTTGCCCGAAACGGCGCCGAGATAGGCAGGGCGCGCGTTCTGGTGATCCAGGTAATAGGCGTGCTCCCAAAGGTCGATGACCAGCAGCGGATTCACACCATCGAGGTCGGCAAGCGTATCGCCGTCGTGGGTTTCCTCGATGGTCAGTTCGCCGTTGTTGACTGCCAGCCAGACCCAGCCGCTGGCGAAATGGCCCGCGCCGCGTTCCTTCAGCTTTTCCTTGAGGCCATCGACGCTGCCGAAGGCGCTGTCGATCATGCTCTTGAGTTCATCGGAGGCGTTGCCTTCTTCGGCCGCCATCGAATGCCAGTAGAAGCCGTGGTTCCAGCTCTGCGCAGCATTGTTGAACAGTCCCTGGTCGCTGCCGCGGGCGGCCGCAATCACCTCTTCCAGCGTCTTGCCGGCAAGATCGCCGCCTTCGATCGCGGCATTGGTCTTGTCGATATAGGCCTTGTGGTGCTTGCCGTGGTGGTAGCTCAGCGTATTGGCCGACACGGCGGGTTCCAGCGCGGTGTCGTCATAAGGAAGATCGATCAGCTCGAAGGCCATGGATTAATTCCCCTCTTGGGTTGGTGTGTAAAACTCTTCTGCGACCCTAACGCACGGGAGCGCGCGTGGTTGCACTAGGCTGCGACGAGGGGAACGGAAAGGGGGGTAAGCAGTCTTTTCTTCGCTGGCCGAACGCGCCAGAAGGGGTTCGCAAGGAAAACACGGAAGGCATCCATGGCTCGCAAGTTCTTCGGTACCGACGGCATTCGGGGACGCACCAACGAAGGCGTCATGACTGCGGAGATCGCGATGAAGGTCGGCCAGGCGGCGGGAACGCACTTCCTGCGCGGCGGACACCGGCACAGGGTGGTCATCGGCAAGGATACACGTCTGTCCGGCTATATGGTCGAAAGCGCGCTGGTGGCTGGTTTCACCAGCGTGGGCATGGATGTGACGATGACCGGCCCACTGCCGACTCCCGCGATCGCCCTGCTCACCCGCGAAATGCGCGCCGATCTCGGCGTGATGATCTCGGCCAGCCACAATCCCTTCGAAGATAACGGAATCAAGCTGTTCGGCCCAGATGGCTTCAAGCTTTCCGACGAGGCGGAGGCGGCGATCGAGACGCTGATGGCGCAAGAGCCGTTGCTGGTCAGTCCCGAACGGATCGGTCGCGCACAGCGGATCGAGGATGCGCGCGGTCGCTATATCCACGCAGTCAAGCAATCGGTGGCGAGCGACATTCGCTTCGACGGGCTGAAAGTGGTGGTCGATTGCGCCAATGGCGCGGCATACAAGGTTGCGCCCGCGGCGATCTGGGAGCTGGGGGCGGAAGTCGTTTCCATGGGCGTCGAGCCGGATGGCACCAACATCAATCGTGACGTCGGCTCCACCGCTCTCGATGCGATCAAGGCCCGCGTCGTCGAGGAAGGCGCGCATATCGGTATCGCCCTCGATGGAGATGCCGACCGGCTGATCGTCATCGACGAAAAGGGCGAAACGGTCGATGGCGACCAGATCATGGGAGTCATCGCCTCGCGCCTGCATGATCGCGGTGATCTGAAGGGCGGCGGCGTGGTGGCTACGGTGATGAGCAACCTCGGTCTCGAACGCTATCTCGGCGGTCTCGGCCTGACGCTGGAACGGACCAAGGTCGGCGATCGCTATGTGCTCGAACGGATGAAGCAGGGTGGCTTCAACGTGGGCGGAGAGCAATCCGGCCATATGATCCTGACCGATCATGGCACCACCGGCGATGGCACGGTCGCCGCACTCCGCGTGCTTGCCAGCCTCGTGCGGTCGGGCAAGCCGGCCAGCAAATTGCTGCATGTCTTCGACCCCGTTCCGCAATTGCTCAAGAATGTGCGCTATTCCGAAGGTGCACCGCTCGAAGCCGAAAGCGTGAAGGCGGTGATCGCCGAGGCGGAAAGGGAGCTGGAGGGCAAGGGTCGCCTCGTCATCCGCCCGTCGGGCACCGAACCGGTCATTCGCGTGATGGCCGAGGGCGACGATGCGGCTCAGGTGGAATCGGTCGTCGATCGCATATGCGACGCAGTGCGGGAGGCCGCCTGATGCTGGAAATGCGCCCCGATTGCGAACGGTGCGGCTCCGATTTGCCGGCAGAGGCCAGCGGCGCCTTCATCTGCAGCTTCGAATGCACTTTCTGTGCCGATTGCGCCGATGATCTGGACGACCTCTGCCCCAATTGCGGCGGTGAATTGATGGACCGGCCGACCCGCACAAAGAAGCTGCAGGAAAAATTCCCGCCAAGCTCGGTCCGAAAGTTCAACGGGTGACAGAGACACCCCCCGCACCCCGCATCCTGTCCATAGCCGGATCCGACAGTTCGGGCGGCGCGGGCATACAGGCCGATATCAAGACCATTACCATGCTGGGCGGCTATGCCATGACCGCCATCACCGCCGTCACCGCGCAGAATACGCGCGGGGTCCAGGGTGTGGAGGTGATGCATCCCGACCTCGTGATGGAGCAGCTCGAAAGCTGCCTGTCCGACATCGGTGCGGATGCGATCAAGATCGGCATGCTGGGCTCGCCCGAGATCGCGATACGGCTTGCCGAGCGGCTCGACACCTATTCGGGTGCGATCGTGTTCGACCCGGTCATGGTGGCGACCAGCGGCTCGGCGCTCGCCGACGATGCCACCATCGGCGCCTTTGCAGCGCTGATGCGGATTGCCACGGTCGTCACACCAAACCTGCCCGAACTCGCTGCCCTGACGGGACGCAGCGATATCGCTCCCGACGAGGTCTTCGAGGCCGCACGCCAGTTGGCGGAGGAACAGGATACCATCGTGCTCGCCAAGGGCGGGCATGGCGATGGCGACCAGGTCATCGACTATGTCGTTTCGCCGAGCGGCAAGGTCGCCAGCTTCGGCCATGCACGGATCGACACGCGCCATACCCATGGCACGGGTTGCACGCTATCCTCTGCCCTTGCGACCATGCTCGGGCATGGCCAGCCGCTGACGAATGCCATCCGCATCGCCCGCGCCTTCACCCGCGCCGCCATCGAGCAGGCTCCGGGGTTCGGCGAAGGCAGCGGACCGTTGGGCCACCAGGCCGTGCGGAAGCTGGAACCCGGCGAGCCAACCTAACGGTCGAGGTCGTAGAACTCCGCGATATGATCCCAGGCATCCTCGGCGGTTTCGCACCAGTGGAACAGGTCGAGGTCCCGTTTCGAAATCGTCCCTTCCTCGGCGATCGCTTCGAAATTGATGACGCGGGTCCAGAAATCCTTGCCGAACAGCAGGATCGGCATGGGTTTCATCTTGCCCGTCTGGATGAGGGTGAGCAATTCGAAGAATTCGTCGAACGTGCCGAAACCACCGGGGAACACCGCCACGGCCTTCGCCCGCAGCAGGAAGTGCATCTTGCGCAGCGCAAAATAGTGGAAGTTGAGCGACAAATAGGGCGTCACGTAGCTGTTGGGCGCCTGTTCGTGCGGCAGGATGATATTAAGGCCGATGCTCTCGCCGCCGGCATCGCTTGCACCGCGGTTGGCCGCTTCCATGATCGACGGCCCGCCCCCCGAGCAGACCACGAACTGGCGGTTTCCGTCCTCGATGATCGATTTCTCTGTGACCATGCGCGCCAGCTTGCGCGCTTCGCCGTAATATTTGCTCTTGGCGACCAGGCTTTCGACGATCTTGCGTTCTTCTTCGGGCAGGTCCTTGGCCCCGGCCAGCGCCTCTTCGACGGATTCGGGCGGCGGGATGCGCGCGCTGCCGTACATCACCATGGTCGAACCAACACCCGCTTCGTCGAGAATCATCTCCGGCTTGAGCAATTCCAGCTGGAAGCGCACGGGCCGCAATTCCTCGCGCAGCAGGAATTCCTTGTCCTGGAAAGCAAGCTTGTAGGCAGGATGCGCAGTCTGCGGCGTCTGCTTGGGCTGGGATTTTTCGAATTCGGCCTCTTTCTCGGCCGGATAGAACTTGCGATCCTTGAG
>CAYOWF010000142.1:0-5981 GCA_964407585.1 uncultured Qipengyuania sp.
CTGGAAACGCCCGCGCTGATCCTCGTGGACTGATAGACGGTGCTCCCGCTGCGGCGGGAGTTCCCTATTCGGCGGGTACTTCGAGCGCCACCGAATACTGGATGTCGATGGCGGATTTGGCCGCCAGAGCGCCGCCGCCGAGCATGGCGAGCGAAAGCGCGAGAAATATAGTCCTGAACATCGCGAATACCCCTGTTGTCCCCACGCGATTTCAGGTTCGAGACTCTGCCTGAAAGGTAAATTTCAGGTAAAATTCAAGGCGCTTTCAGCCGCAGCGAAAAAGAGCGGAAATTCGGTCGCAATTAGCGTTGACAGGAATCGGGTGCTCCACTAGATGCGCGGCTCCCAAGGGGCGCTGACGCGCAAATGCGCGGGTGTAGCTCAGTTGGTTAGAGTATCGGCCTGTCACGCCGAGGGTCGCGGGTTCGAGTCCCGTCACTCGCGCCACCTTGGGATATTTCTCCGTTTTCAAGGAGATGAGCCGCCTTTCGGGCGGCTTTTTTCATGGCCGGATCACAGCTCCGCCTGCTGCAGCCGGCGCAGGTTCTCCTCATGCCCCGACTTGTCGATCCGGTAGCGCGAGATGCAGAACAGCGCGCCGAGGTACAGGACCAGGAGCGTCGGTGCATAGAAGGCGCCGAGCTGCCATAGCGTATCGGCAGATACGGTGCCGGGTTCGGCTCCTTCGGGGAAGGCGATGACAGACAGGATGAGCCCCGCCGCGGCGACACCGATCCCCTGCGTCACTTTCCGCGTGAAGGTCATGGCGGCGTAATAGACGCCCTCGTTGCGCCGCCCGGTCTTCACCTGGTTGGATTCCACGAGGTCGGCGATCATCGAATAGGCGACCGCCTGCGTGCCGATGATCAGGGCGAGGTCGATCACGTTGATGGCCAGCACCAGCGGGAAGAGGATGGGGTCGCCGTTCTCGGGCATCAGTCCGGCAAGGCGCAGGAGCACGGGTGCGGGCTGGATCGTGAAGGCGAGCAGCCCGAGCACGATCGTGGCGCGTTTCTTGCCCAGCCGGCGCACGGCCCAGGGCGCCATCAGGAAGCCCAGCAGCGCGGAAAACACCACCGTGCAGGTCCACAGGAAGATCTGCAGT
This sequence comes from uncultured Qipengyuania sp., assembly GCA_964407585.1. Classification (GTDB taxonomy): domain Bacteria; phylum Pseudomonadota; class Alphaproteobacteria; order Sphingomonadales; family Sphingomonadaceae; genus Qipengyuania. The sequence goes on from CAYOWF010000142.1 coordinate 1,106, forward strand.
TCGACGAAGCCCCAGAAATAGCGGAGTATCAGGAAGGTGAGCGAGGCGGCAATCCCGGTCGCGACCGCGAACAGCACGGTCGAGAAGAACAGCGCGATGAAGCTGCGTTCGCTCAGCGTCTCGATCATCTCGCGGAAGATGCGGCGCACGCTGAACCGCTCGCCCGTCTCGGTCGGGCGGTGGAGGAGCGGGATCCGATGGTGCGTACCCATCGCCGACACCAGGATCGCCGCCAGGATCAGGCACGAGGCGATGATACCGTAGGTCGCGTAGGCTTCGCGGTCCAAAATGCCCAGCGGGCCGGTCAGCAGTGCGCCGAACATGACGATGCTCATGACGTTGCCGCCGGTCCAGCCGAAGAACAGGCGATAGGCCTGGAGGCTGGTGCGTTCTTCGTAATCCGTGGTCAGTTCGGGGATGAGCGCGGAGCTGGGCGTTTCGTAGAAGGTGATGAAGGTGCGGATGAGCACCGCTAGGCCGGTCAGGTAGAGGAACAGGCCCGCCTGATCGAGCTCGGGCGGGTTCCACAGCAGGAAATAGCTCAGCGCCACGGGCAGGGCGGCGGCATACATGAAGGGATGGCGGCGGCCCCACTTGCTGCGAAAATTGTCCGACCAGTACCCGACCAGCGGATCCGAAAATGCGTCGAACACGAGCGCGATCATGATCGCCAGACCGACGAGGCCGGGCTCCAGCCCGACCACCGTGCCGTAGAACAGCAGCAGGAAGTAATCGAAACCGTTGTTCTTGATGCCGAAGGCCGTGGCGCCGAAGCCGTGCGCGAGCTTCAGGCCGACCGACGGCTTGTCCGGCACTGCCGCAACTGTTGCCATGTCCTCTCCCTTTCGGGAGACGCTAGTGCAGGCCTTGCGGCTTGGCAATCAGCGCCAGCTGCCGGTTTCCATCCATTTGAGGAAGCGTCCGAGCGGCAACAGCCACACCAGGCCGAGAGCCAGGTAGACGATAGTCTGCACCAGCGTCGGCCAGTCGCCGACGAGCCCGGGCACGTAACGCGCGACGACCAGGCCGTAGACGCCGAGCGCGACCAGCAGGCCGAGCAGTCCGACGGGGATCCTCCAGGTGGGTTCGGTTCTCATGACGTAGGCCCGTACAATCGTGTCGGCGTGACGACCGCACGCAGGGGTTGGTCGTGTTCTTCGACCGGCAGATCCTCGACCAGCTGGCAGTCCCAGGCGAGGCCGATGGGCATGGTCTCCGGATGGTCCGCCAGCCAGCGGTCGTAATGGCCGCCGCCCTGGCCCAGCCGCACGCCATCGGCGGTAAAGCCGACCAGGGGGACGAACAGCACATCGGGTTCGAGCACGGGCGCATCGGCAAAGGGCTGGAGGAGGCCGAACGGACCGACCTCGAGGTCTTCCTCGTCGAACGGATCGGAATGCCGTGCGAATTCCATCGGCGCATTGCGGTTCGCAAAGCGCGGCAGCGCGATCTCGTGCCCGCGATCGAGGAAGAACTTGGCGTAGGAAGCGGCGGGCGCCTCGAAGGGATTGGCGCGGTAGAGACCGATCACCGCACCGTCGGGCACATGATCGAGCAGCGGGGCGGGCGGCCGATGCAGTACCAATGCGCGCATGCTGTCGGGCAGCGCCGCCAAATGGTCGCGGCGCAGATTGCGAAGCTGCTTGCGAAGGTCTTCCTTGGTCACGCGCGTCTCTGCAATTGCCTCAGCTTTCGCGCCGATCTCTCCGCGCTAAAGCAGCGAAGCGGTAGCGCGGACGAGAGTGACGGGACCACCATGGGTCGGTGCCTTGAAATCCTCTGACGCCTTCACGTCAGGTGGGCGCCATATATCCGAATCGCCAGGACGAACCCGCCAATCCGGTAGGGACAGCTCCCTTGGATTGCTTATAGCCTCAGGGATGTTCACTCGGCTCGTGCCGGGCAGCCCCGCCGCGGCCTATTTAGGAGCCCTGCGGCCCACCCTCAAGTGTCGTCGCCGCATTTTCGAGCGCAACGGCAAGACGTTCCAGCTTGTCGGCCACTGCGCCGGTGTCGACTTCGGGCGTCGGCGGAGGGGGAGGGGGCGCGGCGAGTTTCTTCTTCGCCTCGTCCAGTTCGTCGGCCAGCAGGATGGCGGCGAACAGCAGGTTCTTCGCTTCGTTGCTGGACACGTTCTTGCCCATGCCGGCCAGCTTTGCGTCGACCATGGCCGCAAGGCCGCGCAGATTGTTTTCCTGCCCGTCGGCCACCGATACCTTGTAGGGGCGCCCACCGACCTGCAGCGTTACTTCGCTCATTTCTCGAGACTTTCGATCAGTTCATCGAGCTGCGAAAGGCTTGCCGCAACGCGCGATTTCAAAGCTTCGTGCTTCGCCGCAGTCTCACCGTCGTCGCGCGGGTTCACGGCCTGCGTTTCGATCCGCGCGAGGGCGCGCTCGATCCTGTCGATAGCCACGGAGATGCGTTGCGCGCTCATAATGACTAGCGATTAACGATATTGGCCCGCCAAGGCAAAGGCTTGGGCGCGTCTGTTGATAAATCGGTCGAGGAAAACTTGGAATCGTATCCACGCTATGCTCGGGTTGACCTTGCGCGCGCCCGTCCGCAAAGGGTGCGCGCGCGTCGAATCGCACACATTTTTGCCGGAGAACCCACCCTATGAGTCTCGACACCGCACGCATGGTCCAGATGGCCAATGCCATCAGGGCGCTTTCGATGGATGCGGTGCAGGCGGCGAATTCGGGTCACCCCGGCATGCCGATGGGCATGGCCGACGTCGCCACCGTTCTGTGGAGCGAATATCTCAAGCACGATCCCGGCGCACCCGACTGGGCCGATCGCGACCGTTTCGTGCTGTCCGCCGGCCATGGATCGATGCTGATCTACAGCCTGCTGCACCTGTCCGGCTATGCCCGCCCGACGATGGACGACATCCGCAATTTCCGCCAGCTGGGCAGCCCCTGCGCGGGTCACCCGGAGAACTTCCTGCTCGAGGGCGTGGAATGCACCACCGGACCGCTGGGGCAGGGCCTCGCGATGGCTGTCGGCATGGCCATCGCGGAGCGCAAGCTGAACGCCGATTTCGGCGACGGGCTGGTCGATCACAAGACCTGGGTCGTGGCGGGCGACGGCTGCCTGATGGAAGGCATCAATCACGAAGCCATCGGTCTTGCCGGGCACCTCAAGCTCGGCCGGATGAACGTGCTGTGGGACGACAACAACATCACGATCGACGGTTCGACCGACCTTTCGACCAGCGAGAATATCCTGGCGCGCTACGAAGCCACCGGCTGGCACGTGACCAGCTGCGACGGGCATGATTTCGAGGATATCCGCCGCGCGCTCGACGAAGCGCAAGCGGACGAGCGTCCTTCGTTGATCGCCTGCCGTACGGTAATCGGCAAGGGGGCGCCCAACAAGCAGGGTACCAGTGCCACGCACGGTGCGCCGCTGGGGGTCGAAGAGATAGCTGCCGCTCGCGACGTCCTGGGCTGGGACCATGCCCCGTTCGAAATTCCCGAGCAGGTCATGGCCGACTGGCGGGGGACGACCGAGCGCGGCGCGGCCGAGCACAAGGGCTGGCAGGACCGGCTTTCGAACGACGGACGTCGCGAGGATTTCGTTCGCCGTATGGCGGGAGACCTGCCGCAGGGCTTCAGCCTGGACACCTATATCGAAACCCTGATCGAGGAACCGGTCAAGGTCGCCACGCGCAAGGCCAGCGAAATGGCGCTCGAACAGATCAACGGCCAGCTTGCCGAAACCATGGGCGGCAGCGCCGATCTGACCGGGTCGAACAACACCAAGGCGGGCGGCATCGGCCCGTTCACGGCAGACGATTATTCGGGCCGCTACATCTATTACGGCATTCGCGAATTCGGCATGGCCGCGGCGATGAACGGCATGGCGCTGCACGGCGGCGTGATCCCCTATGGCGGGACGTTCCTCGTCTTCACCGATTATTGCCGTGCCGCCATCCGGCTGGCTGCGCTCCAGCAGGCGCGCGCGATCTACGTGATGACGCATGACAGCATCGGACTGGGCGAAGACGGCCCGACCCACCAGCCGGTGGAACATGTGCAATCCTTGCGCATGATTCCGAACCTGCTGGTTATGCGCCCGGCAGATGCGGTCGAGACCGCCGAGTGCTGGGAAATCGCCCTGCGCGAAAAGCACCGCCCAACCGTTCTCGCGCTGACCCGCCAGGGCTTGCCCCAGGTGCGCAATGCGCCGGAGGAAAGGGACATGTGTTCGAAGGGCGCCTACCGTCTCAAGCAGGCGAGTGGCGCCGGGAAGGTGACGCTCGTCGCTAGCGGAAGCGAAGTGCACCTGGCACTCGCCTGCGCCGAGGAACTGGAAAAGCAGGGCGTGGGGGCTTCGGTCGTTTCGATGGTCTGTACCCAGCTCTTCGACGCTCAGGACGACGCCTATCGTGCGGACATGCTGCCCGCCGATACCCTGCGCGTCAGCATCGAAGCCGGGACCACCTTCGGCTGGGAACGCTACACCGGCGAACACGGCCTCAACATCGGGCTCGATCGTTTCGGCGCCAGTGCCCCCGCGGGCGACCTCTTCGAGAAATTCGGTTTCACTGCGGACGCCATCGTTCCGCAAATCATGAACAAATTGCCTAAATAATCCAAGGCTTAAGCAGGAGCTTTTCGCATGGCTACCAAGGTTGCAATCAACGGATTCGGACGCATCGGCCGCCTCGTCGCACGCGCCATCCTCGAACGCGACGATCACGATCTGGATCTCGTCTCGATCAACGATCTCGCCGATACCAAGTCGAACGCGCTGCTGTTCCAGTACGACAGCACGCACGGCCGCTTCCCCGGCACGGTGGAAGTGGGCGACAATGCCATCATCGTGAACGGCAAGTCGATCGCCGTCACCAGCGAGCGCGATCCGGGCA
>CAYOWF010000143.1:0-5927 GCA_964407585.1 uncultured Qipengyuania sp.
TTCGCCTTCTTCGAGTGCATGCTGCCGGGCGATCGCCTCGGTTACGTCGCTGGCAAGGCCGATGGCGCCGGCGAAGGATCCGTCCTCCCCGAATTGGGGAACGATACCGACCGAGAGGTGGATCAGCTGCCCGTTCTCGTGTCGTACCCTGAGGACCTTCCTCTCGTCTCCGCCCGCGTTGCTCAGCGCTTCCTTCCTCATCTCCTCATAGAGGTCGCGATCTTCTTCGATGACGTGATCGAGAAACGGTTTGCCGATCAGGTGATCGCTCGGCCTGCCCGTGATCTGGGCCCAGCGACGATTGACGTAAAGCCAGTTCCAGTCGGCATCGACCCGGAAAACCGCTTCTCCGACCCCTTCGAGAATCGATCCGGCGAAATCCCTGCTCTGCACCAGTTCCCGACGTATCGAAGAGCGGTTGGTGAGCACGACTGCGACCGGAAGACCGATCGCAAGACACGACGCGAGAAACACCTGGAGCGCGACGACTTCCTCGCGGGTACCGCCGCGCACCAAGGCGATCGGACCGTGCCCCAGGAATGTGGCACCGGATGCCGCCAGCGCGAGAACCGCCACAACGATGGCAGTACCGAGCCGACCGGTCTGGAAGGCGGCAAAAAGAACCACAGGAGCGGCGAGGAACAGGAAGGGATAGGTGTCCTGCGCAAAGATGGCCGGAACACCTACCAGAAGGGCTCCCGACACGGCCAGCCATTGCGCTCGTGTTGCTCTTTCCGTTGCGTTCGGCGAGGCAATCTCGCCCCGTATAACGATGACCATCGAAGTGAATATGGGGATGGCCAGGGCATGGGCCGCAAGCCACATCGCCAGCGCGGGTTGAAACGGGGCATCGATGGCATTGTTCAGGGCAGTCGCCGCGATCATTCCGGAGGCCAGCGGAACTGCGGCCCCGATGGCGCCCAACAACCCGATTTCGCGCAGGGAATCGAAATTGTCGACGCGCACATCGACCCGGCTGAGCAAAAACAGCGCCAGCATGATTTCCACGCTGTTGGCGACAGACAGTCCAACCGCCAGCCCCGGCGGGTCTCCAATCATGAGATTGGCCACGATATTGGCAATGAAGCAAAAGGATATTGCCATCGCCTTGCAGGCAAGGCCGCGTCCGAGCACCAGACCGACGACCAGGGCATTGCCGACCCACAAGGGGGCCAGCCTGCCCGAATCCAGGGTCAGGTCAATCGAGAGGAATGCGATGAGTCCGAACAGGACGGCCACCCCCAATGCATTGGGGATGTGACAGGCATTGGCCCTCAGGTGCTTGCCGAGGCCTTCATGATGCATGGCGTTCATCCGACGAGTGTAGCCGAAACCCATTAACCAAGCGTCATCAATGCGCGATTGGACCGGAAGGATAAAGCCCTTTCGAGCGCGGAACGCTTGCAGCGTCTCGCCGGTTATGGCTAGGGCGCACCCGACGAATCCCTCCTTCGCATATTCGAGACGATAGACATGGCGAAAAGCAGCGCATTGAACGGCAAGACGGTAGTGCTGATGGGCGGCACCGGCTTCCTCGGCAATTACGTGGCGCAGGCGCTGCTCTCGCGCGGCGCGCGGCTGCGCATTTGCGGGCGCGACCCGCAGGCCGCCTTCAAGCTCAAACCGCTGGCCAATCTCGGCCAGCTGCAGTTCGTGCGGATGGACGCGACGGACCGCCAGAGCGTCGATCGCTGCATCGAGGGCGCGGATGCCGTGGTCAATCTCGTCGGCAGCTTCGAAGGCAATCTGCGCAAGCTCATGGGCGAGGCGCCCGGCTGGATGGCCGAGGCGGCGAAAGACACGGGCGCGCAAAGCTTCGTCCATGTCAGTGCCATCGCTGCCGAGCCCGATGAAGATACCGTCATCGAGTATGCCAGCGCCAAGCATCTCGGCGAACGACGCGTGAAAGAGGCCTTCAAGGACGCGACCATCGTCCGTCCCTCGATCATCTTCGGCAAGGACGACAATTTCCTCAACATGTTCGGCGACCTGATCTCCAAGCTGCCGGTCCTTCCGGTTTTCGCTCCCGAGGCGAAGCTTCAGCTCGTCTTCGTCGACGATGTCGCCGAAGCGATCGCACGGGCGCTCGAGAACCCCGGCAAGCACGGCGGCAAGACCTATGAACTGGGCGGACCCGAGCAGCTGTCGATGATGGAAATCAACCGGCGGATCGCCGCTGCGCAGCACCGCAAGCGCACCTTCCTGCCGATGCCCGATGCGCTTTCGGCAACCTTCGCCGCCCTACCGGGGACCCCGATGGGCAGCGATCAGTGGAACCTGCTCAAGCAAGGCAATGTCGCAAGCGGCGATTATCCCGGCTTCGACAAATTCGGCATCGAGCCCAAGCCGCTCGGCCTGTTCCTCGACAAATGGATGACGCGCTTCCGCAAGCACGGCAGGTTCGAGCCGCGCCTCAGCGCCTGAACGTACCTTTCAGAGCGGTTCGACGGTCAGCACGGCACCATCGCTGCCGGTGATACGAACGCGGTCGCCCACTGCAGCCTCGCAGCCCTTGGCCAGCCATTCGCTGTCGCCATGCTTTACCCTGCCGGTGCCGCCATCGAGGGGCACGACGACCGTGGCGATTTCACCGGCCAGACGCATGCCACGGCGGTTCATCTTGGGATCGGCATCTTCCACCGGATGGCGACGGAAATAATTCCGGCCCACGAACACCGCGACGATCGAAAGCACTGCAAAGACCGTTACCTGCAAGGGCACGGCACCGGGCATGACCAATGCGACGAGGCTGGTGAGCAGGGCCGCACCTGCCAGCCACATGAGGAAGAAGCCGGGCACGAGGATTTCGGCAGCCGCCAGGAACAGGCCCAGCGCAAGCCATACCCAGAACGGGTCGAGCGAGTTGAGCCAGTCCATCAGCGCGCTCCCGAACTGCCGCTGCGCGGAACGCTGGGGCTGGAACTGCGCGATTGCTGACGCGGCGCAGGCGTGTTGCCGCCATTCCCCCCGCCCGGTCCGTCACTGGTGATGTCCTTGACCAGTTCGCCGATCCCGCCGAGCGAGCCGATAAGCTGCGTCGCTTCGACCGGGAAGAGGATCGTCTTGGCGTTGGGGCTGGTGGCGAACTTGCCCACCGCCTTGGTATATTCCTGCGCCACGAAGTAGTTCAGTGCCTGGCCGCCGCTGCCGGCGATGGCATCGTTGACCACCTGCGTCGCCTTGGCTTCGGCCTCGGCTTCGCGCTCGCGCGCCTCCGCATCGCGGAAGGCGGCTTCCCGGCGGCCTTCCGCCTCGAGGATGGCCGATTGCTTGGAGCCTTCGGCACGCAGGATTTCCGAAGCGCGATCGCCTTCCGCTTCGAGAATTTCCGCACGCTTGAGACGTTCCGCCTTCATCTGGCGGGCCATGGCCTCGCTGATGTCGATCGGCGGCCGGATATCCTTGATTTCCACCCGGGTGATCTTGACGCCCCAGGGCGAAGTCGCATGGTCGACTACGGCAAGCAGGCGGGCATTGATCTCGTCGCGCTTGGACAGCGTCTCGTCGAGATCCATCGAGCCCATGACCGTACGCAGATTGGTCGTCGTGAGCGCCATGATGGCGTTGTAGAGGTTCGCGACCTCATAGGCCGCCTTGCCCGCATCGAGGACCTGGAAGAACACCACGGCATCCACGCCGACCATGGCGTTGTCCTTGGTGATGATTTCCTGGCCCGGGATGTCGAGCACCTGCTCCATCATGTTCACCTTCTGCCCGACGCGGTCGATGAAGGGGATGATGAGATGGAGGCCCGGTTCGGCGGCGAGCGTGAACTTGCCGAGGCGTTCGATCGTGTAGACGAAGCCCTGTTTGACCACGCGAACGCCCATGACGAGAAACACCACGGCGAGGCCGACGATGGCGACCAGATATCCAAGCATTTCCATTATTCCCCCTTTGTAACCCTTTGGCGATGCTAACGCGGGAAGAGATCGAGGGGAAGCAAAACCGAACCGGTTAGAGCCCCGTTTCGTAAAGCGAGAGCAGGCGCGCCCAGGCTCTTTCCGCCTCGGCCTGATCGTAGCTCGGGCTGTCGAGCACGCACCAGCCATGGTCCGCGGCATAGACTTCCACTTCGGCGCTGGCCGCGCCGCGGCCCGCTTCACGCAGTTCGTCGTCATGGGTCGGTGCCTGGGCATCGTCGTTCTGCGCGATGGCGATAAGGTAGTGCCCATCTTCCTGCAGCACGCGGTGCGGGCTGGTTTCGCTGTCGCGCACGAGGCCGCCGCCATGGAAACTGGCGCCTGCCTTGATCCGGTCGGTCGACCAGGGGCCGTAGACGGCGAAGCTGCCGGTCATGCAATAGCCCTGCACGCCCATGCCGCGATCGCTATCGACTTCGGACTGCGCGGCCAGCCAGTCGGCGGCGGCTTTGTTGTCCAGAGCGATGGTTTCGGCAGTGAACTTCTCGCGCCAGGGCCGGACCGTCTGAAAGCCGCCGGAACCGGCGAAACCGGCGAAATCCTCGAACTGCTGCCCGGACACGTCGCGGTAATAGGGATTGGCGAGCAATACGGCGTAGCCCGCTTCGGCAAGGCGTCCGGCCATTTCGCGTTTGGCGGGACGGATACCCGCGATATCCGGCCAGAAGATGACGCCCGGGCGCGGCTTGTCGCCTGCCGTGTAGAACTCTCCGTCGAGCGTCCCGGCCGAGGTCGTGAAGGTTACCGGACGCATCGTTGCCGAAGCCGCCTCTGTCGATGTGGACGCACTTTGCTCCACCGGCGCGCAGGCTGCTGCGCCCGCTGCCAATGCAGCCCCGCCGAAGCCACGCCGGGTCAGCCCGCTTTTTGCCCAACGGTCCAATTGCTCCTGATCGCACATGTAGTTTTCTCCACTCGCCCGTCCGGTGCAAAGCCTAGCAGGACGAGGGCGATGGACAAGGGCGACATCCCGTTGCAGTGTGCAACCAAACCGCAGAGACATGCGATGGGAGAGAGGCATGGGTTATCGGGGACTGGCCGCGATCGGCGCGCTGCTGCTGGCAGCCTGCAGCAACTTGGGCGAGGAGGCGGATGGCGGCATCGACGCGGCAAGGCTGGTCGGTGCCGATGGCGATGCTGCGAACTGGATCAGCCACGGCCGGACCTATTCCGAACAGCGCTTTTCTCCCCTCGACCAGATCGATCGCGAAACCGTAGGCGACCTCGGGCTTGCGTGGTTCGCGGATATGGACACGGCTCGCGGGCAGGAAGCGACGCCGCTGGTGATGGACGGCAAGCTCTATGTCACCAGCGCCTGGAGCAAGGTCTTCGCCTTCGATGCCGCCACCGGCGAAGCGCTGTGGAGCTACGATCCGCAAGTACCAGGCGAAACGGGCGTCAAGGCATGCTGCGACGTGGTCAACCGCGGGCTCGCCGCATGGGGCGACAAGCTCTTCCTCGGCACGCTCGACGGCCGGCTCGTAGCGCTCGACCGGGATACGGGCGCGGTCGAATGGGAAACCGTCACGGTGGACCAGTCCAAGAGCTACACCATCACCGGCGCACCGCGCGTCATCGGCGGCAAGGTGCTCATCGGCAATGGTGGGGCGGAATTCGGAGTGCGCGGCTACATCGCCGCCTACAATGCCGAAGATGGCGAAGAGCTATGGCGCTTCTACACGGTGCCGGGCGATGACGGCGAAGACGCGCCCGAATATCTTAAGGCTGCTGCCGAGACATGGAGCGGCGACGTTCTGACATCGGGCAGCGGTATCGGCGGCGGCGGGACGGTGTGGGATTCGATGGCCTACGATCCCGAACTCGACCTGCTCTATTTCGGGGTCGGCAACGGCAGCCCGTGGAATCGCGCCTATCGCAGCCCCGGCGCAGACGGAAAGGGCGAAGGCGACAATCTCTACCTCTCCAGCATCGTCGCCATCCGACCCGACACGGGCGAATATGTCTGGCACTACCAGACCACGCCGGGCGAGACCTGGGACTATA
>CAYOWF010000144.1:0-4097 GCA_964407585.1 uncultured Qipengyuania sp.
GGGTGGGGAGCTGACGGTCTCTTTTCGTCATCCAAACCCTTACAATGGTCATCCCGTCTACGGCTCGATCGCGAAAAATGGATTTGCTCCCCTTCTTGGAGGAACAGGGATCGACGGTTTCGATGCTCAAGAACCGCCTGAGTTTTGGGACGAACATCGAGACGTTCAGATTGTGTTCGCGGGGACTTCCTGCAGGATCGCGGTTCCCAATATGTCTCCGGTCGGAGCGTCATGCGGTGCCCCCTCGCGCGGTTCGATCGTAATCGCCATGGTCGCACCTTCCTGGAGGAACGACCGCAATTCGGGCGAGAGCGTAACCGTCAGCCGCTCACTGTCCATGAGGCCGAGTGACCGGGGCACACCGTCTTGCGGTATGATCCATAACTCGGGGCCAAATTCGGGTTGTTGAAGGTCGGCAAGCCGCAGGGAAAGCGTGCCCGAATTCGGATTGTACAGGGCGCTGAGCAGCGGCGCGCCCCGATCATCCCTGATCTGCGCGACATTGGCCGCCAGGCTCGGCGATGAAGGAGCCGTCGGGCCTTTTTCGACAGGTGCCTGTGCGGGGTTGAGGACCGCCACGCCCAAGCCGACGGCCAAAATGAGCGAAGCCGCAGTGGCCGTAATGGCCCATCGCCGCCAGAGCGGGCTAGCTCCCTCGTCGTTCGCAACGCGGGGAGACTGGCCTTCCGCACTGCGCCGGTCGAGCTGATTTTCAATATCGGCAAGTGCATCGGCCGGTGCTTCCATCGGTTCGACTTCTTCAAGCCAGCGGTCTGTTGCGCCCTGCCAGGCGCGCACCCGCTCTGCGAAATGCGGGTCCTGAAGCTGAACGCGCAGCGCTTCGGCTCGCTCCTTCGGATCGAGCAATCCCAGCGCCAGGCCGGCAGCCATGACCTCGAGGTCGTCGGGGGTAGGACGATCGGTCATTGCTCGACTTCCGGGTTCAGCTTACGGCGAATTCTGAGCACGGCTCGACGCACCCGGCTCTTGAATGTGGCAACAGGCAAATCGAGCCGTTCGGCGGCTTCGGGATAGGTCAATCCGAGAAGATAGATCGATTTCAATTCTTTCTCGCTTTCGGAATCGAGGCCCTCGACTTCTGACCAAACCTGCTCTTCGCGCTCCATTTCTATGATACGGTCGTCTGCCGCCACCGCTTCACTTTCCTGCAAATTTAAATGTTCGTCGCCAACGTGGCGATGCCTGACGCGCGACCGATACCGGTCGATCGCCGAATTCCGGGCAATAGCCCCCATCCATGCCAAGGGCCTGCTGCGCTCAGGATCGTAGCTTTTCGATCGATCCCATATTTTCAGATAGACTTCCTGCAGCACGTCTTCCGCCACCGCGTGGTTACGTGTCACCCGCATGCAGATTGCGAACAGCTTGCCCGAAGTCTGCGCGTAAAGGCGGCGAAACGCCTCCCGATCGCCGTTCGCAACCGCCACGACGTCGAGTGAAAGCGCCTCGTTCTCCGAGAGTGCATCCGCGGAATGCTTCGCCTGTTCTTGGGGTGGCTGCGAGTACTGCACGATCGGGTCCTTAACGAGCTTTTCGCAAGAACGACAGGCAAATCCACCTCTTCCAATTACCGACGTCCTGTCGCGCAACAAACTTTTTTCGTGAGAGGATGCATCGAATGCCGATGTGCGCTCGTCAACTTACCAACGGTGCAATCTGCATAGGCACCGCAAGGGCCTGCTTTTCCCTATGCGGGTCGAAAGAGGAGACGGAAATGAACTACTCGAAAGCCATGCCGTTTGCGCTGGGAGGGCTGTCGCTTGCAGCGGCTGCCATCCTGTTCGCGCCGGGGGTGGGTATTATAGCCGCGGACCACCTCGATCCGCCGGCACGGACGGACCCTGCGGTGGACAATAATCCCGATCGCGCGGCCGATATCGCCGACATTTTTGCGTGGCATACCGACACTTCCGTAATTTTGGCTCTGACCTTTGCCGGACCGCAGGCCACAGATCAGCCGGCCACTTACGATCCCGAAGTGCTCTATTCGATCAACGTCTCGAACACGGCTCCTCGAACCACGACGGATATTCCGATCCGGTTCCGCTTCGGCACGGGTGCAATGGATCAGTTCGGAATTAGCGTCACGGGGCTGCCCGGCGTGACCGGCCCACTCGAAGGATCGGTCGAGACCACCTTGGAAAAGGATGGTGTCAAGGTATGGGCAGGACTGTTTGACGATCCCTTTTTCTTCGATCTCGAAGGATTCAGAGACACCCTCAACACCGGGACTCTGAGCTTCGATTCCAATCGCGACTTCTTTGCGGGTCAGAACCTCACCGCCGTCGTGATCGAAATTCCCAAGGACCGGATCGACAACGGTACGCTGGTGGACGTTTGGGGAGCAACCGCACGACTAGGAGGCCAGCTCTAATGAGAACTTCAAATCACCTTCCGCTTCGTCGGTTCGCAATGGCAACTTCGGTCGTCGCAAGCCTCGGTCTATTATCAGCATGCTTCGACGGGGACGACGATGACGAACCGATCGCCATGCCGACACCCACTCCGACACCGACACCGACTTCATTCGATGTGCAAGCCTGTTTGGACCAGACAATTCCCGGGACCGGGGTAACAGTGGCGCAGGCCGTTGTTCCCGATACGCTTACCATCGATCTTTCCGCAGCTTCAGGATTTCCGAATGGACGCCGCCTGCCGGATCCGGTGATCGACGTGACTTTGGCTGTCGTCTTCCTGGATCTGTCGGTCAATGGACCCGGCACACTCGCCGGCCTGCCGCTTAACCCTCCGGAAAACGACGTCGCCTTCAGGGACACTTTCCCCTATTTGGCACCGCCACAAGGATCGCCTCCGCTAGCCGATACCGGCGGTTCCATGTTCACTTTCGCAAGTGAGCCCGAATCGAACTACGTCAGGGTCGACCGAATGGGAATGCCGGCTGTCTCGACCGCCCTCATCCCCTCAGACCGTAAGAATGCCTACAACGACGCCGGTCCTGCGGAAGATGCCGATGGGACCTTCGTACCCGACTTGGCAGATACTCTGACCGGATTGACCAACGCTCTGGCCGACGACCTGACTGCGGCCGGACTGACCCCTTGCGCCACACCGGCGTGAGCTAAGATGTGGCGGACGATAACGGATTGTCCGCCACATTTTTGGGATTCCGAAAACGAAAAGTGAGCGGTTCAATCATGCGCTATGCAGTCCGGAACTTTCGCTACCTGATCGTGCCGATAGCAGCGGTAGGACTGCTCACGAGTATCGAATGGTGGATTAACGAGACTCCGGAAGCAGCAGTCAGCGCTGCCGATTGGAAAGGAGCCGGGTTTGGCCCTTCCTCCTTTTCTGCGGCAATAGCGCGATCGAACTCCGATATTGCATTGGGACGGGAGCGGGTGAAGAATGGGCCGTATCAGTGGCTTCGGCACGAAAGCCTTGCCAGGAGTTATCTCCGGCGATCGCAACTCAGCTATTCTTATGACGAACTTGCAAGTGCCGGAGAGACATTGGCAAAGTCGAAACGTCTCGCCCCGTCCGGTTCAGGCCCGTTTCTCACCGATGCGAGTTTTGCTCGAATGTCCCATCGGCTCGACAGGGCGGAAGCATCCCTGACGGCGCTGGACCTCGCAGCGGTCAAGAGCGATCCAGAGATTTTGGCGGAAAGCGCGAGCCTCAAAGGCGATCTGGCGTTTTATCGCGGAGACATGGATCGGGCGCGCCGGCATTATGAAGATGCGGGGAAATTCGGTCCGAATGCAAACCTCAGCTTTCGGCTTGCGATTCTCGCCAAATCACGTGGAAAATTCGAAGAAGCGATACGCCATTTTGCGGATGCGAACCCGGATCCGGCCCAGTCGACACCTTTTGCGAACGCCAGTGTGGCGTTTCAGATTGGCGGTGTCGAACTGGCAAGAGGAGAATACCGGACTGCCCGCGAATGGTTCGAAGCGGCGAACGAACTCTTTCCCGGCTTTTGGCTATTCGAAGCGCATCTAGCGCAAGCCAGGGCTCTGGAAGGAGATCTCGCTGGAGCAATCGCCGAAATGAAAGTGATTGCAAACCGCGCTCCTTCGGCAGAGGTTCTCGACGCACTTGCGATGCTGCTGCGTGCC
>CAYOWF010000144.1:4197-5920 GCA_964407585.1 uncultured Qipengyuania sp.
TCTTGGTGCTGACTATTCTGGCGGTGCCGGTTGCTGCACATTCCACTCCGAATTCCGAAGTTAGGTTCAGTGAAGCGAAAGGCATGGTAATCGCCGAGATTACCGTGCCTCGAGGTGAATATGCATTCGGGACGGGCAATGCGGTGGACGGAAGCGAATTGTCCCTTCGCCTCGCGCGGGATTATCTCGCCGCCCATATCGCAGTGTCGACTCCTGGCGGACGGCCATGGGCGGTAACCTTCAGGAAAGTCGAATTCATCCAGCTTGATGGCCCGGCCGATCTGCATGCAGTGGCCGAGCTGATTCCGCCAGGAGGTGCCTCTTCGGAGAAATTCACTTTGGAGTGGAAGGTGCTGATCGAAACGTTGCCTGGCCATTTCACGATCTTCCTTCTCGATTCCGAAGCTGGCGGGGCGGATAACGGTATCGTCGGGACCGTGAAGCGCGGCATGTCCGTCCTGGATATCGACATGGCAGGTCCGAGCGGACTCGACAGTTTTACAAGCGCGATCGGTCTTGGAGCCCATCACATCCTTGAGGGATACGATCATTTGCTGTTTCTGCTGGTGCTGCTGTTGCCGGCCCCGCTCGTGGTCAGCTCAGGGGACTGGTCGGGAAATCGCCGAGTAGGCTCGACAATAGTGAAGTTGGTACACATTGTTACCGCCTTTACGATTGGCCACAGCCTCACACTGATTGCCGCAACTCTCGGCAGGTGGTCATTGCCTTCGGCGCCAGTCGAAGTGGCCATAGCAATCTCCGTGCTCGTCTCCGCCATGCATGCCAGCCGCCCGATACTTCCCGGCAAAGAGCCGCTCATCGCGCTCATTTTTGGCTTCGTCCACGGACTTGCCTTCGCCACACTCGTACAGGAGGCGCATGTTGGCGTGGCAACCGGGGTGCTGACGTTGCTAGGTTTCAATGTCGGAATCGAGCTGGTGCAGCTGGCGATCGTTGCACTGGTAGTGCCTTCGTTGCTCGTCTTTGCCCGTTATCGCTTCTATCATGGCCTTCGTCAGACCTTGGCCTATCTGAGCATCGTCGCTGCCATGGCCTGGATCGTCAATCGTACGACCGGTCTGGCGGAAGGTCTCGTGGCCAATTTAGAGGCGACAATAAGCCATCTCGGATTGGCGGCAGTGGTTGCAGCCCTTCTTGCGCTGTTCCTGACTGTCCGAGATCGCGTTGCAACAAAGGAGGGAAACGTGGGGATGGAGGGTGCTTCGGCATGATTCACTATCATAACAGGAACCCTGTTCCGCCCGTCGCCTTATGCCCCAATTGCGGGTGCAAGCTTCATCCGTTCGAGACGTTCTCATACGGAAATGTTGCGATTGCTCGCCGTGGGGAGATCCAGTTCGACGCCTCTCCCTTGCGGTTCCCCAAACGGCAATATTTGATTGTCGAGGCGCTGGTGCGCGCGAGGGGAAGAGGCATTACTCGTTCCACTCTGGCCAACATCGTCGGGGGCGAGATATACGACGAAACCATCTCGAAATACATCGAACGAATTCGTGCGGTCTTCTGCAGAGTCAAACCCGATTTCGACCAGATCAGTTCGGTGCGTGGCTTTGGTGCATACCGCTGGGATTACCGGCGTCCAGCAATCAGAGAAAACATCGGATAGCCAAGTTTCCGAGCCTGTTGCAACAAATAACCCGGTGGATGTCCGCTCTTAGTAAACTACGAGACACAGAAGATTGGCAGCTTTCGGGTCGTTAGC
>CAYOWF010000145.1:0-5878 GCA_964407585.1 uncultured Qipengyuania sp.
ACGACGGCACCAAGGTGCTCTTCACCGACGAATGGGGCGGGGGCGGACGTCCGCGTTGCCAAGCGGGCGATCCAATGAATTGGGGGGCGGATGCCTTCTATGCGATCGAGGACGGCAAGCTCGAATATCGCGGTATGTACAAGTTGCCGGCGCCGCAGGGAGACAAGGAAAACTGCGTCGCGCACAACGGCTCGATCATTCCCGTTCCGGGTCGCGATATCTTCGTGCAGGCATGGTATCAGGGCGGCATTTCCGTGATCGATTTCACCGATGCCACCAATCCGTTCGAGATCGCCTATTTCGACCGCGGACCCGTCGACGACAAGCAGCTGGTCACCGGCGGCTACTGGTCGGCCTATTGGTACAAGGGCCGCATCTACGCGACCGAGATCGCTCGCGGGCTCGACGTCTTCGCGCTCGAACCGAGCGAATTCCTCAGCGCCGAAGAGATCGCTGCGGCGGAAGCGGCGGAATATGAAGGCAATGTCTTCAATCCGCAGACGCAGACGCAGGTGGTCTGGCCGGAAGAAGTGGTGCGCGCTGTGGATGAGAGCCGCAAGGGCGGCTAGAACCAGGCGCGAATGCCGAGCAGAAATTTGAGGCCGTCGGGATCGTCCCCGGCGGCCTTTGCAATATCGGCAGTATCGCCCAGCTTTGCTTCGTATTCGACGCCGATATAGGGCGCGAATTCGCGCGCGATCTCGTACCGTAGCCGCAGGCCGGTCTCGAGCTTGGTCGGTCCCGCACCGATTTCGCGTTCGGGGATGTCCTGGGCGGCAAGCTCCAGTTCCACGCGTGGCTGCAGGATCAGCCGCTGGGTGATCTTCTGGTCGTATTCGCCTTCGAAGCGCGCGGTCAGGTCGCCGCGGTCGGACAGGAACAGCGCGCCGTCGACATGCCACATATAGGGCGCAAGGCCCTGAATGCCGAGCACGAGATGGCTGCGGGTTTCGGGCTCGAGATCGAGCCGGGCACCGGCCTGCAGGTCGAAAAAGGGACCGATGGCATGGCCCCACAGCGCTTGGACCTCGGCATCTTCGACGCCTTCGCCGAATGCGCCTTCGCCTTCGGATTTGAACACGAACTTGTCGATGTCGCCGCCGTACCAGCCTTGCAGGTCCCACAGGAAGGCGTCTTGGCCGTCCGCCAGGCGAAGTTCCAGCCGTTCGGCCATGAGGGTGCCGGTCTTCATGTCGCCATGCGTGGCGCGGTTGGCCTCGCGCGCCCGGGCCATGGCCGATTCACCGTAAATCGTGTCGGCGGCGTAGAGCGGCCCTTCGAACGCCTCGGCAGGGGGCGGTCCGGAGGGCAAGTCGCCTACCGCATGGGCCGAGTGATCCATCGGCTCCATTTCCGTCATTGCGTGTCCGGCATGGGCATCATGCTGGGCGTGCGATTCATCCTGCGCCTGCTCGTGAGCCGGTTGAGCATGTGCCGAATGATCGGGCATGGCATGGCCCGAGTGATCTTCTGAGGCAGGCATTGCACCGTGATCGCGATGCGCGGAATGATCCTCCATCGCATGGCCGGAATGGTCCTGCGCGTTAGCGGGAAGGGCTGCCAGCATCAGCGGAGCGGCGAAGACGAGGCGTGCGATCATGCTTCGTCTCCCGGCGCGGGGAAGGGACGGACCGAAACCGTCTGCATCATGCCGGCATGCATGTGGTAGAGCAGGTGGCAGTGGAACGCCCAGTCGCCCGGCTCGTCGGCGGTGAGATCGAAGGTCGCGGTGCTTCCCGGCTGGACGACGACCGTGTGCTTCAAAGGCTGGTTCATCATTCCCGCTCCGTTGACCAGTTCGAAGAAATGGCCGTGCAGATGGATCGGGTGCGCCATCATCGTGTCGTTGACCAGCTTCACCCGGACGCGTTCGTCGTAGGCGAAGCGGATGGGATCGTCGGTGACGGCGGAGAACTTCCTGCCATCGAAGCTCCACATGTAGCGTTCCATATTGCCGGTCAGGTGGATCTCCAGCTGCCTCGTGGGCATGCGGTGCGGGTTCATCCGCCTGGCCTCAAGATCGGTGTAACGCAGGACGCGGTGTCCGACAGTGTCGAGGCCGAGACCGGGGTAGTCCATCCGGTCCATCGGCATCGGTGCGACCATGTCGAGGCCTGGACCGACCTTCACGTCGGCTGGCAGTTTCGACGTATCGCGCATCGAATGATCCATGGCGCCATGGTCCATTCCCGCCATCGAGTCGCCGCCGCCGTGATCCATACCGCCATGCGCATCGTGACCCATCGCGCCGCCCTGTGCGCCGTCCATCGAGCCCATGCCCATGTCGGCCATGGTCAGCGTGACAGGCTCGCGTAGTGGCGGGGGCGTGGCGCGATGGCCCTCGTGCGAGGTCAGCGAGGCGATGCCCATGCCGCTGCGGTCCATCGCCTCGGCTACCAGCGCATGGCTTCCAGCGGGCGGGGCGACGATCACGTCGTAAGTCTCCGCCACGCCGATCTGGAACTCGTCCACCTCGACCGGCGATACCTCCTGCCCGTCGGCGGCGATGACGGTCATCGGCACGCCGGGTATGCGGACATTGAAGAAGGTCATCGCGGAGCCGTTGATGACACGCAGCCGTACTCTTTCGCCCGGGGTGAAGAGATATTCGAGCCCGTCCATCGGTCCGTGCCCGTTGACGAGGAAAGTGTACGTCGCGCCGGTAACATCCGAAATATCGCGCGGGTTCATACGCATCCCGCCCCACATCAGCCGTTCCTTCAGCGGCATGTCGCCATCGGTCGCGGTCTGCATCTGGTTGTTGAAGTAATGTTCGCCGACCTTGAGCAGCCTCGCGATCTCATGCGGATGGCGCGGGGTGAATTCGCTCAGCAACACGACATAGTCGCGGTCGTAGCGCGGGTCGGGTTCGGCGCTCTCGATGACGATCGGGCCATAGTGCCCCGCTTGTTCCTGGAGGCCCGAATGGCTGTGCCACCAATAGGTCCCGCTCTGGCGAATGGGGAATTCGTAGGTAAAGGTTTCGCCCGGCTTGATGCCCGGGAAGCTCACGCCGGGAACCCCGTCGAACTGGAACGGCAACAACAGTCCGTGCCAGTGGATCGAAGTGTCCTCCGCCAGATTGTTGGCCACATCGATGCGGACGTTTTGTCCTTCGCGCAATCTCAGCAGCGGGCCGGGCACGGTTCCATTGACCGCGATCGCATGGCCGCTCCTGCCGCCTACGCCGAAATGATGCCGGTCCACGGTCAAGCCGATGCGCTCGCCCGACATCTCACCGGGGCCCTGCATCGCGTGGGTCAGGCTGCCGCCCTTCGCCCAGGCGGGCATGGCGAGCCCGCTGGCGGCAAGGCCTGCGGAACCGAGCATGAAATGGCGGCGCGAAAGATCTGGAATTGTCACGTGACTTGTATCTCCTGCCCATATCTCTAGTATACCCCCTATGGGTATTCAAGCGGGAAACGGAAATGACCGAACGTAGCGCGATCGTGAATCGGTTGAAGCGTGTGGAGGGTCAGGTGCGCGGTGTGACGCGGATGGTCGAGGAAGATCGCTATTGCATCGACATCCTCCACCAGCTTCAGGCCGTGAAAGCGGCGCTGGCACGCGCCGAGGACGAGATCCTGAAGAACCACGCCTCGTGCTGCATTGCGGATGCGATCGCATCGGGCAATGCCGAGGAACAGCGTGAAAAGTTCGGCGAACTGGTGGAACTCTTCGCCAAGGCCAAACGCTGACGGGTATGCCTAAATTCACTCACCTGTTTGGCGCTCTACTCCTGTGCCTGGGCGCGATCGGTGCGGCGCACGCTCACGGACCCGACGAGCACGATGAGGATTCATCCGCGGAACCAAGCGTCGAAAGCGTCGCTCCCGCCACTCCCGATGCGAATGCACCTGCTGCAGAGCGAGTGGAGGAGGCGGTATCGCCGGTCCGGGAAATTCCCACCATCGCATCCAATTTGCACCCTGCGACCGTTCACTTCCCGATCGGCTTGCTCCTGTTTGCCGCCTTCGCCGAGCTGGTCGCGGCCCGCGGCGCATCGCCGCGGTTGCGGTCGGCGGGCGAAATCACTGCAGCTGCCGGAGGGATTGCCGCGAGCGTGGCGGCCATTTTCGGATGGATCCATACCGGACTGTGGTTTGGTGGAGAATCCGCGATGCAGTGGCATCGATGGCTTGGAACGGGCCTCGCCCTCCTTGGGCCCGCACTCGCATTCATAGCCCTCCGCCCAATGGAAAGTCGCATGCTTTTCAGGATGTTGCTTGCCACTGCATGCCTCGCGATTCTCGCCCAGGGCTGGTTCGGTGCGGAACTGGGCCATGGGGCGGGGCATTTGTTGGAATAGGGAAGGCCAGCAATGCACAGGAGATAATATTGGCGGATGCTCACCAAGGCCACGAAGGCAATTACAAGCGGTTCATGGCGATGGTCGGCACTTCGACCGCCATCATGTTCGGCCTGATGTACCTCAATACCTACGCGCTTGATCACGTCATGTGGAGCGAGACGCGCTTCTGGATGACTTTCGTCATGGGCGCAGTGATGGCGGTCGTGATGCTGCTCTTCATGTGGGGCATGTATAAGAATTCGCGGAAGAACTGGATCATCATCGGCATATCGGTTGTGACTTTCGCACTCGCGCTATGGCTCGTACGAAGCCAGGAAACGGTGCACGATAGCGAGTGGATGTCGGCGATGATCCCGCACCATTCGATCGCGGTCCTGACCAGCGAACGCGCGCATATCGAGGACAAGCGGGTGCAGGAACTCGCCAATTCCATCATCACCGCGCAGCGCAAGGAAATCGCCGAGATGAAGTGGCTGATCGACGATATCGCGCGAAACGGCACCGCGACTTCGGAGGAACAGGCCGCCGCTCGGCCGGTCCCCGAATTCGAGGGGCACCTGAACCCCGATGGCGGCGCTACCCCCTGAACAGCCAGGGTCGGAAAATAGGAAAGGCCCGGCAGGATCGTTCCCGCCGGGCCTCTTTTCTCCTCGGTGACCGGTAGGGCTTAGAAGCCCATGCCGCCCATACCGCCCATGCCGCCCATGTCGGGCATCGGAGCCGCCGGCTTGTCTTCCGGAATTTCCGTCACGGTGGCTTCGGTGGTGATCAGCAGGCCGGCAACCGAAGCTGCGTCCTGCAGTGCGGTGCGCACGACCTTGGTCGGATCGATGACGCCGGCAGCCACGAGGTTCTCGTAGGTGTCGGTCGCGGCGTTGAAGCCGAGCGTTTCGTCATTCGCGTCGACCAGCTTCCCGGCGACGACGGCACCGTCATGGCCGGCATTGGTCGCGATCTGGCGAACCGGTGCCTGCAGCGCACGACGGACGATGTCGATGCCGCGGGTCTGGTCGTCGTTCTCGCCTTCGAGGCCGTCGAGCGACTTCGTGGCGTAGAGCAGGGCGGTACCGCCGCCCGGGACGATGCCTTCTTCAACGGCTGCGCGGGTTGCGTGCAGCGCGTCGTCGACGCGGTCCTTGCGTTCCTTCACTTCGACTTCGGTCGCACCGCCGACCTTGATGACGGCAACGCCGCCGGCCAGCTTGGCGAGGCGTTCCTGCAGCTTCTCACGGTCGTAATCCGACGAGGTGTTGTCGATCTGCGTACGGATTTCAGAGACGCGAGCCTTGATGTCGTCTTCCGAACCGGCGCCGTCGACGATGGTGGTGTTGTCCTTGTCGATGGTGACGCGCTTGGCCTGGCCGAGCATGCCCAGCGTGACGTTCTCGAGCTTGATGCCGAGATCTTCGCTGATCATTTCGCCCTTGGTCAGGATCGCGATGTCCTGCAGCATCGCCTTGCGGCGATCGCCGAAGCCCGGTGCCTTGACCGCTGCGACCTTGAGGCCGCCACGCAGCTTGTTGACCACGAGGGTGGCCAGCGCTTCGCCTTCGATGTCTTCCGCGA
>CAYOWF010000146.1:0-5868 GCA_964407585.1 uncultured Qipengyuania sp.
CGGTCATGACGGGCGAGATCGACCGCGAGGAGATGATCTCGGCGGACGATGTCTAGCGCAGCGCATTGCCGGGAGTCGTCTTCGTGCGGTGGTTCAAGATTTAGGATCGCACGACCGAAAATCGAGCGGCAGAAGGATGTATCGACCAATGCGAACTCCCATTCGGGAGGCAATCGCTAACGCCCCTTCGGCCTCTCCAGCACCTTCTTCCGGTAGCTGCACAGATCCGCGACCTTGCAGCGCCAGCATTCCGGCGTCCGCGCCTTGCAGACATAGCGCCCATGGAGGATCAGCCAGTGATGCGCGCCAAGCCGGAAGGGTTGGGGCACACGCTTCTCGAGTTTCGCTTCGACCTGTTCGGGTGTCTTGCCTTTCGCAAGGCCGGTGCGGTTTCCGACCCGCAGGATATGTGTGTCGACCGCGAAAGTCTCCTGCCCGAACCAGCAGTTGAGAACCACATTGGCCGTCTTGCGGCCGACACCGGGCAGCCTCACCAGGTCACCGCGCGTATCCGGAACCTCGCCGCCATATTCCTCGACCAGCAATTTGGACAGCGCGATCACGTTCTTCGCCTTGGAATTGAACAGGCCGATGGTCTTGATGTGCTCTTTCAGCCCATCCTCGCCCAGTTCGAGCATCTGCTGCGGCGTTTCGACTTCGCGAAAGAGGGCGCGGGTGGCCTTGTTCACACCCACGTCGGTCGCCTGCGCGGACAGCGCCACGGCCACTACCAGCTGGTAGCAATTGCCGTACTCCAGTTCGGTCTCGGGCGCGGGATTGTCCTCGGCCAGCCGGCGGAAGAATTCGAATATCTGGTCTTTGGTCATAATTCCGGGGCCATCATGGGCGATGCCTTATCCCGGCGCGGAGCAAGGGCAAGGCCGCGACCGTCCATATGGCGGAAAATATCACCAGCGGCACGGCGAACTCGGCACGGCTTTGCCATGAAAGGATCAACGGTATCCAGACGATTGCCAGCGCCGCCAGCATGGTCGCGAACAGGATCCGCGCCAACGCGCGAGGCAGCTTTCGTGCGGCTTTCAGCCAATAGAGAACCGGCAGGGCCACGATTGCGCATACCGCCAGCAAGAGCGGCGCGACATATGCTGCCTCTCCGTGTCGGAACGCCATCACATAGCCGCTGACCAGCAGGATTCCGGCAATGAATACGCCGCTCAGGACGGCGAGAGACTTCACAGCCCGAGGACCTCCTCCATGGTGTAGCGCCCCTCTTCGCGGTTCCTGAGCCATTCCGCAGCCCGAATGGCGCCGCGTGCGAAAATGCCGCGATCTTCCGCGCTGTGCGACAGGATCAGGCGTTCCTGCTCGCCTGCTATGATGACGCTGTGCTCGCCGGCCACCGTGCCGCCGCGCAAGGAGGCGAAGCCGATCGCCCCTTCCGCCCGCGCCCCGGTATGTCCGTCGCGTCCGCGCTCCGAATTCTCGGCCAGCGCGATGCCGCGCCCCTGTGCCGCAGCCTCGCCCAGCAGAAGCGCGGTGCCCGATGGCGCATCGACCTTGCGGCGGTGGTGCATCTCGAGAACCTCGATGTCCCAGTCGTTGTCGAGCCGCGATGCCGCCTCGCGCACGAGATGGGCGAGCAGCGTCACGCCGAGCGAGGTATTGCCGGTCTGCAGCACGGCAATGGCGCGCGCAGCCCTGTCGATGGCTTCGTGGTGCTTCTCACCCAGTCCGGTCGTTCCGACGACGATAGGGATGCCCGCGCCGATGGCGGCATGGAGGTTGGTTTCCAGCGCACCGGGGGCGGAGAAATCGACCAGCACGTCGGATACGTCGGCCAGCTTGCCGACATCGTCGCCCTTGTCGGCGCCGCCCGAATAATCGTGACCGGATTCGTCGATGACCTGCCGCAGCGCCTCGCCCATGGCGCCCTTGCTGCCGATTACTCCGATATTCGCCATTGTCTTACCTCACCTTTGCATGGTTCATGGCTGGTATGAATGACATCCGCAATATCGTCGTCCTCACCGGAGCAGGGATTTCCGCCGAGAGCGGTATCGACACTTTTCGCGATGCCGGCGGATTGTGGGAAAAGCATCGGGTCGAAGATGTCGCTACGCCCGAAGGTTTCGCCCGCGATCCCGAACTGGTCCAGGGTTTTTACGACGCGCGGCGCGAGGCGGTGCAGAAAGTGTCCCCCAATGCCGCGCACGCGGCCTTGGCAAAGCTGGATGCGGCATGGGAGGGAGACCTCCTCATCGTCACCCAGAATGTCGACGATTTGCACGAACGTGCCGGTGCACGGCGAGTCCTTCACATGCACGGCGAGTTGTTGAGCGCCCTGTGCGCCCGGTGCGAGGCCCGCCATGCCTGGAGCGAAACGCTCGTCGACGGGCCGGCGTGCCCCGGTTGCGGAGAGCAGGCTCTGCGCCCCGATGTCGTGTGGTTCGGCGAGATGCCTTACGAAATGGACCGCATCTACGACGCGCTGCGCCGCGCGGACCTGTTCGTGAGCATCGGGACTTCCGGTGCGGTCTACCCCGCTGCGGGTTTCGTGCGCGATGCCCGCGAACTGGGCGCGCGGACGCTGGAACTCAACCTCGAACGTGGCGAAGGCTCCTACTGGTTCCACGAATCGCGCCAGGGCAGGGCGGGCGAACTCGTGCCCGAATGGGTCGAAGAAATGCTGGCCGGGTAGGTCATCAGGCGGGCCCTCCACCACTTCGCACTTGCAACATGCTCGATCAGCGGCAAGAGGGTGGGCATGAGCATGACCGATCTGATCGAAGCCGCACGCGTATCCAAGGCCTGGCCCTTCCAGGAGGCGCAGCGGCTGCTCAAACGCTATCCCGACGGTGTGAAGCCCGACGGCAGCCCGGTGCTGTTCGAAACCGGTTACGGACCGAGCGGCCTGCCGCATATCGGCACCTTCCAGGAAGTGCTGCGCACGACGCTGGTGCGGCGTGCGTTCGAGGCGATGATCGGCGCGAAGCCGGAAGACGGCAAGACACGCCTCGTCGCCTTTTCCGACGACATGGACGGTCTGCGCAAAGTGCCCGACAATGTGCCGAACCAGGACCTGCTCCAGCAGAATTTGCACTTGCCGCTGAGCCGGGTGCCGAACCCCTTCGATACGCAGCACGATAGTTTCGCCGCACACAATAATGCCAAGCTGCGCGAGTTCCTCGATCGCTTCGGCTTCCACTACGAATTCGTCGCGGCAAGCGATCGCTACAATTCCGGCGACTTCGACGATGCCCTGCGCCAGGTGCTGCGCAAGAACCAGGACATCCTCGACATCATGCTGCCGACGCTGCGCGAGGAACGGCGCAAGACCTATTCGCCCGTGCTGCCGGTCAGCCCTCAGACCGGTCGCGTGCTGCAGGTGCCGGTCGAGGTGGTCGATGCCGAGGCTGGCACGATCCGCTTCACCGATGAAGACGGCACCCTGGTCGAACAATCGGCGCTGGGCGGCATGTCCAAGCTGCAATGGAAGGTCGACTGGGCGATGCGCTGGTACGCGCTGGGCGTCGATTACGAGATGTACGGCAAGGATTTGACCGACAGCGGCGTGCAGTCGGGCCGGATCGTGAAGGCGCTCGGCGGGCGCAAGCCGGAAGGGCTGATCTACGAGATGTTCCTCGACCAGAACGGCGAGAAGATCTCCAAGTCCAAGGGCAACGGCCTGTCGATCGAGGAGTGGCTGCAATATGGCAGCGAAGAAAGCCTCGGCTTCTACATCTTCCCCAATCCGAAGAGTGCCAAGCAATTGCACGTCGGCGTGATACCGCGTGCGGTGGACGATTACTGGCAGTTCCGCGAACGCCTGGCCGAACAGGAGCTCGACAAGCAATTGGGTAATCCTGTGTGGCACCTCGCGCGCGCCAATGGCGGCTTCGAGGGCAGCGAGGCGCCGGGTGCGGGCGACAGCCTGCCGGTGACCTACGGCCTGCTGCTCAACCTTGCCAGCGTGCTGGGCGCGGAAGCCAGCGAAGACTCGCTGCGGGACTATCTCGCCAGCTACATCGGGGCGGACAGCATCACCCCCGATCTCGAAGTGCTGATCGGCACTGCGGTGGCCTATACGCGCGATTATATCGTACCGACGCTGTCGAAGCGGGCACCCGCGCCGAACGAGGCCGCCGCGCTCGAAGCGCTCGATGCCTATCTTGCCGGTGCCTCTCCGGATACCGGCGCCGAAGACCTGCAGACGCAGGTCTATGAAATCGGCAAGGACGAGCGATACGCTTTCGAGAGCCTGCGCGACTGGTTCAAGGCGCTCTACCAGACGCTGCTAGGCAGCGACCAAGGGCCGCGCATGGGCAGCTTCATTGCGCTCTATGGTGTCGAGAATACCCGCAAGCTGATCGCCGAGGCGCTGGCACGCGCCTGAGGGCCTTTCCTACGCGTGCTTGCGCGTGCGATACCACTTTGTGAGCACGTATTTGGAGCCGGCGATGACCGGCGTTCCGGCATGCATCGTGTCCTCATTGGGCGTGCCGTCGGGCTTGGCGTTGTTCCAGATCAGGAGCACGCCGGGCTTGGGTTCGATCGAGGCCCCCACTTCCGTGAAGTGCGTATGCCCGCCCTCGGGCACCTTGTTGAGAAAGGCCATGGCCGTCCAGCAACGCTGCCCGCCGCGCTTGCGCTCGAGCTTCCAATATTCCTGGTCGGTGTAGAACCAGTCATTATGCGGCTTGAACTCCTGGCCGGGGAGATAGCGCTGGCCCTGGATGGCCTCGCCATTGGCACTCGGCATGCCGAGCAGGTCGTCGATGCGCCGCGAGATGCCTTTCACGAAGGGATCCTGCGGGTTGAAATTGCCCGAATAGGAGGTGCGGAACTTCTCGATATAGGCCGTTTCGTGCAATTCGCTCGGCCGCGCGACGACGTCGATCATGGTGATGAAGCGACGGCATTCGTCGGGCGTAAGGAAATTCGGGACCGCGAATATCTCGGCCTTGTCGGTCGGGACCTTGTAGATATCGCTATCGGCTTCCAGCCGCGCGCGGACCTTGGCGCCGAGGCGTTTGAGGGCATCCTGATCGGGAATCGTGGCAGTTTTCGTCATGGGGCACAGGTTTAGCGATGCACACCGCTGCCGCAAGTTGACATCTTGTGCTGGACGGGAGCGGCGCTAGTCTGTGCTCCATCTAACGGGACGGGAGCTTCTTGCATGACCGACAATGCCACTGCACGCCGCTATTCAGTCGGCGCGATGATCTTTCACTGGACTATCGCGGTCGCGGTCATCGTCAACTGGCGCATTGCCGAAGCGGGCGAGCATGCGGAAATGCCTGCGAAGGCCGAAATTTTCGCCAATCACAAGGCGCTGGGCATCCTCATCCTGCTGCTGACCCTGGGGCGGTTGTTGTGGCGCTGGTCGCATCCAGTCCCACCGCTGCCATCGGATCTGGCCAAATGGGAAGCCGCGCTGGCACGCACGATCCACATCGTTTTCTACATCCTGCTCATCGGCCTCCCGATCGGTGGAATGTTCGCGAACTCATTGGCCGGGCGCGAAATCGACATGTTCGGTTTCTTCACGATCCCGCCCTTGCCGGTCGGTGAAAATCCCGAAGCGGCCAAGGCGATTTTCGGCCTGCATGCGACAGGTGGAAACGTCTTCATCTACCTTATTGCGCTGCATATACTGGGCGCGCTCAAGCATACCTTCTTCGATAAGAA
The DNA here is from genome assembly GCA_964407585.1 of uncultured Qipengyuania sp. GTDB lineage: Bacteria > Pseudomonadota > Alphaproteobacteria > Sphingomonadales > Sphingomonadaceae > Qipengyuania. The sequence goes on from CAYOWF010000146.1 coordinate 5,650, forward strand.
CGGCGGAATTTTCCGCATGCTTCCGTTCGGCAAGGTGCCGGGCTAGCACGAAGAAAAACCCCCGCCGATCGCTCGGCGGGGGCCTTGAAGCCCGTTGCGGTCCACTCTCACGCCGCAACAGGCGCGGGAAGCTTCGTCGATTGGCTTACCAGAAGAAGTCGTAAATCACGTCGACCACTTCGCCGCTGTAGATATCGACCAGCAGCACGTCGTCGTAAT
>CAYOWF010000147.1:0-5856 GCA_964407585.1 uncultured Qipengyuania sp.
GCCCCGAGCCGGTACGCGTATTCGAGAGCGGCGCCATCCTCCTCCACCTGGCCGAGAAGTTCGGCGCCTTCCTGCCCACCGACCACACCCGCGCCGAAGTGCTCAGCTGGCTCTTCTGGCAAATGGGCAGCGGTCCCAATATCGGCGGCGGCTTCGGGCATTTCTACGCCTATGCGCCGGAGAAATACGAATATCCGATCAACCGCTATGCGATGGAAGTTAAGCGCCTGTTCGATGTGGCCGACCAGAGGTTGGCGCAAAGCGAATATCTCGGCGGCGACGATTACAGCATTGCCGATATGGCGACATGGCCCTGGCTCGCGCCGTTCACGAAGGGTGTGATCTATGGCGAGGCGCGCAAATTCCTCTCGATCGACGAATACGAACACGTCGGGCGCTGGGCGAAACAGATCGGCGAACGCCCTGCGGTCAAACGCGGTCGCATCGTCAACAAGGCCTGGGGCGATGAGGACACGCAGCTGCTCGAGCGCCATTCCGCCGCCGATTTCGAAGGCAAGACGCTTTAGGCAAGTTCGGCGGCGAGGCGCTCCATGAAGCGGGCGCCCGCCTCCAGCTGCGAGAGTGCGATCCATTCGTCGGGCTGGTGCGCCTGCTCGATGGAACCCGGCCCGCATATGACCGTCGGAAATCCCGCCTGCTGGAACTGCCCGGCCTCGGCCGCATAGGCGACTTGCGAAGGCGGCGCATTCTCGCCCGTGAGCTTGCGCACGAAGGCAACCGCTTCCTCGCTTCCCTGCGCCGTCATCGGCGGGGTAGAGGCGAGCTTTTCCAGGCTGACACCTGTGGCCGGGAAGCGGGTCTTCATGTCGGCATCCATGCTTACGCAGCTTTCGCGGAAGGGTGCCAGCACCTCGTCAGGATCGATACCCGGAGGACAGCGCAGGTCGAAAACGAAGCGCGCATGGCCGGACAGGATGTTGGCGGCGGTACCACCTTCCATGCGACCGATCGTCAGCGTGGCTTGCGGGGGATCGAACCCGTTATTCCGGTCTGCGCTCTCTTCCAGGTGACGCGCAATTTCGAGCAATTCGTGCATCAGCCGGATGGCGACCGTGTTGGCGGATAGTCCATTGTTCACCAGCGAGCTGTGCGCCTCGTGCCCCCGCACCTTCACTTCGAAATTGCTGCTGCCCTTGTGACCGGTGATGATCCGCATCAGGCTCGGCTCGCCGATGATGGCGAGGCGCGGCTTCGGAATGCCGTCGGCCATGCGCGCGATCATGGCAGGCGCGCCAGTGCAGCCGACTTCCTCGTCATAGCTGAGCGCGAGATGCACCGGTCTCGCGCCCAATACGAAGCGCGGCACGAAAGCCAGCGCCAGCGCGATGAAGCCCTTCATGTCGGAGGTGCCGCGCCCGAAGAGCTTGCCCCCCGCCTCGCGCACGGTCCAGGGATCGCTGCTCCACGCCTGCCCCTCGACGGGGACGACATCGGTATGGCCCGAAAGGATGACCCCGCCCTCCACGGCAGGACCGCAGGTAGCGAAGAGATTGGCCTTCTTCCCGCTGGCGTCCGGCACACGGGTCGAGCTTACGCCATGTTCGGCGAGGAATTCCTCGACCCATTCGATAAGCGCCAGATTGCTGCGCGAAGAGGTGGTGTCGAACGCCACGAGCGTTTCGAGAATCGAGCGGGCCTTGGCGAGATCGGTCATCCCTCCGCTATCGCGCATCGGATTGCTTGCCGCCACCCCTTCACATTCGCGCGCGGCGCGTTATATGAGCGCCCGCCTGCTGGGGTGTAGCCAAGTGGTAAGGCAGCGGTTTTTGGTATCGCCATTCGCAGGTTCGATCCCTGCCACCCCAGCCACTCTCCTCGATTTGCGTATTCCGGCACGGTCGCTAAGCCTTCCGGCATGAGCGAAACGGACCCGCACAAAACCCCCGTCATTATCGGCGTAGGCCAGATCAACGATCGCCCGGACGATCCCGCCGACGGTCTCGATCCGATCGGCCTTATGGCAGCCGCGCTGCGGCGCGCGGACGATGATGCAGGTGGCGGCTGGCTGGCCACATGCGATTCGCTGGGCGTAGTCTCTCAACTGGGCTGGCCTCAGCTCAACCCGGTCGATGGTGCGCTGGCGGAAATCCTCGGCATCGATCCGTCGCACAGCGAACAGACCGCCATCCCCCATGGCGACAGTCCCGTTCTTCTGTTGCATCAGGCCGCCAATCGCATCGCGAGGGGCGAAGCGACGGTATGCGCCGTTGTCGGTGGCGAAGCCTTGCGGACTGCCGGGCAACTGGCCGCGATGAAGCCCCGCAAGGATGGTAGCAAACCCAATGCCATACGCGATGCGAGACACCGCCCTACCGAAGGATATGCACAGCGATACGGCCTCGCCATTCCGACGGACGTATACCCGCTTTACGAAAATGCGGGACGCGCATTCTATGGCCAGACGCTGGCCGAAGCGCAGGCCGAAAGCGGGGCGCTCTGGGAGGAAATGAACAAGGTCGCCATCACCAATGAAAGCGCGTGGATCCGCAAGCCGGTAAGCGCCGATGAAGTGATCACGCCCTCCGAAACGAACCGCATGATCGCCTTTCCCTATACCAAGCTGCAGGTCGCCAATGCAGCAGTGAACCAAGGGGCGGGGTTCCTGGTCACCAGCCTGGCCGAAGCGCGGCGAAGGGGAATTGCCGAGGATCGCCTCGCTTTCGTGGGCTATGGCGCCGCTGCCCGCAAGAATGGCGACTTCCTGGCGCGCGACCACTATTACGAATCCTTCAGCCTTGCGACTTCGATCGAAGCGACCATGCGGCTGAATTCCGTCACGCGCGACGATCTCGCACATGTCGAGCTCTATTCCTGCTTCCCCTGCGTTCCCAAGATGGCACGCCGCGTCCTCGACTGGCCGCTCGACAGGCCGATTACCGTGTTCGGCGGGCTTACCTTCGGTGGCGGGCCGATCGGAAACTACATGAGCCATGCCATTGCCGAGATGGTCCTCCGATTGCGCGGAACGCGCGACAAGGGCCTGCTCTTCGCCAATGGCGGCTATGCTACCACCAGCCACACGATCCTCCTTTCGGGCGCACCGACCGGGGCCTCCTTCCCGCAGGACTTCGACTATCAGGCGGAGGCGGATAGTCGGCGTGGCCCCATCCCCGACATCGATGAAGACTACGAGGGTGCGGCGACTATCGATACCTATACGGTTCACTATGCCCGCGACGGATCGCCCCGGTCGGGTGTGATCGTCGCCCGTACGCCCGGCGGGACCCGCACTCTCGCCCTTGTTCCGGCCACCGACCGCGCGACGATATCGTGGCTGACCGACGGAAAGGAGGAACCCGTCGGCTGCACGGGATTGATCCATCGCGACGAAGCGGGCATGGGCATCTGGCGGATGTCGGCGTGATGCCGGCACGGGTCTCCATGGAAAGTTTCGAAAGGGTCTGATGACCGACCGAGTTTGGACGCCGATCCGGCATGTGCGTGTTGCCGACCAATGGGTCGCCGCGGCCAGCCGCCAGGATCTCGTCGATGCCGCGCATGCCGACGCGGCCTATGCCGACCGGCACGGCCGCGTCCGAACCCGGCTGATCTTCGATTCCAACGGCCAGGGCATTTCGCTGGCTCGGACCAATCCGGATTTCCGCGCGGCGCTCGACCAAGGCGACGTCATCCACGCCGACGGCCAGTTCATCGTCAACATGTCGCGCAAATATTGCGGGGAAACGATCCCCGAGCGTGCGCCGACCACCGACATGATCCACGATTTCGCCAAGGCGTGCGAGGAAAGCGGACGGAGCTTCTACCTCCTCGGTGGCCCCGAAGAGACCAATGCCGAATGCGCGCGGTTGCTGCAGGAAATGTATCCGCGCCTGAGAATAGCCGGACGCCATCACGGTTTCTTCAGGGGATGCGAAGAGGAAATGCTTGCCGATATTGCCGAGAAGAAACCCGACTTCCTCTGGGTCGGCCTCGGCAAACCGCTCGAACAGAGGTTCTGCGCGCAGTACAAGGACCGGCTCGATGCAGTGTGGACGATCACTTGCGGCGGCTGCTTCAACTTCATCACCGGCGACTATAGCCGCGCGCCGGTTTGGATGCAGGAAGCGGGGCTGGAATGGGTACACCGCATGGTGACCCAGCCGCGCGCGCTGTTCTGGCGTTACGTGACCACGACCCCGCATGCGCTTGCCGTAGCATTGCGCCATTCGGACAAGCGGGTGAAGGTCATGGAATACGACAGCAGCTGATCGGCGCGTCTTCCCGAGCTTTTCGCCCGGAAAGCACGCTTCGTCATCGAAAAGCGGTCATGCAATGCGGCTGTCGTCAGCCTTTCGAGCCCAGGGCTACACGTGCCTCTCGCTCGTCTCCTTCATTGGCAGCCATGCCCGGCTCGATATTGAGCACGGACTGGGACCGGGCGACGACTTCACGCACGACGTCGAGGCGAACCGGGTACTTGAGGGCTAGGCCGACAAGGCCGTCCTTGGTCCATTTCACGGTACATTCCGCAAATGTCAGGCTGCCAACGGAAACCGAGATCAGTTCGCCCTTTCGCAAGATCATTTGCGTGGCGATGGACATGCCCTTCGTAGAAAGGTTCAGCAGGCTTCCCATGCAGGCGCGGCCATTGCTCAGGACTTCGATCGGCAAGCGTACTTCGAACCGGCTCGCGCGCGGCTGCTCGCCATCGTCATGCGCGATCGGTGAACTCTCGGTGAGAATGCCCATCCGATCTCCATCGGCCCAACCGACAACCCCCGGCATCGCGGAATTGCTGCCCCACTGGACGGAAACAGCCGTACCGGGTTCCAGCGTTTCGTTGCACTGGATGCCAAGCCCGTTTTCGGAAAGATCGCGGATAACCGCAACCAGCGTCAGGCCATTGGCGGTCACGCTGGCAGGCAGAAAAACGCGCCTGAGCCGGGTGCTTTTCCGTCTTTCTTGCATAATTTCTTCGAACCTTGTGCCGCTTCTTCTATTGAATACTCGCTAAAAAAGACCAAGGTTTGAATTCCGACACCTTGCGTATTTTCACTTATCCTTCCCATTTAGAGCATCCGATCGGCCGATCTTCCCCTAATCGTTCGATGGCTCGGAAGTCGCTGGCCGAATGCACACTAAAGCATTGAACGCCCATGCTCTTTTACCGCAGCCCGAGTATTAACGACGCCTTTGGCGAGCACTACGTAATTCCCCCGACTTCATAAGCATAGACCCGATGGGTATTTCTACCTATATAGAGGCGACTCACGGAGGCGACGATGCGGGCAAACGTAATCGATGGTGACGCAAGCAGACGCGCTCAGATCGCCACGCTATTCTCCCGCGGCGGGGATCATGTGGAACTGTTCGAGAATGTCGAAGAATTCCAATCGTTCGGCTCCGCCAAGGGATACGTCCTGGCATATGATGACTTCGAAGGAGAGGATGCTTTAGACATTCTCTCCAAGTTCCGAGAACGTTACGGATATGTCCCAGTGGTAATGTATTCCGACAAGCCCCGGATCGATGCGGCGATCAAGGCTATGCTTGCGGGTGCCCTGGACTATCTGGAATGGCCACTAACAAAGGACAGCCTGAAGAAGCTATCTACCGATATTCGGCAACGGGCCCTAGTCCATCAACGCGATGAACGCCGGAAGTTCGAAGCACGTCAAATGATCGAGAAATTGACCGATCGGGAGAAAGAAGTACTTGCCGCCGTTACTAAGGGGCAGGGAAATAAGCAGATCGGCTTCGATCTCGGTATCAGCGCGCGTACCGTCGAAGTTCATCGCGCGAAGCTCTTCAAGAAGCTCGATGCCGGATCAACCGCCGATGCTGTGAGAATTGCAGTGTATGGTGGGCTGGATCAACCTGACGGGTCAGAGCTTC
>CAYOWF010000148.1:0-5852 GCA_964407585.1 uncultured Qipengyuania sp.
CTTTTTTATGTGCCATGGTCCGGGTTCCTTACTTCTTGGATTCGGTCTTCTTGGCCGCTGCCTTCTTGGCAGGAGCCTTCTTGGCGGGGGCCTTCTTGGCTGCAGCTTCCTTCTTCGGAGCAGCCTTCTTGGCCGGTGCCTTCTTTGCGGGCGCCTTCTTCTCGGCAGCCTTCTTGGGAGCCGCTTCCTTCTTCGGAGCGTCTTCCGTCTTGGCTTCGGCCTTCTTCGGCGCAGCCTTCTTCTTGGCGCCGCCGGTGCCGACATCGGTGATGCGCAGCAGCGTCATCATCTGACGGTGGCCGTTCTTGCGGCGATAGTTGTGACGACGGCGCTTCTTGAAGACGACGACCTTCTCGCTCTTGGCCTGCGCAATGATTTCGGCCGAAACCGTCACCTTGGCGGCGTCTTCGATCTTGTCGCCTTCACCGGCAAGCAGGACGTCGCCCAGCGTGATGGTGTCGCCGGCTTCGCCAGCCAGCTTCTCAACCGCGATCTTGTCTCCGGCGGCAACCCGGTACTGCTTGCCGCCCGTGCGCACTACTGCGAACATGGTACGTATCTCTCGTTCAAATTGCTGTGCCGCATCCTTGCGAATCTACGGCGCGCCCGTCGACCCGCTGGTGTGCGGGCCCGGAAAGAAGCGTGCCGTTAGGCGAAAGGTGCCCTCAAGTCAACGCTGGAAGCACGGCTTTTTTGCCTTTCGCGGTGGCACGTGCTCTCGCGCGTGCTATGTGGCTAGCATGCCTCGATTTGCAAGAACCGCGTCAGTCCTTTCGCTCGCCGGCCTGCTGGCCGCCTGCGCAAGCGGCAGCGACACCTATCCTTCGCTCGCCATCCGCGATGCCGAACGCGCCGAGGGACGGTTCGACACGGGCGAACCGGCACGGATCGACGTCCCGCCGGTGGAAGTCGATCTGACCGGCGGTCTCGATACGCGGCTTGCCAGCCTCGTCGCGGCTGCACAGGACGCACATGCCGATTTCCTCGAGGCCCGGCCCCGCGCCGAGCGACTCGTCTCGGCAGCCGGCGGCAGCGCCATCGGCAGCGACGCCTGGGCCGCCGCGCAGGTGGCGCTTGGAGAACTCGATTCGGCCCGCAGCCGGGCGGCCGTCCCGCTGGGCGATCTCGACATGATCTACACGGCCGCGCGGGTCTCGGTTGAGGATGTCCAAGCCATCGATGCAGCGCGCGGCCAGGTCGTCCGCCTCGTGAGCGAAGAAGACGCAGTCCTGTCGGAACTGCGCGCACGCGTCCAATGAGCCTCGAGTGTGCCACATGCCCGGTGCGCGACCGCGCGGCCTGTTCGGTGCTCGACGAATCCGAGCGCAAGGAACTGGCCAAGGCTGGCCGCAACCGGACGCTTTCCAAGGGCGAAACCCTGTTCGCCGCCGGCGAGAGCGAAGCTGCCTGCGCCACGCTGAAGCGCGGCGCGCTAAAGATCACTTCAACCGATGCCGAAGGGCGCGAACGCATCCTTTCCCTGGTTCACCCGTCGGGCTTCGTCGGCGAGATGTTCGGCCCCTACATGCGCCACGACGTGGTTGCGCTCGGCGATGCCGAGCTCTGCGTTTTCTCCGGCCCTGCCTTTGCATCTGCCATCGAGCGCTATCCGCGGCTCGGTCAGGCACTGCTGCGGCGCACCCAGGAAGACCTTTTCGCCAGCCGCGAACTGCTGGCACTGACCGGCAATGGCTCTGCCGAACAGCGTGTCGCAGGAGCACTGCTGTCGTTGGCGCGCGCAGCAAGCGATTCGCCCTGTCATCCGGCCAGGGAATTCGACTTGCCCCTGTCCCGCGGAGAACTGGCGGACATGCTCGGCCTGACGATCGAAACCGTCAGCCGCATGCTGACCCGGTTCGAACGCGACGGCGCGCTACGGCGCAAGGGAAAGCGCGGGATCGAACTGGTCGAACCCGCGCTATTGCCCCTCTCCTGAGGCGATACTCAGCGGACCAGTGCCGCAATGGTGATCGTCGTCACGCCCCAGCAGAAGATGATGACGGGCAGGATGAGCATCTGGACGGCTGCATCGCGGGCCGGGAGGCGCCCCGTCAGCGTCTGAATGCCCTCGCGGCGCAGCTTGGCGAAGCTCATCGGCTTCGGATGCGATGCCGGTGCCAGCCTGGTCCATATGGTGGGCACCCCGAAGCCCGCCACGATGAAGACCGCGAAGATGCCCATCGGAATGATCAGTCCCGGCGTCGAGAGGCCGGCAGCCATGACGGCGATAAAGCCGAGGTAAAGCCCGACGGTAGCTGCATAGAGTCCTTTGGGCAGTTCGAAGGTCCGGTCGACCTCGTGGCGGACCTTGGGCGCTTTTACGATTGCAGCCTGTTCGGCGATCAGTTCGCGAGTAAGCAGTTTGGACATGACGATCTCCTTTGATGGAGACCTTCTGCACCGCCTTTGGATGTCGTTCCTTGATCGAGATCAAACGGCGCGAACTATTTCCATCTTGCGAGGTCGGCGCGGTCCTGTTCGCGCGGTTCGATCCAGTACCAGCCGTCGTCGCGCCGCTCGCGTTTCCAGAACCAGCTGGCCGATTTGAGGTGATCCATGAGGTAATCCGTCGCTGCGAAGGCATTGCGGCGATGGGTGGCGGCGCAGGCGACCAGCACGATCGGCTCGCCGGGCGTCATCAGACCGATACGATGCCACACCAGCGCGCCCTCCAGCGCAAACCGCTCATGCGCTCGACCGGCCAGAGCCTCCATCCCGGAAAGCGTCAGCGGTTCGTAATGCGTCAGTTCGAGCGCACGCACATCCTCGCCCGAACGCACCTTGCCGAGAAAGGAGACGGTCCCGCCGGCATGGGGATTGGCGGCGCTGAAGGCCGCCAGCGCCTCACCCACCGACATGCCCTTTTCGAGCAGCCGGACGTCGAGCGGTGTAGAAAGCACGAGCCTAGCCACCGCTCACTGGCGGCAGCAGCGCCACTTCGTCGCCCTCCTCTGCGTGCAGGGCTTTCTTGTCGGCCAGCACGCGGCCCTTGCAGGCGATGTTGACGCGGTCTTCTTCGAGCTGTGCGGCCAGTTCGGGCCCGACCGCGGCGAGCAACCCCGCCCAATCGAGCGGTGCCTCCACTTCGCGTTCCTGTTCGCCCGCCATGTCGCGCAAGGGGCCGAGGAAGACGATGGTCACGCTCACGAGGCGGCCTCCAGATATTGTCCGGTAATGCCCGGGGCGCGGGCAAGATATTCCTCGACCGCCGCCAGCTCTCCTCCAGCGCCCGCGACGAGGTTGACCCGGCGCGGCGTGTGCTTGCGCGCGAGCATGGCGGCGACCGACTTGCGCCATTCGCCATGCGTGTGATCGGCCGGCTCGAGCACGATCATGACATCGAGGCCTTCGTCGAGCGCCCGTTCGATCGGATCCAGCCAGTTCTGGTGGAACAGCCCGGCAGCACCGAGCGGATCTTCCGGCAACCCTTCGACCTCGATCCGCTTCATTCGCGCCGCTCGCGGTGGAGGGTAATGCCGATCTTCTCGCCCGCTTCGGCGATAGCCAGTTTGACGATCTTCACCGTCACCGCTTCGACGCGCGCGTCCTGCAGGAACAGTGTTTCGCAGACATGGTCGGCCACCGCTTCGATCAGCTTGAAATGCACGCCTTCGGGCAGCGCCTTGGACGCGGCGAACTTCAGATCCATGTAATTCTTCGATTCGTCGAGCGAGGTGTCGGCATCGTAATGCCGCAGCGGTTTCATCCGCACCTGGATGGTAAAGCGCAGCGGCTGCGGCTTGCCGGTCTCTTCCGAATAGATGCCGGTCAGCACGTCATGTTCGAAATCGGCGACTTCGAGGGTGAGCGAATCGTTCATGGGCGCGCCTTGTAGCGGGGAATCAGTCTTTGGGCAGGGTCCAGAGTGCCGCAAGGCGCACGCGGTAGGCCCAGAGCAGGCCGACGAAGAGCGCAGCCCAGAAGGTGCCCCAGGGCCAGTTTCCGGTGAGCACGAGGTGAAAGAAGAGGATTACCGTCACGAACGGGCCGAGGAGGACCAGCCCCAGCGGCGCGCTGCGGTGGAACAGGGTGGCAAGGCCGCCGACGACGAAGAAGAAATACATCAGCGGGCTGATGAAGGCGCTGGCACGAATGGCTTCCATGAATGCCGCGGCAGCTGGCGCACCGTCCGAAGGTGTCTCGACGCCATCGAACAGGCGCGCTGCCAAAAACCATCCTGCGCTGAAAAGGAACCAGCCACCCAGAAGCCAGCGACCTAGCCGCAGCGGCCAATTGTCAGGCATCGCAATCCTCCCCCTAGTTCGACCACCTCGCAAAAATGGCAGTCGGGAGCAAGCGTCCGCCGTCTTCCTGCACGGCCAGATCGCCATGTTCGACCTTGCCCGGCAAACCCGCAAAGACCTCTTCCAGCAAGCCGCCCAGCGCCAGGCTGCTCATGCGCACCGCATAGACCGTCAGGAACAGGAAGCTGCTGTCCCTGTCGAGCAGCTGGCGGCAGTCGGAAACGAGCTCGGGCAGGCCCTGCTCCAAACGCCACACTTCGCCATCCGGCCCTCGTCCGAATTTGGGCGGGTCGAGGATAATGCCGTCGTAGCGGCGGCCCCGGCGGACCTCGCGGGCAGTGTATTTCATCGCATCTTCGACAAGCCACCGCACCGGGCGATCGGCGAGCCCCGCCAGCGCGGCGTTCTCGCGCGCCTGCGCGACCGACTTCTTGCTCGCATCGACATGGGTGACGCGGCCGTAGCGGCTCAGTGCCTGCGTGCCGACGCCCGTATAGCCGAACAGGTTCATCGTCTCCGCATCGGTGCGGCCTTGCAGCTGCTCGCCCATCCAGCTCCACACGGGGGCCATGTCGGGAAAGAAGCCGAGATGTCGGAACGGCGTGCATTGCGCGGTGAAACGAACGTCTTCGCCCCAGCCAAGCGGCCAGCCATCCTGCGGCACGTCCTTCGAAAACTGCCAGCGCCCGCCGCCGTCCTCGTCGCTACCGGGGACGAATTCCCCATGCGCATCCCAGTGGTCGAGTTTCGGCGACCACATGGCCTGCGGCTCGGGGCGGATGAAGCGATAGTCGCCATAGGCTTCGAACTTGCGGCCGTGCCCGCTGTCGAGCAGGCGGTAGCCGTCCCAGCCCTCGCCCACCATCAGCACCGGATTGCGCTGCAATTCGGCCATCAGGCGGCGTTTCCGAGGATGTGGTCGCGTACCGCATCGTAGGTCCCGGGCAATTCGACGAAGCTTTCCTCGCGGGCGAAGAGATCGCCTATGCGCGACGGAAGCCCAGGCCGGATCCCCGTTGCCCGTTCGACCGCATCGGGGAATTTCGCCGGATGTGCCGTGGCGAGCGTGACCACGGGTATGGCGGGGTCGATATCCGACTGCCGCGCTGCGTGGAGGCCGATCGCGGTATGCGGGTCGAGCAACTCGCCGCAATTTTCCCAGGCCCAGCGCATGGCCTGCGAAGTGTCGCCCTCGTCGGCGCGCGCACTGGTGAAAAGCGCCGAGGCACCTTCGGCCTGGGCATTGGTAAGACGCATGGCCCGCTTCGCATCGAATCCTTGCATCTGTTCGGCCAGCGCCGCGCCGTCGCGTCCGCCGACGTCGAACAGCAGGCGCTCGAAATTCGAACTCACCTGGATATCCATGCTCGGTGCGGCGGTCGGGGTTACCGTGCCGGTCGAATAATCGCCCTGGCTGAGGGCGCGGTGGAGGATGTCGTTGACGTTGGTGGCGACGATCAGTTGCTCGATCGGCAGGCCCATCCGCGCAGCGACGTGTCCCGCGAAGACATCGCCGAAATTGCCGGTCGGCACGCTGAAGGCGACTTTGCGTTCGGGCCCGCCGAGCTGGAGCGCGGCGGCGAAATAGTAGACCACCTGCGCCATCAG
>CAYOWF010000149.1:0-5809 GCA_964407585.1 uncultured Qipengyuania sp.
CCCCGGCGCACATCGTGCCCGAATGGTACTTCTGGCCGTTCTACGCGATCCTGCGTGCCTTCACCGTGGACTTCATCCTCCCGGCGAAGCTGTGGGGCGTGATCGCGATGTTCGCATCGATCCTGCTGTGGTTCTTCCTGCCCTGGCTCGACAAGTCGCCGGTGCGCAGCGGCCACTACCGTCCGCTGTTCCGCAAGTTCTTCTGGTTCGGCCTGATCCCCTCGATGATCGTTCTGTTCATCTGCGGCGGTGCGCCTGCCGAAGAGCCCTACGTGATGGCGAGCCAGATCGCGACGGCCTACTACTTCCTCCACTTCCTGGTGATCCTGCCGATCATCTCCTCGGTGGAGAAGCCCGAACCGCTGCCCTATTCGATCACCGAAGCCGTGCTCGGCTCGGACAAGAAGGTCGTCAAAGGCGAAAACACGTCGCCGGCCGTCTAAGCGAGTAACGAGAGACCCATGACCAAGCTTCTCAGCGTCCGCCTTGTTGCAATCCTCGTCGGCCTCGGTTTCGCCGTTGCCGTCCTGTGGGCCTTTGCCGTCGGCGCCTACAACGCCGCCACCGAAGAGTCTGCGGCGCACATTCCCTACGAGAAACCGCGCGATTTCGCCTATTCCTTCGAAGGTCCCTTCGGCAAATGGGATCATGCGCAGCTGCAGCGCGGCCTCAAGGTCTATGACGAAGTTTGTTCCGCCTGCCACAGCCTGAAGTTCGTCGCTTTCCGCGATCTCGAACAGCTGGGCTATTCGGAAGCCATGGTGAAGGCCTACGCCGCTTCGAAGCAGGTTCCGGGCGTCGATCCGGTCACCGGCGAAGCGACCACGCGCCCTGGCCTTCCGACCGACTATTTCCCGTCGCCCTATCCCAACAATGTTGCGGCAGCGGCGGCGAACAACAACGCCATTCCGCCCGACCTTTCGCTGATGACCAAGGCGCGCGGCGACGGCACAAACTACGTCGCTTCGCTGCTGACCGGCTATCAGGAACCGTCGGCCGAACTCCTCGCCGAACATCCCGAGGCGGCACCGGGACCGGGGCTCTATCACAATCCCTATTTCCCGAACCTCAACCTCGCCATGGCGCCGCCGCTTAGCATGGACGGGCAGGTCACCTTCGACGACGGGACCGAAGCGACCATCGAACAGATGTCGGTCGACGTCGCCGCCTTCCTGACCTGGACCGCCGAACCGACGATGGTGAAGCGCAAGCAGACCGGCTGGCCGGTGCTCATCTTCCTGCTTTTCGCCACCGTGCTGGCCTATATGTCGAAGCGCCAGATCTGGTCGGCCATCAAGCCGAAGAAATAACCGCTTTCGGACAAGCGACTTGAAACGCCCCTCCATCCACGCGATGCGAGGGGCGTTTTCGTATCGGGGAGAAAGACGATCGCGCCGCATGAGCTGAAATCGCTGGTCCGCACCATTGCCGACTTCCCCGTGGAGGGCATCCAGTTCCGCGACATCACCACGCTGATCGGCCATGGCCAGGGCTTCGCCGCGAGCGTCCACTGGCTGGCCGACCGGGTGCGCGAGAGCAATGCGGACGCCATCGCGGGCATGGAAGCGCGCGGCTTCATCTTCGGCGCGGCGGTGGCGGCTAAGCTCGCCCTGCCGTTTCTCCCGGTGCGCAAGCCCGGAAAGCTGCCCTGCGCCACGATCGGGGTGGATTACGCGCTCGAATACGGGTCCGACCGGCTGGAGATGGATCCGGCCTCGGTCGTGTACGGCCAGCGCGTCGTCATGGTCGACGATCTGCTCGCCACCGGCGGGACCGCCTGCGCGACCGCCGAATTGCTGCGCGAAGCGGGCGCGGTGGTGGAGCATGCCTTTTTCGTCATCGACCTGCCCGATCTCGGCGGCGCGAAGAAGCTGGCCCAATGCGGGGTCGGGACCGCGTCGTTGATGGAGTTCGAAGGCGATTGAAAGAAATCTCGCCCAAATTTGGATAAATCGCGCGGCTAGGGCATTGGTGTAGCAAGCGGCCCCTGTCCAAGGGCGCAAACCCAGCGAGGGGCATGGAACAGACACTCGTCATAGCCCTCGTGGGCATCCTCGGTATCGGGGCGCAATGGATTGCCTGGCGCACGGGCCTTCCGGCCATCGTGCTGATGCTGATCGCCGGCTTCCTCGCCGGCCCGGTGCTCGGGGTGTTCGATCCCGAACATGCCTTCGGCGAATTGCTCGAACCCATGGTCGCGGTGGGCGTCGCGCTGATCCTCTTCGAGGGCGGGCTGAGTCTCGATTTCCGCGAGTTGCGCCATACCGGCAGCGCGGTTGGACGGCTGGCGACCATCGGAGTCATCCTCGGCTGGCTGTTCGGCGCACTCGCCGGCATCTACATCGCCGGGCTCGCCCCCGAAGTGGCGATCCTGTTCGGCGGCATCCTGGTGGTGACCGGCCCGACGGTGGTCATTCCGTTGCTGCGCCAGAGTTCGATCAAGTCCCGACCGGCCTCCATTCTCAAGTGGGAAGCCATCGTCAACGACCCGACCGGCGCCTTGTGCGCGGTCATCGCCTACGAATACTTCCGCAAGGTCGCCGAACAGCCGGGCGCGACCCTGTTCGAAGTCGTCCCCCCACTGATCATCGCGGCCATCATTGCCGGTCTGTTCGGCTATGTCGCCGCGCTCGCCATCGCCTGGTCCTTCCCGCGCGGGGCGGTGCCCGAATATCTCAAGGTCCCGGTGCTGCTCACCACGGTGATCGGGGTCTTCGTCATCTCCAACCTGATCGAGCACGAGGCCGGCCTCGTTGCGGTCACCGTCATGGGGGTGGCGCTGGCAAATATGGACGTCACCTCCTTGCGATCGATCCATCCGTTCAAGGAAAACGTCGCGGTCCTCCTCGTATCGGGCATCTTCATCCTGCTGTCGGCATCGCTCAGCGTCGAGGATATCCGCTACATCAACTGGCCGATCGCCGGCTTCCTGCTTGCACTGCTGTTCCTGGTCCGCCCGGCGACCATCCTGCTGAGCCTGCTCGGCAGCAAAATCCCGTGGAACGAGCGGCTGTTCCTCGCCTGGATCGCGCCGCGCGGTATCGTGCTGGTCGCGATCTCGGGCCTGTTCGCCCTGCGCCTTTCGGACCTCGGCTATACCGATGGCAATTTGCTTATCGGCCTGAGCTTCGCAGTCGTGGTGGTAACGATCGTGGCGCATGGCTTCACGGTCGATTTCGTCGCCAAGCTGTTGAAGGTCAAAGGCGCGACGAGGCCGGGGATCCTGATCGTCGGCAGCACGCCATGGACCATCGCCCTGGCGGAGCAGATGCGCGATCTGAAGGCGCCGGTCATGGTCGTCGATGCCAGCTGGCAGAGGCTGGGCCTCGCGCGGCAGAAGGGTATCGATTTCTACCACGGCGAAATCCTCAACGAGGCGACCGAGCACAATCTCGAGCTCGCTCCCTTCCAGAACCTGGTCGCTGCGACAGAAAACGAGGCTTACAATGCGCTCGTCTGCAACGAATTCGCCCATGAAATCGGGCGCGATGCGGTCTTCCAGCTGGGCGAAAGCGCCGATGTGGAAGACAGGCATTCGCTGCCCGAGAGCCTGCGTGGCCGCGCGCTGTTCGAAAGCGGGTTCGGCGTGGAAGACGTCAGCGAGCGCCAGCGGCAGGGCTGGGTATTCCGCAAGACGCGGCTTTCCGAAGAATTCGATTTCGACAAGATGCAGGAAAAGCTGCCCGACGCGGCAAACATGCTGCTGCTGGTGCGCGATAACGGGAATATCCGTTTCTTCACCCATGCCGCGAAGCCGGAGCCTCGGGCGGGTGACATCATTTTGAGCTTCTCTCCACCGCAGACCAAAACGGCGGAAGAGAAGGCGGCGAAGAAGGCAAACAAGAAGCAAGGGGTGCAGGAGGCATGAGGCGGTCGTTGAAACTGGGCAGTGTCGCCCTCGCGATGGCGGGGGCGCTGGTGCTGGCAGGTTGCAAGGGAAGGGAGGACGAACCCGATCCGGAAGCGACGCCCACCGACGGGCCGCGCTCGATCTTCCAGGACGATCCGGCGCAAGCGGGCGATTCGGTCCTGCCCGCGCCGACCCTGCCTCCGCTCGAAATGACCCTGTCCTTCGCCGACGGAACTGCCGAGCTGACCCAGGCGGTCAGCGCGGAACTCGCTACCATCGTGGATTCGCCCCAGGTTGCGGCGGGCGGGCCGATCATACTGCGCGGCCATTCCGATTCCGGGGGAGACGACGAATCCAATCTCCAGTCTTCGCGCGAGCGGGCCGAGGCGGTGCGCGATTTCCTGGTCGGCAGCGGCATCGAAGAAGAGCGTATCGAAATCATCGCGTTCGGAGAGCAGAATCCGGTCGAGCCCAATGCCCTGCCCGACGGCACTCCCAACGAAGCGGGAAGGGCTGCCAACCGCCGCGTCGAAGTGACGGTGGAAACGGGTCGCGCGGCCGGCCGCGAACAGACGCTCATCGAAACCTTGAGCACGCCGCAGCCCGGCACGACGCCTTCACCGCGCTCAAGCTCCGTGACTACGCCCAAACCGCAATGACCGGTTGACGAATCCCGCAATGGCGGGCATTTGCGCCTCCGCTCGAATGGCCTCTCGGGGCCATTGCAATGCGGGTATAGCATAGTGGTAATGCTCCAGCCTTCCAAGCTGGCTAGAGGGGTTCGATTCCCCTTACCCGCTCCAGCCCTCTGCAGATCGCCGAATGAAGCGCCCGGACGGCAATGAAAATGGCCGGAAGCGAGCGGGGGGTGCGCACTTCCGGCCAAGGCAACCCGAAGGGCTCGCTGAACGGCCCAAACGGACCTTCCTCTTAAATTAGTATTTCCTGAAATGCCAGTCACCCGATGCGGGGACGCCCGACCGCCATATTGTCGATCAGCCGCGTCCCGCCGATCCGTGCTGCGACGAAGAGGCGGGCATTGCCATTGTCCGTCTCGAGCCGCTCGAGGCTGTCGGCATCGCGCATTTCGGCATAGTCGACGCTGTCGAAACCGCTCGCCAGCAACACTTCGCGCAGATTGCCCAGCGGACGCCCGGCTGCGCCGCCTTCGGCGAGAACGGCGAGCGCATCTCTCATCGCACGCGGCAGGCTGCCCGCCCGTTCGCGCTGTTCGGGCGAGAGGTAGGCGTTGCGGCTGCTCATCGCGAGACCGTCCTCCTCGCGCACGATCGGGATGCCATGGATCGCATCCGCCCGCGGGCGCGTCAGGTCGAGGTCGCGCGCCATGCGGCGGATGACGGCCAGCTGCTGCCAGTCCTTCTCGCCGAAAAAGGCCATGTCGGGCAGGACCTGGTTGAACAGCTTGCAGACCACTGTAGCGACGCCGTCGAAATGGCCCGGGCGATCCCCGCCGCACAACCCTTCGCTTACTCCGGCGACCGAGATGTTGGTGGCATAGCCCGGCGGATAGACTTCTTCGGGAAGGGGTGCCCAGACCAGCGCCACGCCTTCGGCATCGAGCAGGCCGGAATCGCGCTCCAATTGGCGTGGATAGGCGTCGAGATCCTCGTTTTCCCCGAACTGGCGCGGATTGACGAAGATCGAGGCGACGACATGGTCCGCCGCCTCGCGCGCTTGCCTGACGAGCGTCAGATGCCCTTCGTGCAGCGCGCCCATGGTCGGCACCAGCGCCACCGTGCTTCCGTCCTGACGCAGGGCGGCGACGGATTTCCTCAACACTTCAAGCGTGCGGGCGGTTTGCAACGCGGAATCCCCTCGGATATGGTTCGTAAAGCCTGCCCTAACCATTTCGGGGCGGGCAGCACAACGACAAGAAGAGCCCCAGCACTTGCCACACGCCGCGCCCCACTGGATTACCTTCGCCAATGAAAAGGGCGG
>CAYOWF010000150.1:0-5686 GCA_964407585.1 uncultured Qipengyuania sp.
CAGCAATTTCCAGCATTCCCGCTTGGATTTCCCGAATGCATTGGGCAAAAGGCCCAACGAATACCGCATGGGCACGAAATTCTCTCCTTCCGGGCGCACCCGCATCGCCATAATCGCGTCAGGCATCGCCCTTGCAGGCGGGGTCGGCTGGCTTGCACAGGCGCAGGTCGGAGGCGACCGCGGCATCGCGGCGGTCGCGGCATCGCGCGATATCCAGGTTTCGGACATCGAGGTCGACGTGAGAGCGGCAAGCGGCGTGGAAGCGCGCGAAGAGGCCTGGCGCGAGGCCCAGATGAAGGCGTGGGAAAAGCTGGGCGGACCCGACCTTCCCGAATCGCGCATCGCCGGACTGGTTTCCGCAGTCGTCATCGAGCGTGAGCGGCTGGGTCCGAAGCGCTATGTCGCGACGCTCGGTGTGATCTTCGATCGTCAGCGCGCTTCCGCATTTCTCGGGGAAGAAGGACGCGGCGCGCGCAGTGCGCCCATGCTGGTCTTGCCCGTGACGATGTCGGGCGGGACGCAACTGATGTTCGAGCAGCGCAACCCCTGGCAGCGGGCATGGGCCGAATTCCAGGCGGGGCAGAGCCGCGTCAATTACGTCCGCCCACAGGGATCGGGCGGCGAATCCCTGTTGCTGACCTATGGCCAGACCACGCGTCGCAGCCGTGTCTGGTGGAGCAATATCCTCGACGAATTCGGTGCGGCCGACGTGCTTATCCCGATCGCGAACCTGCGTTACACCTACCCCGGTGGCCCGATCGAGGGCACCTTCACCGCGCGTCACGGACCCGACAACGAATTCCTCGACAGCTTCACCATGACGGCGGAAGGTCCCGACCAGCTTCCGGCCATGCTCGAAAGGGCGGTGCGGCGTTTCGATGCGACGTACCAGGTCGCGCTGGCGAGCGGGGTCATCGAGCCCGATCCGACATTGACGATCAAGACCGGGGATCTCAATCCCGCGATCCAGCGCCTGGTCGATCTGGGTCGCCGCCTTCGCGACCAGGAAGAAGCGCAGGCGCTAGCCTCTTCGGCGCCGACCGAGGCAAGCGGGGGAGCAATCAACTCGGCTCCGGTAAACCTTCCGCCGCCGGACGGTTCGGTGGCGCTATACACCGTGCAATTCGCTTCGCCGGATGCCGCTGCCTTCGGTGCGATCCTCGCCGAAGTTCGCGGGACGCCGGGCGTACGCTCGACCGGTGTGCGGTCCACCGCGATCGGAGGCACTTCGGTGATGACCGTGAGCTATGGCGGATCCATCGGCCAGCTGGCCGATGCGCTGCGTGCGCGCGGCTTTACCGTGCAGCAGGCTCCGACCGCACTCTTGATTAGCCGCTGATCGCGCCGCACCTTGTCGGCATGACGCAGATTGCGCTTCCTTTCACGCATTCCGGACCGCAGGAGCCGGCGAGCATCATCATCGGCGATGCGAATGCGCAGGTGGCGGAAGCGTTGTCGGCTTCGCAGGACTGGCCCTTCGGCTGCGCGATCCTCGCCGGACCGCCCCGTTCGGGCAAATCGCTCTTTGCGCGCTGGTTCGCCTCGCACACCGGCGGCGGGGCCATCGACGATGCCGATGCGAAGGACGAAACAGAAGTATTCCACGCATGGAATCGTGCGCGCGAAGACGGCTATCCGCTGCTGCTGACCGTCGGGGCCGATGGCTGGGACATCCAGCTGCCCGACCTGCGCAGCCGCATGGGGGCTGCACTGCAGCTCGAAATCGGGGCTCCCGACGATGAGATGGCCGCCGAATTGATGTTGAGCCATGCGGCGCAGCGTGGACTGGCGCTGGGCGAGGGGGCACCGACCTATCTCGTACCGCGGATGGAGCGCAGCCATGCCGCGATCGAGCGGATCGTCGCCGAAATCGACCGCCTCAGCCTTGAACGGATGGCACCCGCCACCATGTCGATATGGCGCGATGCGCTCGACGCCGTCCAGGGGCCCGAGCAGGCGCGCTTGCTTTGAACTGCCACAAGTGAGAGAATCGCGCCCATGCTGGAAGGATTGATTGCCTATCTGGACTCGATAAAGGCGCGCGATCCCGCGCCGCGGAGTCGTTGGGAAGTGCTGCTTTACCCGGGTGTCTGGGCGGTTTTCTATCACCGCCTGGCGCATTGGCTGTTCGAGGCGGACCTGTTCTTCCTTGCCCGCCTGGTCAATCACTGGAGCCGGATGGTGACCGGCATCGATATTCATCCCGGTGCCAGGATCGGGCGCAATTTCTTCATCGACCACGGCTTTTCGGTGATCGGCGAAACGGCGCAGATCGGCGACAATGTCACCATTTACCAATGCGTTACTCTGGGCGGGACCAACCCGACCAACGGCGTGGGCGGCAAACGCCATCCGACGATCGAGGACGATGTGATCATCGGCTCGGGCGCGCAGGTCATCGGCCCGATCACGGTCGGCCGCCGCGCGCGGATTGGGGCCAATGCCGTCGTCACCGACGAAGTGCCCGAAGGCGCGACGATGATCGGCCTCAAGGCGCGCAGCACGCTGGTTCCGGCGGAAGATTGGATGCGCGAATTCGTGCCGTACGGCACACCCTGCGACGATCCATGCGAAGGCGCGCGGGAGCTTGGTCGCGACTGTGTCGAAAAGCTGGAGAACGAGCTCAAGGCCCTGCGCGCGGAGCTTGAAGAATTACGCGCCGAGAAGGCGCCGCAGCAGCGTAGCGGTACCGTCGACTGATGGCGATGCAGGGCGGCGTCAATGTCGTAGCCTTTCCCGGACGAAAGCCGAACCAGGTCGGCTTCACGCGCGAGGAACTGACCAAGATACTCGATGTGTACGGGCGCATGGTCTCGGCCGGCCAATGGCGCGATTACGCCATGGATTTCACCAAGGACACCGCCACCTTCGCCGCGTTCGTCCGCCACGCCGAACGTCCCCAGGCGCGGCTCGAGAAACGCCCGGCGCTGCGCAGCAAGCAGGGCATGTGGACGCTGTTCGGCGAACACGGGCAGGTGCTAAAGCGCGGTCATGAACTGGCAGGCGTCATCGCCCCCATCGAGCGGCGTTTGCTGAAGGCGGTCGAAGACTGACACGAAAAAAGGGCCCGCCGTGCTGGCGAGCCCCTTTCCTCGGTGGTCCGATCGTCAGGCGGTGGCGGGAAGCCGTGCCTGCATATCGTCCGGCAATCCCTTCACCACCGCACGGCGGATCGGTGTCCATGCTGCGCTCAGCGAAAGCAGGGCCGACCCGATCACCAGCGCGGTCAGCGCGAAGTTCAGCTCCACCGCTCCGAATTCGCGGAACAGGAAGGTGAGGGCGATCAGGACGTAGGCCAGCGCCGAGACCAGCAGCGCCCGGCGATCGACCGCCAGTGCCACGAGGCCGAAGGCGATATAGACCGCCAGCACTCCCACTGCGGCTCCGACGCCGATATTGTCGCCGTCGATCACGCCGATCAGGGCGAAGATCGGATGGGCGATCATCGGGGCGGCCAGCAGGTGTAGCCAGAAGGCCACGTCGCTGCGGCGCGTCTCGCGGCGGGGGTCGCTCATGTCCCAGCGCATGGCGAAGGCGAAGATCACGAGCCCGGCAACGAAGACAAGGCTGAGGATAATCGTTTCGAGATTGTCCGAGCCAGGTCCGATTGCCGCCACGGCGAGGGCGATGGCGGTACCGGCCAGCGCTGCGGTGCCCGCCGCTATGGTGATGGGCACCATGAATCGCCGCCAATGCAGCCATGCCGAACCTGCCGTCAGCAGGGCGGAGAGCGCGATCAGCAGCACACCGACCGTGTCGGCAGGCGAATTCGCACCGTCGAACACGGCGACGATAACGCCGATGAAGGTCATGAACGTGCCGCCCACGAAGGCCAGCAGCAGGATGATGCTGGGAAGCGCCATCCGGCGCTTGGCGGTGAAGAATTCTGCCAGCATCCATGCCGTAGCGGCGACCAGGAGGCCGCTGGCGGGCGATGGGCCGTCGTTATTGCTCCAGATGGCATCGCCGATGGCGGCCATCGCCATGAGCAGGATCACTGCCCCGATGCTGACGAAAATGTCGTTGAAACCGGTGATCAGGCGGAAATGCTCCGCATCCGCAGGCACCGCGTCGCGCGAGGCGGCGACATGGGCGCGCAGGGCATTGGCAGCTTCGGAGCTGATAGCCCCCGCCGCCACTGCCGAATTCAGGTCTTCCTGGCTGTACATTGCCAATTCTCCCCAATTGGTAGATCGGCAGGGCATAGACCTAGTGTATTAACACGTCAATACGCCTAGGCATTCGAGATGATCTTCACCGTGCGTCGCGGCGCTTCCGGCTCGATCTGGCCCGGTTCGATTTCCGGCAGCACCTCATGCTGGAAGTCGGTGATCTTTCGCGTCAGGCCCGCAAACAGATAGGCGGAAGCCAGCAGCAGGACGATCGCGAAACAGAGGATCGCAAACTCCATCCACAAGGGTGTCATGATGATCAGATTGGTCTGTGCATCGAGCACGAATTTCACGATCATGGCGCTCAGGATCAGCAAGCCTACGATCACCGATGTCCACCATGCGGTGACATTTTCCACCGAGGCATGCGCGAAATCGTCGCCTTCGCCTTCGCTGCGATTGTAAAGTTCGCGCATGGCTTCGAACGGGAGCATGAGATTGACGATCGGTATGAGGTAGGAAGCCACTGCCTTACCGGGACCGAACTTCGCCCGAATGCCGACATCGCGCAGGTTTGCGTGCGCTCTCCAAACCCACAACATCGACGCCGCCAGGAAGGCCAGCGCGGAGAGGATGAGCACGACGAAAGCGATCACTCCCGGTGCGTCGGGCGCGAGGCTTTCGTCGGAGGGAATGAATCGCCCTTCAAGGAAGAATGCGCTGCTCGAGCGATCGTATTCGGCCTGCAGTTCGCGCCGCTGCTGCTGATAGCCGTAGTAGGAACTGGGCTTGTCCATCATCGCTTCGTACTCGGCGATACGGTCGTATTCCTGCCCCACCGCGATTCCGCCCAGCGTCAATTGAGCTAGGCCCGCGACCAGCACAATGAACGACAATACGGTAACGACCAACGACCTCATGCGAAGTGCACGCAAGTTCCTGTCGAGATTCATGGCGACCCCCCAAAGTAAAACCCCGCCTCATCTTGCGATGCGACGGGGTTTTAATCAATCGGGGTTGAAGCGTTTTACCCGCGGGCGCTGCTCGGCCCGGTTCCGGTAACCTTCTGCATCGCGGTCAGGATCGCACCCGACTGTTCGCTGCCCGACTGCGGGGCCTTGAGGTTCGAGAACTCGCTGATCTTGTCCCAGTTCGCCGCGAAGCCCTCGACCGTACGTTCGCCATCGGGCAGCCAGACGGCGTCGTTCATCACCGTCCATGCCGAATGGAAACCGCCGGCGCCGGCACCGACGATCGCATTGGTCGGTGCATCCTCGCTCACGAGGAAGAGGGCGGCGGGGACCACGTTCACCGGGTCGAACAGCTTGAAGGCTTCTTCGGGGAAGAGGTCTTCGGTCATCCGCGTGCCGGCGACCGGCGAGAGCGTGTTGACCTTGATGTTGTACTTCGCACCTTCGAGCTGGAGCGTCTTGGTAAGGCCGGCAAGGCCGAGCTTGGCGGCGCCGTAATTCGCCTGACCGAAGTTGCCGAACAGGCCGGTCGAAGACGCGGTCATGAGGATGCGGCCATAGGCCTGCTCGCGGAAGGTTTCCCAGCATGCCTTGGTGACGAAA
>CAYOWF010000151.1:0-5683 GCA_964407585.1 uncultured Qipengyuania sp.
CCTAACGAAAAGCCCACTCTCGGTTAAGCCCTGCAGAACGCGGTTTCATGCCACTGCCCCACCCAAGCCTAAGGTGGAACTAAAGAGCATTGGGAGTTGTCTTATCTCGGCGTAATTTTACAATGCGGGCATGAAAAGGGCATTGATCCTCCAGGCTGGAGCACATGCACTCGCGAATGGCGGAATAGCAGATCTCGATCTGACCGAGATCGCGGCAGGCGTCGGTCTGCAGCCATCGAGCCTGAGATATTACTTCAAGAACCGCGAAGCTCTGGCTGAAGCCATCTATCTGCAACGATTGGACGAAATTGAAGACGGGCTGGCAATCGCCCACGCCCAGAGCAATCTGCAAGATTCGATCAAGATGCTCTTCAGCATCGAGATCGATCACTGGGCCAATCACACAAGCAGCCAGGCCGGCCGCAAGCCGCAGCTCGGTGAAATTCGCACATTGCGAAAGGAACGGCGTGCAAGGGTGGGCGCCCGCTTTCTCGAAATCCTCGAGAAGGCAAATCAGCTGCTGGCCAAGCACAGTGTCGAAATTCCCGCCGCGATGCCATACTTGCCCGGTCAGTTCCTGCTCGAAAACCTGTTCTGGATTCCCGCTTGGATCCAGCAATTCCACCCTTGGGAGTACCCGAAGGCAGTCGATGATCTTGCATTCCTGTTCTGCAACGGGATCGCAAGACCGGATGCGTCATTCCAGCTGAGCGTTTTCGAGAAAGGCGATTTTGGGCCGGCTTCCGCACAATTGCGGCCAGACGCCTTTCTTTTGACAGCCACGAAGCTTGTAAGCGAGCGAGGTTATCGAGGAACGTCCATCGACGACATCGCGGCAAGGCTCGGCCTGACGAAGGGCAGCTTCTACCATCACAATTCCGAGAAAGACGCGCTGGTCCAGAAGTGCTTCGAGCAAAGCTATCAACGCGTCGCCGAAATGCAGCGGCAAGCGAACACCGAGTTTGCAAAACCGCTAGACCGTATCGCGAGCGTTCTCGGATCGCTCGTCTCGATCCAGATGCACCAGCAGGCGCCGATCATTCGTTCGTCTGCACTCCCCGGCCTGCCGCAAGAACTGCGGGTTGCGATCATCGGCGGAGCTGCACCGCTCGACCGGTGGTTCGTGGCCCAGCTTGCGAATGCTCACTCCAGAGCGGAGGCTACAGAAGTCGATCCCCTGATCGCGGCCCAATTCATCTCGATCGGGGCCAATGCGACCTACGACCTCTCCCGGTTCTACGGCTACCAGCCGACGGAACCGAACATCGCGATGGTGATCGACCGGCTGATGCACGGTTTCGCAAATTAGGTACGGAATTACCCCCAATTTATCCATGCAAATAGTGCTTGTTTTTTGATTTTCGCACATTCAGTATGCTTGCGCCAGGGAGAGGGCATAAAACACTGATTGGATGCTGCGAAGAGTAAGGGCGATCGCAGACATCTCCTGTTCCCCGGCGTGGTTAGGTTCGCCTGTCCGGGGAGAGATTATGCAAAACCGATTTAAAGCGACGATTGGCCGCACTGCACTTTGTGTCGGCCTGCTCGCATGTCCGAGCGTTGCTTTCGCGCAGGCGGAAGCCGAACAGGCAGGCGCCGAAGAGCCTGCGACCGAAACCCAGGCGCAAACCATCGTCGTTACCGGTTCGCTTATTCGCGGCACTCCGGAAGATGCGGCCCTGCCGGTCGACGTTTTCACATCGGACGATCTGCGGCAGCAGGGCGTCGATAGCCCCCTCGAATTCATCAAGGACCTGCCGTCCGTCGGCGCGGTCCTTGGCGATTCCAACCAGTTCTCGACCGATGCGCAAGGGTTCCAGGGCGTAGGCTCGATCAACCTGCGCGGTCTCGGTGCTACCCGCACGCTCGTGCTGATGAACGGCAAGCGCACGATCCTGACACCTGGTGCAGGCTTCGTCGACACGCAGCTCATCCCGCTCTTCGCGCTGGAGCGCGTCGAAATCCTGAAGGACGGCGCAGGGTCGACTTACGGGTCCGACGCCATTGCCGGCGTCGCCAACTTCATTACCCGTAGCGAGTTCACGGGCGTGGAGTTGCAGGGCGACTACAACTTCATCGACGGGTCCGATGGACAATACAGCATCAGCGGCCTTGCCGGCTTCGAATTCGGCGATGCCAATCTCGTCGTTGGTGCGGGCTGGCAGCACCGTTCAGAACTGCCCACTACTGCGCGCGACTATATCAATGTCGGCTATGCGACCAATCCTTCGGCCTACTCGGCACTGTCGACGCCGGGCCTCGTTGCAGTCACCTATTTCGACACGGCCACCGGCGGTCTCAATACGCAGGTCCGGCCGGACCGCGGGTGTAACGAACTGGGCGGTTTCCAGGATGGCGCGCTCTGCCGCTTTACCTATGTGCCATACGACAACCTTATCGAGGACGAGGACCGCTACCAGGTATTTGCGCAATTCACCGCGCAGCTGAGCGACAATGTCCAGTTCCAGACCGATGCATTGTGGGCCCGCAGCGACCTGGAATCGCTCAACTACTCACCCGCATTCCCGCCGACCCAGGGTCCGCGAGGTTCGGGCTTCCAGTCTGCCTTCACTACATCGCCCAGCAACCCCGGCGTTGCAGCTTTCCTCGACCAGGTCGGCCTGCCGCAGTCGTCAGCGACAAACCCGATCGTCGCAGTGACGAACGTGCTCTTCCGTCCATTCGGCTATCTCGGCAATCCGCTCGATCCCGATCGTGGTTCGGGTACCGGCGGCGCGAGCAACGAAGCCTGGCGTGTCACCGGCGGTTTCGACATCAACCTGAACGACAATCTGGTCCTCGAACTGGACGGCACCTTCTGGGAGTCCAACCGTGAGGCGTTTGCACCCGGAATTATCGGTTCGCGCTTGCAGGCCGCCCTCAACGGGCTCGGCGGGGCGAACTGCACCGGTACAACTCCCGGCGCCAATGGTTGCGTCTACTTCAACCCCTTCGCAAATGCCGGACCGGGCAATCCGGCGCTTGGGCTCACCAATCCGTTCTATGTCCCCGGCGGCGAAAACTCGGAAGATCTCATTCGCTACCTGCAGGTGCGCAACGGTACAGTCGAAGAAGAGACGCAAGTCGTCTTCGATGCCGTCCTTTCGGGCTCGACCGGCCTCGAACTGGGCGGAGGTCCACTCGCCTTCGCGGTCGGCGCACAATATCGCCGGAACGACTATCGAACAGATCCGATCAATGATGAATCGAATCTCGATATCAATCCATGCTTCATCGAAGGCGACCAGAGCTGTGTAGGCACGACTACCGAAGGCGTCGGCCCGTTCATCTTCCTGGGCGGTTTCCGGCCGGCAAAGCTGTCGCAGGACGTTTATGCCATCTTTGCAGAGGTCAATGCGCCGGTTACCGACAGGCTCGAGCTGGCTGGCGCGATCCGCTTCGAAGACTATGGCAGCCCAATCGGATCGACGATCAATCCGAAGGGGTCGATCCGTTTCGAAGCCACCGACTGGCTGACCCTGCGTGGTTCGATCGGTACAACCTTCCGCGGACCGCTGGCATCGAATGTCGCACCCAACTCGGTAACGGCGCTGCAAGGCTTCACCGCGGCAGGCGGCAACTATAAGTCGCTCGATATCTTCGGTAACCCGACCGATCTCGGACCCGAAACGGCGCTGACCTATAATGCCGGTGTGATCTTCGACGTGCCGCTCGGCAACGCAAACCTCACCTTCAGCGCCGACTATTGGGCCATCAATCTCGAGGACCGCATCACCACCACACCGGGCGATGCGATCGCGAGTCTCGTGGCCAATGGGCAGACTACCGGCGCCGCTCCGGTCGACTGCTCCAGCCCGCTGGTGAACCTGATTACCTTCAGCAATAACACCTGTGTGCAGGGCACCACGACGGGACTCGACATCAGCCGTGTCAGGACGGATTTCGTCAACGGTCCCGATGTCGACATTTCCGGCCTCGACTTTGCGCTCAACGTCGACATTCCGTTCGGCGAAGCGGTGTTCTCGTTCGGCGGCAACGCGGTCTACAACCTCGAATACAAGTTCGACGAGTTCGAGGTTCAGGGCGTGGTCGTCCAGGAATCCTACGATGCGGTCGGCTTCGGGAATTACTTCCGCGATCCGAACACGGTGCCCGAATGGCGTGCCGCCGCATATGCGAACCTGAACTGGGACATGCTGAACGTGCGCTACTCGCTGACTCACATCGATGGCGTGTTCGATGATCGCTGCATCGATCGCGATCCCTGCTTCCAGACTTCGCAGGGTCCGACCGATTTCGGCATCGAAAGCGGGTCGTACACCCAGCACGATATCGCCGTGACGCTGCAGCTCGACGTGGGCGGCGCAGATGTCGAACTGCAGGGCGCTATCGAGAACTTTACCGACGCGGAACCTGCCGAGGCGCAGCTGCCGCTCGGCTACAATCCGTTCATCGGTAACGCGATCGGCCGCAACTACAGGATCGGGCTGCGCACCCGCTTCTAAGGCCAGACTTCAGCGGGGGCGGACGATACTGTTCGCCCCCGCTTTCCCCTTCTTCAGGATACATGATGACCACAGCCACAGCTCCTGCGGAAGGCATGGACATCGTCAGCCCGCGCGCGCGACGGATCACGCTGACCCTGCTCACCGTCACCTATTTCTTCAGCTATATGGACCGGCAGATCCTTGCGATCCTGCTGGAAGACATCAAGGCAGACCTCCTGCTCAATGATACGCAGCTGGGACTGCTGTCGGGCCTGGCCTTTGCGCTGTTTTATGCGACCCTTGGCATTCCCGTAGCGGCGCTTGCCGACCGGATGAACCGGGTCAATATCATCTCCATCGCGCTTGCCCTGTGGAGCGGGATGACCGCAGCCTGCGGGCTGGCACAGAATTTCGTGCAGCTGCTGCTCGCCCGTATCGGCGTCGGCATCGGCGAGGCCGGTTCCTCACCGCCAAGCCATTCGATCATCGCCGATCTCTATCCGGCCGAGAAACGCGCCCTCGCACTGTCGATCTACTCGCTCGGGGTCACGCTGGGAGCTGCCGCGGGGCAGATCTTCGGCGGCAATCTGACCTATTTCTTCGACTGGCGGGTGGCCTTCATCGCCATCGGCCTTCCCGGGGTGGCTCTTGCGATTATCGTAAAGCTGTTCGCCACCGAACCGATGCGCAAGGCCGAACCGGGCGCGGTCGAGGAAACCAAGATGCCCTCTATCGCAGCCGGTTTCCGTTCGATCTTCGGAAACCGTGCAGCCGTCTGGCTTGTCGCCGGTGTCACCCTTACCTCGATGATCGGATATGCGCTGACCGGCTGGACACCGGCCTATCTCATCCGCTCGTTTGGCCTGAACACCTTGCAGGTCGGCAACATCGTGGCCCCGTTGCTCGCGATTGCAGGCGTTGCCAGCGGGCTTGGGAGCGGGTGGCTCGCAAATCGGCTTTCCGAACGATACGGGATGAAGGCACAGCCCCTAATGGTCGCCGCCCTGAAGACCATCGCGCTGCCGTTCCTCATCTGGTTCTATATCGCGGACAGCGCGCCGCTCGCCGTGGCCGTCTACTTCATCGCAGTGCTGTTCCAGTCCTGCTATCTCGGGCCCACCTTTGCCCTGATCCAGACGCTGGCACCCTTGCGCATGCGCGCCGTGTGGGCCGCGATCACCCTGCTGGTGATCAATCTGGTCGGGCTCGGGCTTGGCCCCACGCTGGTGGGCATC
>CAYOWF010000152.1:0-5673 GCA_964407585.1 uncultured Qipengyuania sp.
CGGGCCCGCCGAGCTGGAGCGCGGCGGCGAAATAGTAGACCACCTGCGCCATCAGCCGCGCCCAGTTGATCGAATTGACCGCGCCGATGCGGTGCTTCGCCGTCACCTCGCCATCGGCGAAGATGCGCTTCACCATCGCCTGCGCATCGTCGAAGCTGCCGTCGATCGCGATATTGTGGACGTTGGGTGCGCGCACCGTGGTCATCTGGCGACGCTGGACGTCGCTCACCCGGCCCTTGGGGTGAAGCATGAAGATCTCGACATTGTCGAGACCGGCCACCGCATCGATCGCCGCGCTGCCGGTATCGCCGCTGGTCGCGCCGACGATCGTCAGGCTGCCTTCTTCGCGGCCGAGGAATTCCTCGAACAGCAGGCCGAGCATCTGCAGTGCCACATCCTTGAAGGCGAGCGTCGGGCCATGGAAGAGCTCGAGCACCCAGTGCCGCTCGTCGAGCTGCACCAGCGGGGCCACGGCCTTGTGGGCGAAACGGCCATAGGCCTTTTCGGTCAGTTCGCGCAGGCGTTCGGGGGTCATGCAATCGCCGACGAAAGGTTCCATCACCCGCGCCGCGAGTTCGGCATATGGAAGCCCGCGCATGGCCGCGATCTCTTCGGCCGAAAATTGCGGCCAGCTTTCGGGCACATAGAGACCGCCATCGCTGGCGAGGCCCGCCAGCGTGACTCCTGCAAAATCGAGGCTTTCGGCCTCACCGCGTGTCGAGACGTATTTCATTGCGCCAAGGCGGTTAGCCGCGCTGGCCCATGCGGGCAAGCAAGCGGGTGTTTACTCGTCTTTAGCGCGGGTGGCGCCGCCTGCAGCCCGGCGGCGCAGCGCGAGGACATAAATGACCAGCGCAGTGAGCGCGAAAAAGAACCACTGCCCGGCATAGGCGAGGTGGTTGTTGGGCAAGTCGCGCGGGTCGGGAGTGGCGAGCGGTTCGAGGCCTGCGAGCGGCTGTGCCGCCACCACACGACCGCCCGGGGCGATCGTCCCGCTCACCTCGCCGCCGCTCCACGGTACCGGCTGCGGATTGCGCGAGAAGCCGAGATCGACCTTGACCGGCGTGCCGTCGGCGAGATGACACAGCACACGCTGCGCGACCCCCTTTTCACCCCGCGCACTGGTCCCGGCGGTGGTCGTGCCGCCCGAAGCGCTGGCGCACAGGATCGTCGTGCGGCGGTAGAGTGCACTTTCGAGCGCAGCTTCATCGCGCGGGTACTCGACTTCCTCCGTCATGCGCAGCGATTGCTCGGCGCGTGCAATCAGTGCGGCTTTTTCGTCCATCCGGCCCAGCTGCCAGATGCCCAGCGCGATCATGACCGCAACGGCACCGGCTACGAGGATCGTCGGAATGATCGGTATGCGAGTGGTCATGGTTCCCAATACCGGAAAGGGCAGCCCGGCGAGCGCCGGACTGCCCTTTTCCTGTTAGCCTTACAACGCAGTCATCAGTGGGTTGCAGCGCCCCAACCGCCCCAGACGTAAACCACGGCGAAAAGGAACAGCCACACCACGTCGACGAAGTGCCAGTACCATGCCGCGGCTTCGAAACCGAAGTGCTGGCGCGGGGTGAAGTGGCCCTTGTAGCTGCGCACCAGGCAGACGATCAGGAAGATCGTGCCGACGAGCACGTGGAAGCCGTGGAAGCCGGTCGCCATGTAGAAGGCCGAGCTGTAGGTATTTCCGCCGAATGCGAAGGGTGCGTGGGCATATTCGTAGGCCTGGATCGCAGTGAAGACCGCACCGAGTATGATCGTCAGCCACAAGCCCTTCTTCAGCCCGTCGCGATCGCCGTGGATCAGCGAGTGGTGCGCCCAGGTAACGGTGGTGCCCGAGCACAGCAGGATCAGCGTGTTGAGCAGCGGCAGGCCGAAGGGATCGATGACCGCTTCGATCGCCGCGGGCGGGAATGTCCCGCCGACCACTTCGGAGATTTCGCTGGGGAACAGCGAGAAGTCGAACCAGCTCCAGAACCAGCCGACGAAGAACATCACTTCCGAAGCGATGAACAGGATCATGCCGTAACGCATGTGCAGCTGGACGATCGGCGTGTGGTCGCCGCGCTGGGCTTCCTTCACGATGTTCGAGAACCAGGAGAAGAAGGTGGCGATGAGACCGGCGATGCCGAGACCGAGCACGAGATGCGCGCTCGCCATTTCGTGCATGAACAGAACCATGCCGCTGGTGAAGGTCAGTGCCGAAATCGAGCCGATCAGCGGCCAGATGTCGGGTTCGAGGATGTGATATTCGTGATTGACGTTACCAGCCATTGTACCTGTGTCCTGGGTTTCGCTTTGGCGCTGCCCTTAAAGCGCAAGTGCGCGCGGGTCTAGGGGGCAGACGAGGTTAATCCTTCGCTTGATGGAAAGTATAGGACAGGGTGATCTGTTCCACACCTTCCATGTTCGGATCGTCCAGCGCCTTGGGGTCGACGAAATAGAGCACTGGCATGCGTACTTCCTGCCCCGGCTCGAGCGTCTGCTCGGTGAAGCAGAAGCACTGGATCTTGTTGAAATAGGCGCCCGCCTGTTCGGGTTCGACGTTGAAGGTGGCCGTGCCGGTCACCGCGCGATCCGAATTGTTCTTCGCCAGATAGATCGCCATGTCGCGCTGGCCGATGGTGACGGTGTCGGTCACTTGCTCGGGCTTGAAATCCCAGCCCAGGCCGGGGGCGGTATTGCCGTCGAAACGGATCGAGATTTGCCGGCCACCCGCTGCCGAAGCCATACGCTCGGCGATTGCGGCGTCGCTTTCGGTCGCACGCTGGGTCGTGCCGGCGAAGCCCGTCACCTGGCAGAACAGCTGGTAGAGCGGGACCGCAGCATAGCCGAGCCCCAGCATTGCCACCGCGCCGAGCAGCGCGAGCAGGCCGGTCCTCAGATTGCGCGATTCAAGGGTGGCAGTTGTCATATTCCTCGCCTTACATCCTCACGATGGTGATCGCGTAAAACAGCACCGCCATGAACAGCAGGATGCCGCCGAGCACGAGATTGCGGCTCTTCTGGCGGCGGCGGTATTCCTTTTCCTCTTCGGGGGTCATGCGATGATTCCCTGATAGACCAAAACCCGATCGACGACCAAGGCGCCGAACAGGATGAACAGATAGGCGATCGAATAGAGGAACAGCCGCTTTTCCGGCTGCATCCTGTCGCCCGGTTCAGGATCGCGGGTCGCGACCGGAATTGCCAGTGCGATGAATGCAAGCGTCAGTGCAAGCGCCGCCACACCGTAGATCCAGCCGGCTCCGCCGATCGCCCAGGGGGCGAGGACGGTCGGCAGCATGAGCAGCGAATAGACCATCACCTGGCGGCGCGTCGATCTGTGCCCCTTGACCACCGGCATCATCGGGATGCCGGCCTTGGCGTAATCGGTCTCTACGAACAGAGCCAGTGCCCAGAAATGCGGCGGCGTCCACATGAAGATGATGAGGAACAGCAGCACCGGCATCAAGGTGATGTCGCCCGTCACCGCGACCCAGCCGATCAGCGGCGGGAAGGCCCCTGCACCGCCGCCGATAACGATGTTCTGCGGTGTGCGCGGCTTGAGCCAGATCGTATAGATTACGGCATAATAGAAGATCGAGAAGGCGAGGATGCCGGCCGATAGCCAGTTGATCGCCAGCCCCATGATCATCACCGAAGCCCCGGACATCAGCATGCCGAAGTCCCGTGCATCGGTACGGGCCATGCGCCCGGCAGGCAGCGGTCGACCACTGGTGCGCTTCATCACGGAATCGATGTCGCTTTCCCACCACTGGTTGAGCGCCGCGGCACCGCCCGCGCCGATCGCAATGCACAGGATCGCGGTAAAGCCAAGAATGGGATGGATATTCCCCGGAGCCGCCAGCAGGCCGCACACACCCGTGAAGATCACGAGGCGCATCACACCGGGCTTCGTCAACGCGAAGAAATCGCGCCAGTCCGCTGGGAGCTGGGTAGTTGTGGGGGCGGCGTCGGTCATGAGATTCGGCTCGTTGCGGGCCCTATAGGGGTTCAGAGCCCCCGAATCCAGTCCAACAGCAGTCGGTTCACCTCATCGGGGCGCTCTTGCTGCGTCCAGTGGCCGACCCCATCGAGGATATGTCCTTCGACCTTCGGCGCAAACAGCTTCATCATCGCCACCGGGTCGGTCACCGCGCCGAACAGCGTGGTCGCCGGATCGCGCGTTCCGCCGATGAAGAGCGCGGGCTGCTCGATGCGCTTGCCCTTCCAGCCCTGCAGCCATTCGTAATCGCGCTGGTGGTTGCGATAACGGTTCAGCGGGCCGCGAAAACCCGATGCCTTGAACTCCGCCTCGTAGAAATCGAGGTCGTCCTCGGTCAGCCAGTCCACCGGCCTCGGATCGGGAAGGCCTTCGAGAAAGGTCGCGCCATAGGGCTTTGACCAATATTCGCCCGGCGGCACGTCGCCGCTGATCGAATACATCATCCTGGCGACCCAGTCGCGCGGGTCCTTTTCGGCTTCGGCTTCGGCGACGCCCGGCTCCTGGAAATATTCCTGGTAGAAGAACTTGCCCTGGCTCGTGAAGTGCTCGTGGAACACCTCGGTGAACGGACGCTGCGGAACGCCCGCAAAGGGCACCGACAGGCCGGCCACCGCGCGAAAATGTTCGGGATGCGTGAGGGCGCTGTTCCACACGATGGGTGCGCCCCAGTCGTGCCCCACGAGGATCGCGGGCCGGTCGGGCTGGAGTACCATCCTGAGGCCGATGAGATCCCCCACGATGCGCTCCATCGCATAGGCTTCGACCGGATGCGGCTTGTCCGAGCCGCCATATCCGCGCACGTCGATGGCGCAGGCGGTAAACCCCGCCGCGGCCAGCGGTCCGAGCTGGTGACGCCAGCTGTACCAGCTTTCGGGGAAGCCATGCACGAGGATGACCAGCGGTCCCTCGCCCTCGATCGCGCACCTCAGGCTGAGCTCGCCCACGTCGACGGTTCGCATTTCGCGCATCGCTTTTCCCTATCCTCGAACAAACAAAACGGCCGGCCCCTCATGGGACCGGCCGCTTGTCTTTGTCCAGTGGTGCCGCAGCTCAGTGAGCCGGCTTGGCATCGCCGATATGGTGGTGATGATCGTGGTGGTCCTCGATCACCGGCAGTTCGCTGAACTGGTGGAACGGCGGCGGGCTCGACAGGCTCCATTCGAGCGTCGTGGCGCCTTCGCCCCAGTAGTTCGCTTCCGCCTTCTTGCCCGCGAAGAGCGTGTAGAAGACGTTGACGAAGAAGAACACCATCGAGAATGCCATGATGTGGTAGCCGAGCGAACTGATTTCGTTCCAGTAGGTGTAGGCTTCCGCATAGTCCGGATAGCGGCGCGGCATGCCCTGCCAGCCGAGGAAGTGCTGCGGGAAGAAGATCACGTTCACGCCGATGAAGAACAGCCAGAAGTGGATGTGGCTGAGCAGTTCGGAGTGCATCTTGCCGCACATCTTCGGGAACCAGTAGTAGAAGCCCGCGAACATCGAGAAGACGGCACCCATCGACAGCACGTAGTGGAAGTGGGCAACCACGAAGTAGGTGTCGTGCACCACGTCGTCCACGCCGCCATTGGCGAGATAGACGCCGGTCACGCCGCCGACGGTGAAGAGGAAGATGAAGCCCAGTGCCCAGACCATGGGCGACTTGAATTCGATCGAGCCGCCCCACATCGTGGCGATCCAGCTGAAGATCT
>CAYOWF010000153.1:0-1401 GCA_964407585.1 uncultured Qipengyuania sp.
TCGACCTCGGGCGTGGCCGCGACCCTTTCGGCGCGCTCCTCGCGCCGCTGGGTTCGCTTCTCGAACACCATCTCGAACGCGATCCAGAAAAGCATCAGCCCCCCGGCGATGCGGAAACTGTCGAGGTCGATATGCAGGGCGCCGAGCAATTGTTCGCCGAACAGCGCGAAGACCAGCAGGATTATGCCCGCGATGAAGGTCGCGCGGATGGCCATGTTGCGGCGCTGCGCCTGCGTCGCACCCTTGGTCAGGCCGGCATAGATCGGCGCGCAGCCCGGCGGGTCGATGACCACGAAAAGCGTGATGAAGGCGGAGAGGAAGAGCTGGGTCATTCGCTGCGACTCGCCGGTAGGTCGACGTCCACGACCTGGTTCCAGCCGCCCTCGCCGGCAAGCCAGACGTCGTAATGGCGTTCGCCCTCGCCGGTGAATTGGAAGCTCCACGCGAGCGTGCCGTCGCGCGAGGTCGACAGTTTGGCGCCCGCGCCTGCTGCGGGGGGAGCAAGCCGCGCCTCGCAATCCGCGACGGCTGAAGCAATCATCTCGGGCTTCGCCGGCGCTTCGTCCTGCGGATAGCCGAAATCGAACACCCAGCGATATTCGCCGTCGCGCTGGCGTTGCCAAACAGTGTTGAATGTGCCGACCGCCCCATCGGGATCGACGAAGCCGCCCTGCGTCACCGCGAGAGAGCCATCGCAGCTCGACCAGACGCGATGCGGTTCCCAGGCCACTGCAGCGGGTGGATCGTCCAGCGCCTTGAGCCAGGGTTTCGCCTCGATCGCACCGTTACGCCCGAACAGCAGACCTCCGTCTGCGGCATATTCCTCGAATGCGGTCCACTGCCCATCGTCCTGCGCTGCGCGCGCAAAGGCGAGCTCGGTCGCGACGACCTTACCGACATTGGCGGTAGGCTGGATGTAACGACCGTAGACCTGCCGCGGACTGGGCCCACTGCTACAGGCGGCAAGCGCCGCAAGGGTGGCGATTGCCAGGAGCGAGCGGATCATCACAGGCTCTCCGGTACGGCAAGGCCGGAATTGCGATGCGCGGCGACCAGCGTGTTGCGCAGGAGGACCGCGATCGTCATCGGCCCCACACCGCCGGGTACGGGCGTGATCGCCCCGGCAATACCTTCGGCCCCGGCATAGTCGACATCGCCGACAAGCCGTCCCTTCTCCTGGCCCTCGGCGGGTGGCAGGCGATTGATGCCGACATCGATGACGGTTGCGCCGTCCTTCAACCAATCGGCCTTGACCATTTCCGCGCGGCCCACAGCGGCGACGACGATGTCCGCGCGCTTCACCACGGCGGGCAAGTCCTTCGTGCGGCTATGCGCGATGGTGACGGTGGCGTTGGCGTCGAGCAGCAACTGCGCCATCGGCTTGCCGACGATGTTCGAGCG
>CAYOWF010000153.1:1501-5664 GCA_964407585.1 uncultured Qipengyuania sp.
ACCAGCGCCAGCAGTTCCGCCTCCGACGTATCGGCCGGCAGGCGGTGCTCGAAACTCTCCATGCCCGCGGCCACGGTCGCCTTGTGCTTGCTGCGCACATAGACCTGGCTCGCCGGGTCTTCGCCCACCAGCACCACCGCAAGACCGGCCTTGCGGCCTGCCGCCGCTTCGAATTTCGCAGCCAGCTCGCCCACCCGCTCGCGCAGCTTGGCGGCGAAGGCTTTCCCGTCGATGCGCTCTGCGGTCATACGGAAAGGATGATATTGCGCAGCACGATCAGGACGATCTGCAGGATGATGATCACCACCAGCGGCGAGAAGTCGATCGCGCCGGTATTGGGCATCAGGTTGCGCACCGGGCGCAGGACGGGGTCGAGCAGCCGGTTGATCGCATCGTAAAAGCTCATCAGGAACTCGTTGCGGCCCACCACATTGAAGGCGAACAGCAGGCCGATGATGAACTGGATGATGATCAGCATCACGAAGATGGAAGTGATCATCTCGATGATTTGGTAGAGTGTGAGAAGCACTGAGTTCGAACCCCGTCTGGAATGTGACAGTCCCGTGTGACCTGAGCCTCTACTAGAGGCTTGGCGAGCCCGCCACCCCTAAGCTGCGCTTATCAAGGTGCCTGCGCCGCGCGCGGTGAAGAATTCGAGCAGCATGGCATGCGGAACGCGCCCGTCGAGCACGACTGCAGCCTCGCACCCCGCCTCGACCGCGCCCACGCAGGTCTCGAGCTTGGGGATCATCCCACCGCTGATGGTGCCGTCCTCGCGCAGCCTGGCGATGTCCGCCGGCTTGAGGTCGGTCAGCAGCCGGCCCTGCTTGTCGAGCACGCCGTCGACATCGGTCAGCAGCAGCAGGCGCGCCGCGCCCAATGCAGAGGCGAGCGCACCGGCCATCGTATCGGCATTGATATTGTAGGTGTGACCGTCCTCGCCGGTACCGATGGGGGCGATCACGGGGATCATGCCGGCTGCCGTCGCAGTCTCGATGATGGTCGTATCCACTGCGCTCGGTTCTCCGACGAAGCCGAGATCGAGCGCCTTTTCGATATTGCTTTCCGGGTCCTTGGCGGTGCGTTCGACCTTGCGCGCGGTGACGAGCCCGCCATCCTTGCCCGAAAGGCCGACCGCCTTGCCCCCGGCGCGTGCGATAGAGCCCACGATCGCCTTGTTGATCGCACCCGAAAGGACCATCTCGGCCACTTCCGCCGTAGCCTTGTCGGTCACGCGGAGCCCGTCGACGAAGCGAGATTCGACGCCCAGCTTTTCCAGCATCGCGCCGATCTGCGGACCGCCGCCATGCACCACCACCGGGTTGATGCCGACCGCCTTCAGCAGCACCACATCCTCGGCGAACTCGCGCGCGGCATCGTCGTTGCCCATGGCATTGCCGCCGTATTTGACCACGAAGCTGCGCCCCGCATAACGCTGGAAATAGGGCAAAGCCTCGATCAGCGTCTGAGCCTTGGCGCTGGCATCGCGCATGTCGGTAGCTTCGTCGATTGTCATGAGAAATACTAACGCCTGCGCTGTTCCATGAAAGAATCCAGCGCAGGCGTTAGCTTGCCCGTCGTTCGGGCGAAAGGGTTTTGGCCCTATTCGGTCTCTTCCGGTGGCGTGATGACTTCGACCTCTCCGCCCTCTGCGGTGATGGTTGTGTCGTCCTCTGCACCCCTCACAGGCGGCAGGTCATCGGGGTCGGATACCGCATCGACATCCTGGTAGAGCCGTTCTTCCTGTGTGGTCACGGCATAGTCCGGGATGGTCTCGAGTTCTTCGTCGCCATCGGCGTTGAAAAGGAAGATGACGAAGGCAATCGCCAGCAGCACGATGATCCCGACCCACATCCAGCGGGTTCCGGGGGCCTTTGTATCGGGCACTGGGTCGTTCATGGGAAATCTCCTGTTTCTCTAATACTATCAATGGCTCGGCCAAGGCGCCGTTCCGTAAATGGCGCTATCGCCCCGCAGCCGTGTCTGTTACGCGAGGAGCATGAGACAGCTTGCCCTTCTGTGCGCTATGGCCCTGTCGGCCTGCGCCTCCACACCGGACATCCCCGCGCTTCCGGCTTCTCAGGAAGCCTTCTGGGACGCGCTCCAGAGCCATTGCGGCAAGGCCTATCGCGGCAGTCTCGCCAGCAGCGACGAGCGCGATGCCGACTGGCAGGGCCGCGCCATGCTGGCGCATTGGGCCGAGTGCAGCGAGACCCGCACCGCGATCGCCTTCCATGTGCGCGACGCAGAGGGAGGCGGCTGGGATCGTTCGCGCACCTGGCTGGTGACCCGCACCGCCGACGGCCTGCGGCTCAAGCACGATCACCGCCACGAAGACGGCGAGGAAGACGCGGTCACCCAATATGGCGGAGACACGCTATCGGGTGGCACCGCGCGCCTGCAGGACTTTCCGGTCGATGCCTATTCGATCGCCCTGTTCGAGCGCGAGGGCCTCTCCGCATCGCTGACCAATGTCTGGCGCATCGAGGTCGATCCCGCCGACGCAAGCGGAGCGCGCTTCGCCTACCAGCTCACCCGCCGCAACGATCCGACCCGCCTGTTCCGCGTCGAATTCGACGCGACCGCGCCGGTTTCGCCCCCGCCGCCCGCCTGGGGCTGGGAATAGCGCACCCGTTCCCGTTCGGGGGCAGGCGGTCATGAGTCTCCATGTATGTGAATGGGTTACGCAATATGAGTACGGCTTGCGTCAACCCCGCGAGGCTGTAATCTGCGCTTCGACCTTAGGGAGGGACGTAAGATGGAAGACGATACGCGCGGCCGCGAAAGCGGGCGCATCAACGTGGGCGGCGATCGGCCGGGCTTCGGCACGCAGCCCGCACGGCAGAGCAATGCGGACAGCGTGGACGGCAACCGCCCGGTCATCGTCGCAGCGCTCTATCTCGCCAGTTTCATCACAGGTGTCACCGGCCTCGTCGGCGTGGTGCTGGCGCATATCTGGAGCGGCGACAACAAGGGCACCTGGGTCGAATCGCATTACACCTATCTCATCAGGACCTTCTGGTTCTCCTTCCTCGCCAGCATCGTCGCGGCACTGCTCAGCATGGTCCTCATCGGCTTCCTGCTGTTCCCCGTGATTATCGTCTGGTTCGGCGTGCGCAGCGTGCTGAGCCTGATCAAGGCGACCAAGCAGGAACCGATGCCCAACCCCGAAACGCTGGGCTTCTGACCGCATCATCCGGGACCGGGCGCGGGACGTCCCGCCGCCCGGCACCCACCGCCTATTCGGTCAACGCGTCGAGTTCGGAGGCCAGCGAGGCGAAGTCCTTGTGGCCGGTTGCGGGCTCGACCCGCTCGGCCCACATGGCGTCGATCTGCTCGACCACGCTTGCAGGCAGGGTCCTGGAGTCGCTGCCCTTGGCGTGAACCTTGGAGGATTCGCTGTCGGCGGGAATTCCCAGCCGTTCCTCCATCACCGCGCAGACCATCGCATCGTCGAAGCGGTCCTTGTGCGCCGCCATGAATTCCCGGCTGGTGTGCTCCGACACAATGGCGACCAGCCTGTCGTCGGGCTCGATCCCCATGAAGCGGGCGAGCTTGCGGATCATCGCCTCGCGATTGTCGCAGGCCCAGCGATAGGTGACGAGCAGCGTGTCGGGCTCGTGGCGGCGCGCATACCAGCTGAGGAGGTGGGTGAAATAGTCGGTCCCGCCGGGGCCGCCCATCATCCAGATCGGAAAGAAGTCCTCGAGGCCGATAGCCCCGCTTTCCACGTGCCAGCCGTCGAAGAAGCGGTGGAAGGAGGCGTAGGTCCCGTGCGGATCGCGCAGCGTCACCACGTAGCGGCTACCCGCCGGCAGGCGTTCGTATTCGCGGTGCGACTTGAACCCGCGCGGTGCGGCGCGCTGCGGCGCGGTCATGTCGAAATCGAGCGCGACGGCGGTATCCTCCCACGGCGTCATGCGGCTGATGTCGTCGAAATCCATGTCGCCCTTGCCGGTCGCCGCCACCATGCGGATCTGGTGGAACATCTGCTGCGTCATGGTGGTGCCGCTCTTGCCCCAGGAGGTGATGAAGACATCGCCTCCCTGCGGTTCGTGCGTGCGATAGTTGCGCTGCGGCGCATCGGCCGAGAGCGCTTCGAAATTTCGACCGAGCTCTTCCAGATTGCGCGCGCGGCGCCCGACAGCGGTAGACATGCGGTT
>CAYOWF010000154.1:0-5657 GCA_964407585.1 uncultured Qipengyuania sp.
ATGCGGCCGTGCAGGTCGGGGATGAGGCGGCGCTCGACCTCGTCGAGTATGCGCTTTTCCAGGACGGGGCCCATTTCCTGCCAGTCGACCGAGAGCTTGCCCATGTGGGCGACGGGGACCAGCGCATAGAAGGTGCTCATGCCCTCCGGCGCGACGCTGGGATCGGTAACGCTGGGATGGTGCAGGTAGATCGAGAAATCCTGCGGCAATACACCGTGGTCGTAAATGTCCTCGAGCAGGCCCCTGTAGCGCGGTCCGAACAGGATCATGTGATGCGGGATGCCGGGCCAGGTGCCCTCGATCCCGAAATGGACGACGAACAGGCTGGGCGAAAAGCTCTTGCGGGCAAGCGATTTCGAATAGGTCTCGCCGCGCTTGGTGCCGGCCAGCAGGTCCTTGTAGCTGTGCATGATGTCGGCATTGCTGGCGACCGCATCGAAGCGTTTCCTGAAGCCGGAGTGGGTCTCGACTTCGCTGGCCTTGCTGCCCAGCGTGTGGATGCGCGTTACCGGATCGCCGATGCGCATGGTCCCGCCGAGACGTTCGAAATGCGTCACCATGGCTGCGATCAGCCGATTGGTCCCGCCCTTCGACCACCACACGCCGCCGTCCTTCTCCAGCTTGTGGATCAGCGCATAGATGCTGCTGGTTTTCATCGGATTGCCGCCGACCAGCAGCGTGTGGAAGCTCAGCGCCTCGCGCAGCTTCTCGTTTTCGACGAAGCTCGACACCATCGAATAGACGCTGCGCCAGGCCTGCTTCCTGGCCAGCGCCGGAGCCGCCTTCATCATCGATTTGAAGTCGAGGAAGGGCACATGGCCCAGCTTGACGTATCCTTCCTCATAGACGCCTTCGGCATATTCGAGAAAGCGCTGGTAACCCGCGACGTCGCCGGGATTGAGCTCCGCGATTTCGCGGAAGAGCTGTTCCTCGTCGTTCGAATAGTCGAAATTGGTCCCGTCCGGCCAGTTGAGCCGGTAGAACGGCATGACGGGCATCAGTTCGATGTCTTCGGCCATGTCGTGGCCGGTCAGCGCCCAGAGTTCGCGCAGGCAATCGGGATCGGTGACGACGGTCGGCCCGCCATCGAAGGTGAAGCCGTCGCGTTCCCAGAAATAGGCACGCCCGCCGGGCTTGTCGCGCGCTTCGATCACCGTGGTGGCGATGCCCGCCGATTGGAGGCGGATGGCAAGCGCAAGTCCCCCGAAGCCGGACCCGACCACGCAGGCCGTCTTGCCCGTGGGCTCGGGCAGCGTCGGGCTTTCGGGCAATTCGGCCGGGGTAAGCTTTGTGGACGAAAATTCGGCGTTCATGGGGCGGTTCCTTGGACGAGCGGCGCGCCCTTGCCAAGCATGGCCTTGACGGCGCGCGATATAGCTACGGGCGGCTTGCCGGTAAGGATGCGCAGCTTGTCGAACGGAGTGGTGCGGGCGGCATAGAAGCGGTCGATCAGCGGTTCGGGCAGGCGATAGAAGCGCTCGAACACGCGATATCGTTCCCCGGGATAAGCGGCATCGAACAGCATCCTGCCGAGCAGGCGGTAGAAGGCCGTGTCGCGCCAGTGGTGTTTCGCGCGCCGCTCGACGAATTGGGGGAGGCCTCCAAGGTCGGAGCGCGCCGCTTTCGCAATGGCGAGTGCATTGCGCACCGCAATCGGCACCGTGTAGCTGGTCAGCGGGTGGACGAAGCCGCCGCGCGCGCCTGCAAGCGCCACGCCCGGCGTGGTCAGCGAGGCGCGATAGGCCGCGAAATCGCCTCCGGTGATCACCGGGAGGACGCCGGTTTCCTCGTGCAGGACCTCGCAATGCCAGCCCTTGTCGGCGGCATAGTCCGCAATGCGGCCGCGAAGCCTTTCCGCATCGAGCACCGGGCTGTCGGCATAATAGGTGTCCTCGACGAAAATCTCGTTCTCGCCCAGCGGGAGCAGGTAGACGAAGCGATAGGCCCCGGGTTGGGCGACGGTCGCATCCATGATGACGGGGCGCGAGATCCCGTGCGGGGCGGCGCACTTCAGGTGCTGGCCGAGGAACACCTGCCAGCCTCCGGAAAGGTGCTCGCTCGGCTCGGCATCGCGGCAGTCCACGACCGCCCTGGCGGCGATACGTTCGCCATTCTTCAAAGTGAGACCCCGGCCGTCGATACCCGTGACCCTTGTGCCGGTCCTGTAGGCGTCCTGCGGCAGGAGCCTGCGTATCGTTTCATCGAAATCGCGGCTGACGAGCGAGCGGTAGTTGCTTGCAAGGAGGCGTGTATGGGCGGGGAAACGGACTTCGTTTCCGCCCGTCCATTCGGTCCTTTGGAAGGGTTCGAGCAGCGCCGTGCCTTCCGCATCGAGATCGCCTTCGAACCAGCTCCAGCGGTGGTTGCCGCCAAATGTCTCGCCCGCCTCGTAAAGGCAGACCGAAAGTCCGGGCGCGGCCCGGCGCAGGGCGAGCGCAAGCAGGCCGCCTGCAAGCCCGCCGCCGACGATGGCGATATCGTGTTTTTCGTTGGACATCGGTTTCCGGCTTAGGGGGAGGCGCGCGCGGCGGCAATCCGATTGTGGAACGCCATCCCTGCCAATCCGTTGCTGGCAAAAGACAAAATGAGGGAATTGTCCATGTTTCGCCGTTTCGCCGCACTGACTGCCATCGCCGCCTGCGCCGTGGCCGCTCCCGCGCTCGCGCAGGATACCGAAGTGGAGGAGCCGCTGCCCGCCGGGCCGCCCGAAACCGTGTTCGACGGCGATTTCCTGAGCATCGGCGTAGGTGTCGGCTACAACGCCAGCTATTCGGGCAGCGACGATTACAGCATCAATATCCTGCCGATCGTCCAGGCATCGGTCGGGGGCATCGACATCAATCCGCGGCCTGCCGGCATCGCCGTCGATCTCATACCCGATCCGGAGCAAGGCGTGAGTCTTTCGGCCGGCCCGATGGTCCGCCTGCGCAACGACCGAACCGATGCGGAAGATATCAAGGACGACATCGTCGCCGCCTATGGAGAACTGGACCGTGCAGTCGAGCTAGGCGGCAGCGTCGGCGTGAAGGTGCCGCAGGTGCTCAACCCCTTCGACAGCCTGAGCTTCAGCGTCGATGCGGCGTGGGATGTCGCAGGAGCGCATGGCGGCATGTACTGGAGCCCGGGCGTCACCTATTTCACCCCGGTCAGCCGCGCGACCGCGGCCTCGCTCTCGCTGAGCGCGACCTTCATCGACGACGATTTCGCCGACTATTACTATTCGGTCGCCCCGACGAATACGCTGCTGCCCGCCGAGGATGTCCTGCCCGGCTTCCAGGCGGAAGGCGGGCTGCAAAGCTATGGCGTGAACCTGCTGCTGGCGCATGACCTTTCGGGTGACGTGACCGATGGCGGCCTGTCCATCATCGGCATCGGCGGCTGGTCGAAGCTGGTGAACGATGCCGCCGATACGCCCTTCACCTCGATCCGCGGCAATAACGACCAGTATTTCGTCGCGCTGGGGCTGGGTTACACTTTCTAGCGGATAGAATTCTCCCGCGGCTTGCGGCGGGGCTGGGCGCGCCGCAGTCTGGCACCATGAAAGCAAACCCGCTTGCACCGCACCGTAAGGCTATCATTGCCGCGCTCGTCCTGAGTGCCGTCACGCTCGCGGTCCTCTTCGCGATGGACCGTCCGCCGATATGCGAATGCGGCTATGTCGCCCTGTGGTACGGGGACATCAATTCCTCGGGCAACAGCCAGCATCTGTCGGACTGGTATACGCCGAGCCACATCATCCATGGCATGCTCTTCTACGCGCTCGGCTGGCTGCTGTTTTCCAGGCTTGGCATCGGCGGCAAGACGGCCGGCAGGTTCAGTTTCACCCTGGCGATTGCGCTCGAAGCCGCGTGGGAGATTATCGAGAACACGCCCATGATAATCGACCGCTATCGCTCGGTGACGGTCAACTGGGGCTATTCGGGCGACAGCATCATCAATTCCATGGCCGACCTCGGCTGGATGAGCCTGGGTTTCTGGCTCGCGCTCAGGCTGCCGGTGAAAGCGACCGTCGCACTGGCGATCGTGATGGAAGTCGTCACTGCGCTGGTCGTGCGCGACAATCTCACGCTCAACGTCATAATGCTGATCTATCCCTTCGAGGCGATCCGCGAATGGCAGGGCATGGGGTAGGAAAGAAAAG
Source organism: uncultured Qipengyuania sp. (assembly GCA_964407585.1). Classification (GTDB taxonomy): domain Bacteria; phylum Pseudomonadota; class Alphaproteobacteria; order Sphingomonadales; family Sphingomonadaceae; genus Qipengyuania. The sequence goes on from CAYOWF010000154.1 coordinate 4,142, forward strand.
GGCGACCCGAAGGCCGCCCCTTTCGCTTCATCAGTCCTTCGCGCCGCTGGCGCCGGTCGTGCCTTCGGGCAGGACCGGGCGGCTGTCGGGCAGCGTTGCATTGCGATCGCCGGTCTTCAGGTAGGTGTCGAACCAGCGCATCATGCGCAGGTTGTAATCGTAGCGCGCGGCGGCCTTGCGATTGCCGTGGCCTTCGCCCGGATAGAGCACGAGGCGGACCGGCACATCGGGCTTACGCACCTTCAGCGAGCGGTACAGTTCGAAGCTCTGGCCCGGATCGACGCGCGTGTCGTCCTCGCCGTGCAGGATCAGCAGCGGCGTATCGGACTTGTCGACGTGGTAGACCGGGCTGACTTCGAGCATCTTCTGCCAATCGTCCCACGGCCATGCCTGGCTGTGCACATTGTACATTTCGTAAGGGATGTCGGTGGTGCCGAATTTCGAGACATGGTTCGAAATGCCGACGAACATCACGCCTGCGGCGAATTCGTCGCTGTGATAGGTCGAACTCCATGCGGTGGCATAGCCGCCGTAGGAGCCGCCGGTCACGCCCACGCGGTCCGCATCGGCAATCCCGTCCGCCACCAGTGCGCGCTTGGCATCGACCAGGTCGGTGAATTCGGGATCGGTGTAATTGCCGGTGTGCTGCTTGGAAAAGGCGGTGCCGTAGCCGGTCGATCCGCGATAGTTGGGCAGGAACACGGCATAGCCCTGGCCCGCGGCGACCTGGCCCGGCTTCGAATAGGCGGTCTGCCAGCCATTGCTGTCATGCGCTTCGGGCCCGCCATGTACGTTGAGGATCAACGGTGCGCCGCCGCGCGGAGCGCCGCCGACCGGCTCGATCAGCACGCCTTCCACGACCTGCCCGTCGCGCGCGGTGTAGCGATAGGCACGCTGCGCGCCGAAATCGATTTCCGACAGCCAGGGATTGTGCTGCGTCCAGCGTTCGAAGCTGCCGCCCCGCCACACGAAGAGTTCGGTCGGATGCTGCGGGCTGCTCGCTTCGACCGCCAGCGTATTGCCCCCGGCTTCGACGCTCGACAGGATCAGCGCGCCGCCGTCATGGTCTTCGGCGACGGTGCCGTCGGCATTGTAGATGCGCAGGCCGCTCTGGGCGCCCTTGTGGATCACCGCGGCAAGCCTGCCGTCGGCAAGCCATTCGGCATCGACAGCCGCTTCGGGAGCGCCGGCGTTGAGCGCGCGGTAGGTGCCGGTCGCCACGTCGACGAGGTGCAGCGTGGTATCGGCCGGATCGTTGATGTCGACCCCGGCGATCATCGAAAGCTGTTTGCCGTCGGGCGAGATTTCGACATCGCCCAGCTTGCCCGGCGTTTCTACGACGCGGAGCACCTTGCCATCGGCCAGATCGATCACATGCACGCGCTTGGAAGTGTACGCGTCGTCGATTTGCGGGGTGGGCGCGCTTTGCACGACGGCGGTCTTCCCGCCGGGCGCGACCTGGAAGCTGCTGACGTAGCCGGGAATGGCGACTGCGACGGGATCGCCGTCGATTTCG
>CAYOWF010000155.1:0-5649 GCA_964407585.1 uncultured Qipengyuania sp.
CCGAGTTCCTTGAACTTGCCCTTGCCGCGGCCGCCGGCGTGGATCTGCGCCTTCACGACATAGAGCGGCCCGGGAAGCTGTTTCGCGCCTGCGACCGCTTCTTCGACGGTCATTGCTGCGTGTCCTGCGGGAACGGCGATGCCGTATTTCGCGAGGAGTTCCTTGGCCTGGTATTCGTGGATGTTCATGTCGGTCGATGATCCTTCGCACATGCGTGCGCGATTGGGGGATGGGAGTCGCTGCGCGCATAAGCATAGGTAGGCGCGCTTGAAAAGAGCGGGTTTCGGGTGCAGGGGCCTCAATCACTCCATGATCGACAGCAAACGCCTCGAATCCATCGTCGCTTCCGCCGGCGAGATTGCGCTCGGCCTCTGGCCCGGCGCCGGGGCGGAGCTCGATTCGTGGGAGAAGACCCCGGGCAGCCCGGTATGCGAAGCGGATCTGGCAGTCGACACCTTCCTCAAGCGCGAACTGGGCGCGCTTCTGCCTTCGGCGGGCTGGCTGTCGGAAGAGACCGCCGACAATCCCGACCGGCTAGCGCGCGATCTCATCTGGCTCGTCGATCCGGTCGACGGGACCCGCGACTTCATCCGCGGGCGCAAGGGCTGGGCGGTATCGGTCGCGCTGATCAGTTCGGGCAGGCCACTGATCGGTACGCTTTGTGCCCCTGCAAGAGGCGAGGTGTGGCAGGCCGTGGCGGGGCAGGGCGCGACCCTCAACGGGGCGCGAATCGCCGCTTCCACGCGCAAGGAATTCGACGGCGCGCGCGTTCCGGCAGCAGACCTGATGAAGCAGGACCGGATGCTGACCAAGGTCGAACAGCCCAATTCGATTGCGCTGCGCATCGCCATGGTGGCCGCCGACCGGGCCGACCTCGTCGCCACGCTGCGATGGGGTTTCGAATGGGACATCGCCGCGGCCGGGTTGATCGCCCGTGAGGCGGGAGCTGCGATTTCGGACAGTTTCGGGCGCAAGCTCGATTACAACAAGCGCGACCCGCGCGCCTTCGGCGTCATTGCCAGTGCGCCGGGCATCCATGCGGCGACGGTCGAACACCTTTCCGAACGCGCCAACCGTCTGGCGCGGGACTGACGCACGAAAAAGGGGCCGGATTTCTCCGACCCCTTCCTTCTGCGATCTCTGTCGTTTCGACAGGAAGGTCAGTTGCCTTGCTGGGCAGCGTCGACATCGTCTTGGTCGAACGGAATGATCTTGATCTCGACGCGGCGGTTGAGCGGCTCGTTGACCCCGTCCGCGGTCTTGATCTTCAGGTGTTCGTACTGCTCGCCATACCCCTGCCAGCGGATGCGCGAAGAGCTCACGCCGCGGCTGATCAGGTAATTGGCAACCGCCTGCGCGCGCTGTTCGGACAGGCGCTGGTTGAGCTCGGTCGAACCGGTCGTATCGGTATAGCCGTAGACGTCGACGAGGCTGTTCGGATACTGCACCAGGCTGGCCGCCACATTGTCGAGCGTGGCAGCGAAGGTCTGGTTGATCGTCGCGCTGCCGGTGGCGAAGGTCACGCCGTTGGGCAGGTTGACGAGGATCGCCTGGCCGCCGTCGGTTTCGCTTACATCGACGCCCGAACCGGCGGTCTGCTCTTTCAGTTCCTTGATCTGCTGGTCCATGCGGTAGCCGACATAGCCGCCTGCCGCGCCGCCTGCGGCCGCGCCGATGATACGACCGGTCTTGCCGCCGATGACACCGCCCAGCAAGCCGCCTGCGACCGCGCCACCGACGCCGCCGAGCACGGTGCGCGAGACTTTCTTCTCGCCCGTATTCGGGTCGGTAACGCAGGCCGAAGTGCCCAGCAGGGCGATCGAGGAAAGGCCAGCGAGGAAAATGCGTGATGTTTTCATGTCTTTATTCCCTTTTATCGAGTCGGGCGGCCGAAAGCGCTCCAGCCCCGGTTCGCCCGATAGCGATGGAACGCGCCCACCTGCGTCTCTGGAGTTATCAAACACCCGAATACACAGCCTGTTCCGACAGACGCTGGCAGCGGCGCCGTTTTGTGCTAGCGACTTGGACGTGACCCCCTTTCCCTGGACCGACCTTCTCATCATTGCCGGGCTGATTTTGCTCAACGGCATCTTCGCCATGAGCGAATTGGCCATCGTCTCCGCGCGCACGGGCAAATTGCGCACTTCCGCCAACGCGGGCAGCGCCGGCGCGAAAACTGCGATCGAGCTGGCCGCTAACCCGGGCAAGTTTCTTTCGACCGTGCAGATCGGCATTACGCTGGTCGGGATCGTGGCGGGCGCCTATTCGGGCGCGAGCCTCGGCGGGCCTGTGGGCGAACGGCTCGCGGCGATAGGCATTCCCGCCGACTGGGCCGGGCAGGCCGGCTTTGCCTTGGTCATCGCGCTGACAACCTATTTCAGCCTGGTTGTGGGCGAACTCGTCCCGAAACAGGTCGCCCTGCGTGCTGCGGTCCCGATCGCGATCGCCATGTCACTGCCCATGGCGTTGCTGGCGAAGGTTGCCGCACCGCTCGTCTGGCTGCTCGACGCGAGTTCGGGCTTGCTGATTCGCCTTCTCGGCGTGAAGCCCGCCGGACAGAGCGCGGTAACGGCCGAAGAGCTGCACATGCTGTTCGCGGAGGCGACCAGGACAGGGATCATCGAAACCGAACAGCACCAGATGCTGGCCGGTGTCGTGCGACTTGCCGAGCGGCCCGTGCGCGAAGTGATGACCCCGCGAACCGATCTCGACTGGATCGACGTGAATGCCGACGAGTCCGCGATTCGCTCGCTGCTGGAAGAGAGCCCGCATTCGGTCTGGCCGGTGGCCGACGGCTCGCCGGACAAGGTGCTCGGCCTGGTGCGAGTCAGAGAGGTCTTGAGCGCGATGCTGGCCGGGGAGGGCGTGCCGCTCGAAACACTGATGACGAAGGCCGAGGTCGTTCCGGACCAGCTCGATGCGGTGGACGCTTTGCGCGTGCTTCAGCAGGCCGATATCGCCATGGCCATGGTGCACGACGAATACGGGCACCTCGACGGCGTCGTGACGCCGGTCGATTTGCTCACTGCACTGGTGGGCGATTTCGCCAGCGACCAGGACCCGGACGATACGCCGGGCATCGTCGAGCGCGACGATGGGTCGCTGCTGGTCGCGGGTTCGCTTTCCGCCGATGCCCTCGCCGACCGGCTCGACCTCGAATATGGCGACGATCGCGAATTCGCGACCGTCGCGGGATATTGCCTGGCGGTGCTCAAGAAACTGCCCGTCGAGGGCGAATGGTTCGAGGATCAGGGCTGGCGCTTCGAGGTGGTGGACCTCGACGAGCGGCGCATTGACAAGGTGCTGGTGAGCGCGGTCGAGAAGCCGAAGATCGACGAAACCGCCGGGGATTAGCCCGAATTATCGAGCCCGGTCCCCGTCGCTTCGAATCAACCCGGGATTACGGCCTGTGCCGTCGCGCCGTCACCTTCGGGCGCAGCGATGATATCGCGGACTACCGTGCCCTTGGCGACCGTATTGGTCTCTTCCGAACCGATCGACGAACGGATGCCGGGCTCTGCCGCGCCGGCCCGGTCGAGCGCGCTGGTTTCGATCGAGCTGCGCGGAGCGGGGCCGCCGAAAAGCGCTTCGAGCGTCTGTTCGGCTGCCGTACCTTCCGCCGGACGCGGAGCGCCGGGGGCGGGAGGAACGAGGTTGAAATCGGGCGGGACCACCAGCGGCGCCTGGCGCTGGACGGCGAATTCGTCCGGACGGTCGCGGTTGAGGAAGCCGCCGCCGCCACAGGCTGCGAGCATGCTCGAGGTGGCGCCAAGAAGGGCGATACGGGCGATGGTTTTCATTACTTGCTCTCCGCGGCGTCTGCCGGCTTGCCTTGCATGAGGTCGTCGACCTCTTCGTCGTCCTTGTCGCGCATGAAGAAGGCGCGGGCAAGGATTATCAGGACGCCGATGGTAATCGCTGCATCGGCAATGTTGAAGATCAGGAAGGGGCGGAATTCCCCGATATGGAAGTCGGCATAGTCGATGACGTAGCCGAGCTCGTAGCGGTCCTTGATATTGCCCAGCGCGCCGCCGAGAATCAGCGACAGGCCGAGGATGTCGCCGAAGGCCTTTTCGCGGAACATCCAGATCGTCACGACCAGCGCGATGAGCGCGGTCACCCCGACGAGGATCCAGCGCGATTCGAAGCTGTCGGCCTCGAACATTCCCATCGAAACACCGAAATTCTGCGTCCAGCGCAGATCGAAGAAGGGCAGCAGGTCGATCACGCCCTTCTGGCGCAGCTGCAGCGGCCCGACCATCAACCATTTTACATATTGGTCCACGCCATAGATGACGAAGGCGGTCAGCACCCCGATCAGGCGCATTCTGAGCAGCGAGTTCATTCCGCGGCATCCAGCTGGGCGACGACCGGCTCGCAGCGATCGCACAGCGCGCCGTCTTCCGGGACGGAAGGCAGCAGGCGCCAACAGCGGCCGCATTTGTGTTCGTGGGTGCGCGAAACGGTCACGCCCTCGCTATCGCTGCGCGTGACTGACGCGGTGATGAACAGTTCGGCGAGATCTTCGTCCGTATATCCTTCGGGCACCTCGCTCGCGGGCACGGTGACATCGGCTTCGAGGCTCGAACGGATGGTCTTGTCGCGGCGTAGCGGTTCGATCGCCTCGTTGACCTTCTCGCGCAGCGCTCGCAGCCTGTCCCAGCGCGCGCCGTCGGCAGTGACGCCGGGAACCGCGGGCCAGTCGAGCAAATGCACGCTGCCGCCTTCGGGATAGCGCGTGGTCCAGGCCTCTTCCGCGGTAAACACCAGCACCGGCGCCGCATAGCGGACCAGCGCGTGGAACAGCAGGTCGAGCACGGTGCGATAGGCATTGCGCTTCACGCTGTCCGGCCCGTCGCAATAGAGCACGTCCTTGCGGATATCGAAATAGAAGGCCGACAGATCCTCGTTGCAGAATTCGACCAGCAGGCGCGTGTAGGTGTTGTAGTCGTAGTTCTCGAGCGCGCGCTTCAGCTTTCCGTCGAGATCGGCGAGCAGCGCGAGGACATAGACCTCCAGCTCGGGGATCTCGCCCGTATCGCCCATGTCGCCGACGAAGCCGTCGAGCGCGCCGAGCAGATAGCGGAAGGTGTTGCGCAGGCGGCGGTACTGGTCGCCCACGCCTTTCAGGATTTCATCGCCGATGCGATGGTCTTCGGTGAAGTCGACCGAAAGCGCCCACAGGCGGATGATGTCCGCACCGTATTGCTCCATGACCTTCAAGGGGTCGACGGTGTTGCCGAGGCTCTTCGACATCTTCTTGCCGTCGCTGGCCATGGAGAAGCCATGTGTGAGCAGGGCATCATAAGGCGCGCGGCCGCGAGTGGCGCTGCTTTCGAGGAGCGAGGACTGGAACCAGCCGCGATGCTGGTCGCTGCCTTCGACATAGATGTCGGCGGGCCAGCGCTGGTCGGGCCAGCGCTCGCCTTCCAGTGTGAAGGCGTGGGTGCAGCCCGAATCGAACCACACGTCGAGGATGTCGGAGACCATCTCGAACTCGTCGGGGTTGTGGGCGGCACCGAGATATTCGGCCTTGCGGCTTTCGTCCCAGGCATCGACCCCCTGTTCGCGCACGGCTGCGATGACGCGGGCGTTTACCGCCGGGTCCTGGAGGTAGGTGCCGTCGCTACGGACGAAAAGCGTGATCGG
>CAYOWF010000156.1:0-5592 GCA_964407585.1 uncultured Qipengyuania sp.
TCGCGCTCTCGCAGCTCAGCCGTGCGGTGGAGCAGCGCGAGGACAAGCGCCCGCAATTGTCGGACCTGCGCGAATCGGGCTCGATCGAGCAGGACGCCGACATGGTCTGGTTCATCTACCGCGGCGAATATTATCACAACGCGCTGAAGCCCGACACGCCCGACGAAACCAGCAGCGAAGAGATGCGCCAGAAATATGCCGATTGGGAAGCGCGCCACCTCGAACTGGTCAATCGCGCAACGCTGATCGTGGCCAAGCAGCGTCACGGTTCGACCGGCAACGTCCCGCTGCTGTTCCAGAGCGAATTCACCAAGTTCAGCTCGCCCGAAATGCGCGGCGGCTACGAGGATTACGAGTAACTCTCAAAACCCGAGGTTGGTGCGCCGGGTTACGGTGTAGTCGACGACCGACACCAGCACCCAACCCGCCCACCAGCGGATCCGGTTCCACAGCGTCGCACGCTGCCGGTGCTTTTCGGGCGTAATGCGCTCGGAAACCTCGATGTGCGCGGAGACGAACTCTCGCATCCGCTCCGCCAGCGCCTTGTCTTCGATCCGCAGCATGATTTCGAGATTGAGATAGAGGCTGCGCATGTCGAAATTGGCGCTGCCCATGTAGACGGCATCGTCGAGCACCAGCAGCTTCGTATGCAGCTTGCAGGGGCTGAATTCCCAGATCTTCGCCCCACGTTTCAACAAGTAGCGATAGAGCGAACGGGTCGCCGCAATGGTCGCCCCATTGTCGCTCTTGGCAGCCATCAGGAGCCGCGTCTGCCCCTTCTTCGCCACCCGTGCGATACGCCTGAGCAGGGAATAGGGAGGCGAGAAATAGGCCATGAAGATATCGAGCTTCTCGCCTTCCACCAGATCCTGCGTAACGCAGCGCGCCCATGTCGAAAGTCCGCGCGTCGGACCGCCGACGAGCCAGCGCGCACAGCCGTTTTGCGAGGTCCAATTCCACTCGCGCACGGTCCGCCTGATTTCCTTGAAATGCGCGTCTGCATCGTCGGTCCAGTCGCGCAGGCGGGCGAACCATTCGGTCAGCCCCTCGACCGCATCGCCTTCGATTCGGATGCCGATATCGTTCCAGCCATTGCTTTCGGGCGGCGCGAAATAGTCGTCCTCGATGTTGAAGCCGCCGAACATTGCACGCTCGTTGTCGACAATGACCATCTTCTGGTGGTTGCGGATCAGGTAACGCGTCGTCCAGCGCGGGCTGAACCACAGGTAGCGCCCCCCGGCATCGGCAAGGGGTTTGAGGAATTGGTCGCTCGCCGAAGCGCCGAAACGGTCGACGATCAGCGTCACATCGACCCCGCGCCCTGCCGCCTCGCACAAGGCATCGCGAAGTTCCTTCGAAACCTCGTCTTCGGCGAATATGTAAAAGCAGATATCGAGCGATTTCCGCGCCGAAGCGACCAGTTCCATCAGCGCTTCGCGCCGGTCCGAGCCGGCGGGATAGAAGGTCAGCGACTGCCCCTGCGCCTCTGCCGAAAATGGCGGCGGGTCGCGATATCGATTCGCGATCTCGGTGTTCGGCTCGTCTCCCATGTGTGCAGCGTCTTAGCGCGGCGCTGGCGAGGCGCAAATCCTTGACTATTGCCCTTCGCATGCCTATTTGCCGCGCTTCTTCCGAGATTCTCAGAACATTACACCGGAGTGCCCATGGCGCGCGTTACCGTCGAAGATTGCGTAGACAAGGTTCCCAACCGTTTCGATCTCGTCCTGCTGGCAGCACAGCGGGCACGCGAGATTTCGGGCGGTGCGGAAATCACCCTCGATCGCGACCGCGACAAGAACCCGGTCGTCGCACTGCGTGAAATCGCAGAGCAGACGGTGAAGCCCAAGGACCTCCAGGAAGCCGCCATCACCAACCTGCAGAAGATCCTGCCGGACGACGATGACGAGATGGACGAAATCGGCTCGCTCAGCCAGTCGGCCGAAGCGCTGCGGATCACCGCATCGGCGCCGACGCGTTCGACTTCGATCGGGGCCGATTACGACGGCTGATTCCCGGCGCGATCCGAAACCACGAAAACCCGCCCCTAACCGGGCGGGTTTTTCGTTTGGGCGAGGCTATTTGCGGAAAGGGAGAAGCAGGCTCCAGCCGAGTTCGTACGGACGCCGGTCCTGATATTCGCCAAGTCCGATGATAAGGCCGTCCTGCCCGCGCTCGGCCCGATCCGTATAGGTCCGGAACAGCCGGTCCCAGCCCGACAGCAGCGTTCCGTAATTGCTGTCCGTCTCTCTCCGCAGGGCCGAATGATGGATACGGTGCATATCGGGCGTCACCAGTAGCATGCGCACCGGCCTTTCGAGCCTCTTGGGAAGCGCGAAATTGGAATGTGTGAAGAGCGTTGCGATGTTGAACACCACTTCGAACAGGAACACGCCCCAGACGGGCAGGCCCAGCGCGACGACCACCGCCATCTTGTAACCCATGCTCAGCACGATCTCGAAAGGGTGGAACCGCGCGGCGGTCGTCACATCGAAGGCCGGGTCCGAATGATGGACCTTGTGCATTTGCCAGAGCAGCGGAACACGGTGCGTCGCCCAGTGCTGCACATAGAGCGCGAGATCGAGCGCGACGATGGCCAGCACGATTCCTGCCAGGGCAGGCAGTTCGAACTGGTTGAGCAGGCCCCAACCACGTTCGCCCGCAAGTGCCGCCGCCCCGACCATCAGTAAGGGAACGAAGAGGCGGACCGCCAGCGTATCGATCGCGAACAGCGCCAGATTGGTGAACCAGCGCGCGCCCCTGGGCGCATTGCGCGCAGGTCGGGCAAGCTCGATTGCGGCGAACAGCGCGAAAACCGCCGCGACCGCCCCGAAGGCAGCGAATTCCGCCTGACTGGTGAGCATTTCCATCGCTTTCATGTCGCAATCGGCACCCGATTGTGCAAGCCGGGCCAGGCCTGTTGGCCTTCCCCGCACGCCGCCCTATAACCACCGGCTGATACCCGGGGGGGAAAACGTGAGCGATTTCGGTGATGCGATAGGGACGGCGATCGAAGGCGCACTTGTCTCCAAAGCGGTCGATGGTGGCGGCAAGGCCGATACCCCGCTGGAGAAGGGTCATTTCGCGGAAGGGACCTGCCTCAATTGCGGGACCGAACTGGTTGGATCGCATTGCCACCAATGCGGGCAGAAGGCGCATCTCCACCGCACGATCGGCGCTTTCATGCACGATCTCCTCCATGGCGCGCTGCATTTCGAAGGGCGGACGTGGAAGACGCTGCCCCTGCTGTTCTTCAAGCCAGGCGAACTGACCCGGCGCTACATCGAGGGCGAACGGGCGCGCTTCGTGTCGCCCATGGCGCTGTTCCTGTTCGTCATCTTCCTGATGTTCGCCGTCTTCCAGTTCGCGGGCATCAGTGCGCCGACCGATATTCGCGGCGATACCGACGAAGAACTGACCGAATTGGCAGCGGACCAGTACCAGAGGCTGGAAAGACGCCAGTCGCAAATCGAGGAGGGGCTGCAAGACGAGCAGCTGACCCAGCAAGACCGTGCGGCGCTCCAGACCGAACTGAACACGGTTACCGAACAGATCGAAGGCATCCGCGAGGCGGGAGAAACCATTCCCTTTCTCCAGGGCATCACGCAAGGCACGCCGGTAGAGCGCGAGCCGCAAGTGGACGAAGAGGGCAATACCGTGATCCCGCTGACCGATGGCGACGGGGCAACTATGAAGATGAAGGCCTCCGGCGTCGACTGGATCGACGGCGGGCTGGAGAAATGGCGCAAGAACCCCGGCCTGATGTTCTACAAATTGCAGACCAATTTCTACAAGTTCAGCTGGTTGCTGATTCCGCTATCGGTGCCGTTCGTATGGCTGCTGTTCGCATGGAAGCGCCGATTCAAGGCATACGATCACGCCATCTTCGTGACCTATTCGCTCAGCTTCATGACCTTGCTGATCCTCGCAATAGTGCTGGCAGGCCTGGCAGGTCTGCACGAGATATTCATCGTGTTCGCAGCCTTGCTGGTCCCGCCGATCCATATCTACAAGCATCTGCGCGGAGCCTATGGGATATCGCGCTTCTCGGCGCTGTGGCGGCTGGCGATCCTGACGATCTTCATCTTCGTCGTGCTGACGCTGTTCCTGCAGTTGCTTCTGCTGATCGGGGTGTTCTGACCTAGTCGTTCCCGTCCGCCCGGTCGCCATTCAGATCGTCGCCCGTGATGGGTGCCGGGCCCGGGCTCTCGGTATCGCCTTCTTCGATTTCGCGCTCGAGTTCGGCTGCGCCATCGCTGACGGCGCCTGCCGCCTGCTTGGCTCCGTCCTCGATGGCTTCGCCGACCACGTCGGCATTGGCCTCGATATCGTCGGCGGCGAGGTCGGCCGTACGTGCGGCATCGTCCTGCGTTCCTTCGGAACAGGCGGCCAGGCCGGCCAGGGCTGCGGCCGAAAGGGTGGCGGTGAGGAGGCGTTTCATGGGTATGGTCCTATCCATCGCTGGGCCGCTGCGCGCGGCGAATACCCCTATGAACGCAGAAAGGGCGCCGAGGGTTTCCCGCCCGGCGCCCTAAGCGTTTCATGCAAATCGGGGGGTTACGCCCCGGCAGGCGCCCCTTCGTCCGAACCGCCGAACTTCTTCCCGGCCTTGGGCACGGTACTGCTGCCCGGCTTACGGACCGCAACGGGGCCCTTCGGCTCGTCGGGACGATCGATCTTGCCGTCCTTCATCAGCTGGTCGATCTCTTCACCCGTCAGCGTCTCGTATTCGAGCAGCGCCTGGGCGAGCAGGTGGAGCTTGTCTTCCTGCTCGGTCAGGATGTCGGTGGCGCGCTTGAGGCCGCCCTCGACCAATTGCTTGATTTCCGAATCGATGAGCTTGTTGGTTTCGGCCCCGCCCATGGTCCGTGCGGTCTGGCCCATGCCGAGATAGCCTTCCTGGCTTTCTTCGTACATCAGCGGACCGAGCTTGTCCGACATGCCCCATTTGGTGACCATGTTCTTGGCAAGGTCGGTGGCATACTGGATATCGCCCGATGCGCCGCTCGACACCTTGTCGTGGCCGAAGATGATTTCCTCCGCCACGCGGCCGCCCATGGCGACGGCGAGGTTCGCGTGCATCTTGTCGCGGTGGTACGAATAATTGTCGCGCTCGGGCAGGCGCATGACCATGCCGAGGGCGCGGCCACGCGGGATGATCGTCGCCTTGTGGATCGGGTCGGATGCCGGCTCGTTGAGGCTGACCAGTGCGTGGCCCGCCTCGTGATAGGCGGTCATCTTCTTCTCGTCCTCGGTCATGACCATCGAACGCCGTTCCGCGCCCATCATGACCTTGTCCTTCGCATCCTCGAATTCCTGCATCGCGACGAGGCGCTTGTTGCGGCGCGCGGCCAGCAGGGCTGCTTCGTTGACGAGGTTTGCGAGGTCCGCACCCGAGAAGCCCGGCGTACCGCGCGCGATGGTGCGCGGGTTCACGTCGGGTGCCAGCGGCACCTTCTTCATGTGCACGGCGAGAATCTTCTCGCGTCCGTCGATGTCGGGGATCGGCACCACGACCTGGCGGTCGAAACGGCCCGGACGCAGTAGCGCGGGGTCGAGCACGTCGGGACGGTTGGTCGCCGCGATGATGATGAT
>CAYOWF010000157.1:0-5568 GCA_964407585.1 uncultured Qipengyuania sp.
CTCGCCCGCCGGTTCGAGGATGCGGGCGTTGCCGCGCTGCTGTTCACCGACATCGGGCGCGACGGGCTGCTTAAGGGCGTGAATATCGATGCCACGGTGGAGCTTGCGCGCCAGGTCGATATCCCCGTCATCGCCAGCGGCGGGGTCAAGGGGCTGGACGATATCCACGTGCTTTCGCTTTATGCGAAGGAAGGTATCGAGGGCGTGATCACCGGCCGCGCGCTGTACGACGGGCGCCTGGACCTTGCGGCGGCTTTGGCGATGGCGAGCCCGACGTGATTCTTTGGCCAGCTTTTTCAAGGAGTTGATGCCGTGACCGTTCGCATTCGTGTCATTCCTTGTCTCGACGTGGCCGACGGGCGCGTGGTGAAGGGTGTGAACTTCGTCGATCTCAAGGATGCGGGCGATCCGGTCGAACAGGCGCAGGCCTATGACCGTGCGGGGGCCGACGAACTGTGCTTCCTCGACATTTCGGCCAGTCATGAAGGGCGCGGGACGCTGCTCGACATGGTGCGGCGCACGGCGGCGGTATGCTTCATGCCGCTGACCGTCGGGGGCGGGGTGCGCAGCGTCGAGGATGCGCGGGCCTTGTTGCTGGCCGGCGCGGACAAGGTGGCGATCAACTCCGCGGCGGTCTCGCGCCCAGAGCTCGTGCGCGAGATTGCGGAGAAGTTCGGCAGCCAATGCGTCGTCGCCAGCGTCGATGCGCGCGCGCGGACCGAAGGCGAAGGCTTTCGCGGCTGGGAAATCTATACGCATGGCGGCCGCAAGCCGACCGGCATCGATGCGGTCGAGCACGCGCAGAAACTCGCCGATCTCGGCGCGGGCGAATTGCTCGTCACCTCGATGGATGGCGACGGGACGAAGCAGGGATACGACCTCGAACTGACCCGGGCGATCGCCGATAGCGTTTCGGTCCCGGTCATTGCCAGCGGCGGTGTCGGCACGCTCGACCACCTCGTCGAAGGGGTGACGCAAGGGCATGCGAGCGCGGTGCTGGCGGCATCGATATTCCATTTCGGCCAGCATTCGATCGGCGAAGCGCACCGCGCTCTGAGAGCGGCGGGCTTGCCTGCGCGCGGTTGAGCGCGATAGGAGCCACCCCATGGATACACTCTCCCGCCTCGAGGCGACGATCGCCGAGCGCCGCAAGGCCGACCCCGATACGAGCTATGTCGCGCAGCTGACCCATCGCGGTACGCCGGTCATGGCGCGCAAGCTGGGCGAAGAGGCGGTCGAAGCCTGTGTCGCCGCGCTCTCGGGCAGCCGCGAGGAGCTGGTGGGCGAGGCTGCGGACGTCCTCTTCCACCTGATGGTGCTGCTCGCCGACAAGGGCATCGGTCTCGACGAGGTCATGGCCGAACTCGACCGGCGCGAAGGCGTCTCGGGTCTCGAGGAAAAAGCGAGCAGGAGCGAATAGATGCCGATCGACCCGACCGAACCCTATGACGACGAGAATATCTTCGCGAAGATCCTGCGCGGTGAGATCCCCTCGACCAAGGTCTACGAGGACGAATGGGCCTTCGCCTTCGAGGACATCAATCCGCAGGCCGAAGTGCACACGCTGGTCGTTCCCAAGGGGCGCTATGTCAGCTGGGACGATTTCAGCCAGAAGGCGAGTGCCGAGGAGATTGCCGGATTCGTCAAGGCAGTCGGCAAGGTGGCGCGCGACAAGGGGCTGGTCGAGCCGGGATACCGCATGATGGCGAATATCGGCGCGCATGGCGGGCAGGAAGTCCCGCACCTCCATGTCCATATTTTCGGTGGTCAGCCGCTCGGTCCGATGATTGCGAGATAATTCACCGCAAGCAGGACTCGTTTCACCGCCGTTCATGTTTCTGGGCCGATTGGCGGCTTTGCAGTGAATCACCGCTGCGCTAGAGCGCTTTCCCGAATGTCACTGCCCAATCCTCCCGACGGAATCCTCGATGGCGACCGGCACCTCTATGCCGTGCGCGCCTATTACGAGGACACGGACCTTTCGGGCATCGTCTATCACGCCAACTACCTGCGCTGGTTCGAACGCGCGCGCAGCGATCTGTTGCGCCGACTGGAAATCGACCAGCGCGCGGAAATCGAGGCGGGCGGCGGTGCTTACGCCGTTTCCGAGATTAACCTCAGATATTTGCGACCCGCTAAGCTCGATGACGATGTAATCGTCGAAACCCGCTGCACGGAACTGAAAGCTGCGTCCTGCCGGATGCACCAGAAGGCCTTTCGCGGCGAAGACCTGCTCGCCGAGGCACATTTGCGCGTCGGCTTCGTTTCACCAAACGGCCGGCCGATCCGCCAGCCACAAGCATGGCGCGACGCCTTTGCGCGTTTCGTCGACCGGACAGAGGATTGATGACGACACTCCCGCTTCTTGCCGTAAGCACGCGGCTCAACCCCATCCAGCTGTTCCTCGATGCCGATATCGTGGTCCAGGCGGTCATGGCCGGGCTCATCCTTGCCAGCATCTGGGTGTGGGCGATCATCGTCGCCTTCACCCTGCGCATGCGCAAGCTGAAGGATGCGCAGACCCATTATGAAAGCGAGTTCTGGCAGGCGGAGAATTTCGACCGCTTCATGTCCGAGCGCGGCAATCGCGATATTCCCTCTGCGCGGGTCGCACAGGCGGGGGTTTCCGAATGGCGCCGTTCGACCAAGGGCGAAATCCGCGACCGCGAGGCGCTGCGCGGACGCATCGCTGCGGCCATGGATGGCCAGATATCGCAGGAAGCCGACGATATTGCCGAGCGGCTGAACTTCCTCGCAACGGTCGGTGCGGTGGCGCCTTTCGTCGGGCTATTCGGCACCGTCTGGGGCATCATGAACAGCTTCTTCCAGATCGGTGCGCAGGAAAGCTCTTCGCTTGCAGTCGTCGCTCCGGGCATTTCCGAAGCGCTGTTCGCCACGGCGATCGGCCTGTTCGCCGCTATCCCGGCGGTGATCGCCTACAATCGGTTCAGCCACTCGGTCGAACGCTTCGAAACCCGCCTCCACCGCTTCGCCGACAAGCTGCACGCCAGCTTCAGCCGCCAGCTGGAGCAGCGCTGAGATGGCGATGGCTCTGGCCTCGGGTAAGGGCACGCGCCGCCGTCGCGGACGCGGCGGGCGGCGGCCCATGGCCGAAATCAACGTCACGCCCTTCGTCGACGTGATGCTGGTGCTGCTGATCATCTTCATGGTCACCGCGCCGCTGCTCACAGCGGGCGTCCCGATCGAACTGCCCGACAGCCGCGCGAACGCGCTGCCGCAGGACCAGCAGCAGGTTTCGATCAGCATCGACAGCGACGGCTATGTCTATATCGACAATACCCAGGTGCCGGTCGGCGGCTTGCCGGCGGCGCTCGAAGCCATCCCGCAGGCGGGCGCGGGGCCGGACATTACGCTGCGTGCCGATCGATCGCTCGATTACGGGCGGGTCATGGCGGTCATGGGCGAACTCAATCGCGCGGGCCTCAACCGAATTTCGCTGGTGACCAATGGGGGGCAATCCGCGCCGCCGGTCAACACCGGTTCACCTTCCGAAGAATAGCCAGCGTCGAACGATGGAACACCATGGCATCAGGGCAGAGGAAAAGACGGGGCTGATCGTCGCGATCGTCCTGCATCTGCTGGTGCTTGCCGCGATGATCGTGCAGGCGCTGATGCCCGCGCCGGTCGTCGAAAAGACCGAACGCATGACCGTCAGCCTCGCGGAGGATGTCGGTCTCGAGGCGACCGCACCCGATCCGGTTCCGGAAAGCAGCGCCGCCATCGCCCCCGAGCTGGGGGAAATGCCCACGCCGGCACCGGAAATACTCGAAGCGCCGAGCCGCCCCGTGGTCGACCGTCCGGCACCGAGCGAGAACGCGCCGCGTCCCCGGCAGGAACGGCCGCGCGAACAGCCCAGGACCCAGCCGACCGAGCAGCCCAAGGGTTCGCGCATCGGCGACAATTTCCTCGCCGGGTCGGGTGACAGTTCGACCAGCAACGAGACCCGGACGCCCGCATCGCAAATCGGGGCGAGTACAAAGGCATCGCTAGTCCAGGCCATCGCACGCGAGATCAAGCCGCACTGGCAGCCGCCTTCCGGTCCGGAGGTCGAACAGATCACGACCTTCCTGCGCTTTCGCCTCAACCCCGACGGCAGCCTTGCCGGTCGTCCGACCGTTGTCCGCCAGACCGGAATCAACGACACCAATCGCGCCCAGGCCGGCCGCCATGGCGAACAGGCCATCCGCGCTGTGCAACTGGCTGCCCCGTTTGATTTGCCCGAAGAGTATTATGAAGCCTGGAAGGTGGTAGGACCCTTCGGCTTCGACTGGAGACTAGCACAATGAAAAAACTCCTGATTGCCAGCTTTATCTTCGCTGCGGCGACCCCGCTGGCGGCGCAGAACCAGGACCTCGGCGCGCCTATCGCCGAAGGGCAGGACGTCGAAACGATCGAGGAAGGCGAGGGCCTCACCGGTTCGGTCAGCTTCGAGGGTAATCTCGACGATCTCGGAATCGCCATCCCGGCCTTTGCGACCGATCGCAATGTGGCGACGGCCGCCAATGCCAACGGCACCGAAGCGCTGGGCATCGAACTCGCCCGCGTCATCACCGGCAATCTGCGCAACAACGGTCTTTTCAAGCCGACCGGCCCGGACAGCCTGCCGCGTCCCGCATTCGCCAATATCACTTCGCCCGTCTGGTCGACCTGGGGCGTGCGCGGTGCGGAGATGCTGGTCCATGGCTATGTCCGCGCGCGCAGCGACGATCGCCTGACGGTCGGCTGCTATCTCTACGACATGGCGCTGCAGCAGCGGCTGGTGGCCGAAGGGTGGGTGGTCTCTCCAGCCGACTGGCGCCGTGCCGCGCACAAATGTTCGGACCTCATCTATTCGCGCCTGACCGGCGAAAGCCCGTTCTTCGACAGCCGCATCGCCTATATCGCCGAGACCGGGCCGAAGGATAACCGCACCAAGCGGCTCGCCATCATGGATAGCGACGGGGCGAACCATCGGTTCATCACCACTGGCCGTTCGACCGCGCTGACGCCGCGCTATTCGCCCGATTACAAGCGGCTGGTCTATCTCAGCTATGTCGACGGCAACCCCCGCATCTACGTCTACGACATCGGCACGGGTCGTCAGACGCTGGTAACGCAAAGCGAAAACCCGACCTTCGCGCCCCGCTGGAGCCCCGATGGCAGCTGGATCCTCTATTCCATGGCTGTAGCAGGCAATACCGACATCTATCGCGTCTCTTCGAGCGGTGGTCGCAGCGAGCGGCTCACCGATACGCCCGGCATCGACATCGGCGGCTCCTATTCGCCCGATGGCCGCCGGATCGTGTTCGAAAGCGACCGTTCGGGCGCCCAGCAATGCTATGTGATGGATGCCGACGGAAGCAATCAGCGCCGGATCAGCTTCGGCGGATCGCGTTGCGCCACCCCCGAGTGGAGCCCGCGCGGCGACCAGATCGCCTTCACCAATGCGAGCAGCTTCAACATTTCGGTGATGACGCCTTCCGGCGGCGGCGTGCGCACGCTCACCCGCGGATGGCAGGACGAAGCGCCGACCTGGGCGCCCAATGGCCGGATCATCCAGTTCTTCCG
>CAYOWF010000158.1:0-5520 GCA_964407585.1 uncultured Qipengyuania sp.
TTCCTGTTCGACCTGCAGGACCTCGGCTGCCGGATCTACACCTTCGTCACCACGCTCCTCTACCTGTTGGAGGAAGCGGCGAAGGCGGGGAAATCGGTCTGGGTGCTCGACCGGCCCAATCCCGCCGGCGGGCCGGTCGAGGGAACCTTGCTGCTACCGGGACAGGAAAGCTTCGTCGGCGCCGCCCCGATGGTCATGCGGCACGGGATGACCATGGGGGAAATGGGCCGTTGGTTCGTCGATCATTTCGGGCTCGACGTGGACTATCGCGTGATCGAGATGGAAGGCTGGAAGCCAGGCAAGGCGCCCGGCTTCGGTTGGCCCGAGCAGCGCGTTTGGATCAATCCGAGCCCCAATGCCGCCAG
This sequence comes from uncultured Qipengyuania sp., assembly GCA_964407585.1. Classification (GTDB taxonomy): domain Bacteria; phylum Pseudomonadota; class Alphaproteobacteria; order Sphingomonadales; family Sphingomonadaceae; genus Qipengyuania. Next base: position 366 of record CAYOWF010000158.1, read on the forward strand.
CCTCAACATGGCGCGGGCCTATGCCGGCACGGTGATGCTCGAAGGGACGAACCTGAGCGAGGGCAGGGGGACCACCCGGCCTCTGGAAGTGCTGTTCGGAGCGCCCGATATCGATGCGCAAGCCGTGCTCGCCGAAATGCGGCGCATTTCCCCGATGTGGCTGCGCGGCTGTCACCTGCGCGAATGCTGGTTCGAGCCGACCTTCCACAAGCATGCAGGAACGCTCTGCAACGGCTTGATGATCCACGCGGAAGGGCCGTTCTACGATCATCACGAATTCAAGCCGTGGCGCTTGCAGGCGCTTGCCTTCAAGGCGATCCGCAATCTGTATCCGGACTACCAGCTCTGGCGCGATTTCCCTTACGAGTACGAGTTCGACCGGCTTGCGATCGATGTCATCAATGGGGGGCCCGCCCTTCGCGAATGGGTCGACGACAGCGCCGCGCATCCAAACGACCTCGAGGAACTTGCGGGGAACGATGAAGAAAGCTGGCGCGAGACCATTGCGCCCTACCTCATGTACGGCTGAAGCGCCGAGCCGACCGTTTCTGGCCTGACCCGCTCCTCGCGCGACCCGTCGATTTTCAATATCGCCGGTCGATCCCCCTGATGGGCTGGACGAGGCTGACCAGTACGAAACTGATCAGCATCAGCAGGTACCAACTGCCGAGCTTGGCGAAGGATACCATTTCCCAGCCATCCTCCTGCCCCGGATAGTTCCAGGCATTGGCGAATGTGGCGATATTCTCGGCAAACCAGATGAACAGCGCAACCAGGCCGAATCCGACCAGCAACGGCATCCAGCGATGCGCGCGCCAGTTGCGAAAGTGGATCTTCGTTCGGCGGAACAGCCAGAATGTGGTCGCGAACAACAGCAACCTTATGTCGGGCAACCAGTGGTGGGCGAAGAAATTGACATAGACGGCTGCGGCCAGGGCATAGGTCATCCAGCGGTCGGGGTAGGCGCTGTAGCGGAAATCGAAGATCCGCCAGACGCGCGCGATGTAGCTGCCGACGCTGGCATACATGAAGCCGGAGAAGAGCGGCACCGCACCGATGTGGAGCAGGCTGTCCTCCGGATAGACCCAGGACCCGGCCGAGGTCTTGAACAGTTCCATCACCGTGCCGACAACGTGGAAGATCAGGATGACCTTCGCCTCTTCCCACGTCTCGAGCCGGAAGATCAGCATGCCCGCCTGGATCGCCAGCGCGGCCAGGGTCAGGAAATCGTACCGATGGACCAAAGCGTCGTCGGGATAGAGGAAATGGGTCAGCAGCAGGAGCGCAAGGAGCAGGGCGCCGAACAGGCACGCCCAAGCCTGCTTGAACCCGAACAGCAAGAATTCGTAAAGCCAAAGGCGCCAGCCGCTGCCGGGATCGAAATTTTCGAGGCGGCTGCGAAATGCCTCGAAGCGGGTGTGCTTCAAGGGCTTACCCCTGCTTGCGGCTCAACTCGCGCATGGCATCGTCCAGCCCGTCGAGCGAGAGCGGATACATCCGGTCGTTGACGAGCTGCTTCATGACCTTGGTCGACTGCGAATAGCCCCACTGCTTTTCGGGGACGGGGTTGAGCCAAACGGTCGCCGGATAGGTGTTGACCACGCGCTGCATCCAGGTTGCGCCGGCCTCTTCGTTCATATGCTCCACGCTGCCGCCCGGATGGGTAATTTCATAGGGGCTCATCGCCGCATCGCCGACGAAGACGACCTTGTAGTCGTGCCCGTATTTGTGGAGCACGTCCCAGGTCTTGGTCCGCTCCTGCCAGCGACGGCGGTTGTCCTTCCATACGCCTTCGTAAAGGCAGTTGTGGAAGTAGAAGAATTCGAGGTTCTTGAACTCGCTGGTAGCCGCGCTGAACAGTTCCTCGGTCACCTTGATAAAGGGATCCATCGATCCGCCCACGTCGAGGAAGAGCAGCAGTTTCACCGCATTGTGCCGTTCCGGCCGCATCCTGATGTCGAGCCAGCCCTGTTTCGCGGTGCCGCGGATGGTCGCGTCGAGGTCGAGCTCGTCCGCAGCACCCTCGCGTGCGAAACGCCGCAGGCGGCGCAGCGCCATCTTGATATTGCGCGTGCCCAGTTCCTTGGTGTTGTCGAGATTCTTGAACTCGCGCTTGTCCCACACCTTGATCGCGCGCTTGTGCTTGCTTTCGCCGCCGATCCGCACGCCTTCGGGGTTGTAGCCCGAATTGCCGAAGGGCGATGTGCCGCCCGTGCCGATCCACTTGTTGCCGCCCTGATGGCGCTTTTCCTGTTCTTCGAGCCGCTTCTTCAGCGTTTCCATGATCTCGTCCCAGTCGCCCAGGCTCTTGATCTTTTCCATCTCCTCTTCGGACAGGAACTTCTCGGCTACCGCCTTCAGCCAGTCTTCGGGTACGTCCACCGGGTTCTGCCCGTAATCGGTCAGGATGCCCTTGAAGACCTTGGAGAAAACCTGGTCGAACCGGTCGAGCAATCCCTCGTCCTTAACGAAGGTGGCGCGGCTCAGGTAATAGAAGCTTTCGGGCGACTGGCCGATCACTTCGCGGTCCAGCGCCTCGAGCAGGGTGAGATGCTCCTTGAAGCTTGCGGGAATGCCTGCTGCGCGCAGCTCGTCGACGAAATTGAAGAACATGTACCAGCCCTACATCGCCGCGGTTCGCCGCGCCAGTCCCGCTTGCCTTTCGACCTTGTAAAAAAGCGCCAAACTTAACGGGTCGCTAACCATTCTCGCCTAGATGCCAGGCAGAACAAGACCATAAGGGGGTCATCGAATGGAAGTCAGCGCGATCGATGCACGGGGAGCATCGGCTCTGGACCGGATTCCGGAAGCCTGCGGCAAGGTCACCGTGGGCTGTTCCGATGTGGCCGGCATCGTCCAGGCCGTGCTCGACAGCTCGGGCGTCCTGCGGGCGGAGCACATCGAGCTGCAGGGAACCGTCAGGGAACTCGAAGCCGATCAGCGCAAGGTCGCCGAAGCGAGCGACGAAGCGCGGCTGCTTTCGGCACGCGCCATCGAGCGGCTCAACATGGGTACGAGCCAGATCCAGTCCTCGCTCCAGCAGATCACCGACCTGCTCGACCTGGTCGAAACTTTGGCGACGCATGTGACCGGTTTCGCCGCCGCCATGGATCAGGTGAAGCGCTGTTCGCAGGATATCGAACAGATCGCCGAAACCACCAACATTCTTGCCCTCAACGCCACCATCGAAGCGATGCGCGCCGGGGAAGCGGGCCGGACCTTCGCCGTCGTCGCCAATGAGGTGAAGACGCTGGCCGGTGAAACGCGCAAGGCGACCGACGAGATTTCCGACGTCATCGAAACGCTCGGCAGCGAAGCTTCGACCGTCATCGAACGCATCGAGGCGGGTGCGAGGGCTTCGAACGAAGCCAAGACATCTGTAGCCAGCATCGATGCGACCATTGCCGGGGTCAGCCAGCTGGTCGAGGAAGTCGACAGCCAGAACGACCAGATCACGCGCGCAACGGGCATGATGACCGAGCACGTGGACCGGGTATCCGCAGTGATCGATAGCTTCGACCGTGCGGCCAACGAGAATGAAGAGCGCCTCGAAACGGCACACGAGCGGATCAACGATCTCGAGATGACCGCTTCGGAAATGTTCGACCGGATCGTCCAGGCCGGCCTTTCGCCGCAGGACAGCGTCATGGTCGAAAGGGCGCAGAAGCGCGCCCGCGAAGTGGAACAGCTTGCCGAAAAGGCGATCGCCGAGGGCAAGCTCACGGTCGACCAGCTGTTCGACCGGAACTATGTCGAAATCGAAGGCAGCAACCCGGTTCGCTATCGCACCAGCCTGATGGACTGGGCGCACCAGAACTGGCGCCATATCCTCGACGATACGGCCAATAGCGATGATTCCGTCATGGCTGCGGCCTGCACTGACATGGGCGGTTACCTGCCGACGCACCTCACCAGCCACTCGCAGGCGCCCACGGGCAATGTCGAGCTGGACACGCGCAATTGCCGCAACGGTCGCAAGATCCTCGATCCGATCGACCAGCGCGCCAAGGACAGCACCGCGCCCTATATGATGGCGGTCTATCGCCAGGAAAACGACGGCAAGAGCTACCGCGTCGTGCGCAACGTCTACGTGCCGGTCACGATCGCCGGCCGTCGCTGGGGCGACTTCGAACTGGCTTACAGCTTCAAGTGATCACGCGATCGTAGCTGCGGCCTCCCAATGAGGCTGCAGGCGCGGCTACGGTCGGCGTCCGTCAGGTCTGGCGGCGGGCCATGAAGGCGAGCCGTTCGAACATCATCACGTCCTGCTCGTTCTTCAGCAGTGCACCGTGCAGCGGCGGAATCGCGCTGTTCGGATTGCTGTCCTGCAGCACTTCCAGCGGCATATCCTCGTTGAGCAGCAGCTTCAGCCAGTCGAGCAACTCGCTCGTGCTGGGTTTCTTCTTCAGGCCGGGGACGTCGCGCAGTTCGTAGAAGATCTCCATCGCCTTGGTGACGAGGTTCTTCTGGATATCGGGGAAGTGGACCTCGATGATCTCGCGCATCGTGTCGCGGTCGGGGAACTTGATGTAATGGAAGAAACAGCGGCGCAGAAAGGCGTCGGGCAGTTCCTTTTCATTGTTCGAGGTAATGACCACGATGGGCCTTTCCTTCGCCTCGATCCGCTCGTGCGTTTCGTAGACGTCGAAGCTCATCCGATCGAGCTCCTGCAAGAGGTCGTTCGGGAATTCGATATCCGCCTTGTCGATTTCGTCGATCAGCAGGACCGGCAGCTCGGGCGAGGTGAAAGCCTCCCATAGCTTGCCCTTCTTGATGTAGTTCGAAATGTCGTGGACGCGCTCATCGCCCAGCTGGCCGTCGCGCAGGCGCGCCACCGCATCGTATTCGTACAGGCCCTGCTGCGCCTTGGTGGTCGACTTGACGTTCCATTCGATCAGCGGGGCATCGAGCGCCTTGGAAATCTCGTGCGCGAGAACCGTCTTGCCGGTGCCCGGTTCGCCCTTGACCAGAAGGGGACGGCGCAGGGTCACTGCGGCATTGACCGCAACCTTCAGGTCTTCGGTCGCGATATAGGAGCTGGTGCCTTCGAAACGGTTCTGTTCGGTAGTCTTGTCGGACATGGGTTTTCCCTTGCAACTTGACGCACGCGTTAGGGGGCGGGCACGCGAAGGGCAAGGGGGCGTTGTAACCCTGA
>CAYOWF010000159.1:0-5493 GCA_964407585.1 uncultured Qipengyuania sp.
GGAGTGGGCGCGATGCTCGACATCGTCACCCGCCGCCTGCCCAACATCCTTTGCGGCTTGATGCTGGTAGCCGGCCTGGCCCTTGCATTCGCGCAAGGCGGCTGGGCCGCGCTGGGCCTGCATGGCGCGCATGCGATCGGCGCAGTGATCGTCGGTTTCCTGCTGTTCTGGGCCGGAATTTTCGGCGGCGGCGACGGCAAGTTCTACGGCGCGACCGCCGCCTTCTTCCCGCTGACCGAAATGCTCCCGCTGTTCGTCAGCATAACGCTGGCCGGGCTCGCCGTGGCGATCGTCTGGTTCGGCTTAAGGCGGATCGTGCTCAAATTCCAGCAGAGCGAAGGCGATTTCGCCAAGCTTCCCTATGGGGTCGCCATCGGCGCGGGTGCCCTCGTTCACGCAGCATGGCCCGTCCTGTGATCCAGATGCGGCATCGGGAAGGTCGCTGGAAGCCGGTACCGCGCCGCAGGATCGCGCGGCCACTGGTTACCGCGCTTACCCTGGCGGCCATCGCCGCCGCTTCCCTCGCCATGCGACCGACTGCCGATAGCGGCGCAGTCATGCGCGTTTCGCTCGATCGGGTGCCCGAGGAAAGGGTCGTCGAATTCGGCCACGAAATGCCGCGGCTGGCGATGGTCTCGCCCGTGCCGCCCACGGCGAACCCCGTGGATCCCATACCGGTGGCCGGCAACACCGTGACCGGTACCGGCATGTCGCAAAAGCTGGCGAGTGTCCCGGAAAGACAAACCCGACCGCAAGCGGCTGTTTTCGTCGCGCCCGATTCAAACGGAATCCTGCCGATCGATTTCGAACTGCAGGAAGGCGTCTCTTCGCAAGTGGGGGGTGTCGGCGTGGCCAAGACCCTCGCCGCCGAAGACGGGCAGGCGACCGGCCTCACCATATTCCTGATCGGCGGTTCGCTCATCGAAGTGGACCGCCAGGAACTGATCGCCGCGCTGGCGCAGCTCGGTGCTAGCGACAAGGCCGGAAGGGTGCCCCCGGCAGGCGAGACGGGCAGGCTTTCGCTCGACCGCGTGCGCACTGCCGGCCTCGACCTGCGTTACGATGCGATCCGTGACCGTTTGATCCTGCGTCCCTGAGGCCAGGCCCCGGGCGTAGCGCCTATTCGTTATCCCAGTTGATGTGGATTTCGACGCTGGCTTCCTCGACCCCCGCTGCCTGCGCTATGCGCTTGCGGCTGGCGCGGACGATGTCGGCAAGCGATCCGCCTACGGCATCTTCTTCGGCAAGCGCCACCGCTTCGCCGAGGCCCGGCGCACCATAGACCAGTTCGAGTTCGCTGACATCGAGTTCGCTCGCAAGGCGTTGCATGGTTTCGTGGCGCGGGCGCACTTGGTCGCCTTCCCACTTCCACAAAGTGGGTTTGCTCACGCCGACCATTTCAGCGAGCCCGCGCATGGTGAAGCCGCGCGCATTGCGCAACCGCTTGATCCGGCTGCCGAGCGTTTCATGATCGACGCCATAGCGACCGCCCTCGGAGGAATCGTCCTTGGCGAGATCGTTGGCCGCCTGGAGCTCGTCTTCGGAGATGGCTTCGGCGAAACTGCAGCCATACATGCCGTCCGCCGACCACACGACCGTCGCCTTGACCGCGCCGCTCTGTGGAAGGACCACTTCGATGGGTTCTTCGAGAGTGAGCTCCGCCTGCGTGCGGACCAGCATCCCGTCGCGCGAAATATTCATGATTTCGGCATCGAAGGCATGACCCGATTGCCCCACACCGGTATTCAACTGCAGCACGAGCCGCGGTTCGCGGCGTTCGATATCGTTGTTTTCGTCTACTCGCATGAGGCGCACAATCCCTCCCTCGTGCCCTGGGTGCATTTTAGGCAATTCTGCCGAAATTGAAAGACATGCCTGTCATCCGAAGAAGGTGGGTTCCCGCTGTGGCACACTCATGACCCGATTCGGCCTCGAAGATGCGATCGCGAGCCGATGCTGCGGAAATTCGGGAAAAAGCCGCGATGCGGTAGGATATGGTTTACCTATACGTGGCATTACGGATTCCAGCGTTAACCAATACAAGGCGCAAAACGGGGTCGTTCAATGTTTACAGTACTTTATGCCGTTCCGGCCTATCTGGTCGGTACCTTCACCCTAAGTGCAATGATGGTGCGTCTCGTACCGAAAGCCCACTCTTCGCGCCAAATCCGCAAGCATCTCTTGCTCTTCACGGCCCTGCCCCTGCTTCTGGTGACCGACATGCTTTCCTTTATCGACATGCTTCGCCGGATCGGCTCGCAGCTTGTGCGCCAGGCATTCGAGACGCTCTCGGGTCGCTACCTGCATTCCAGCGACGAGAATGCCTACGCCTATTTCGGGTACCCGCGTCGTCGGCAGGATCGCCGTCGCAGCAATCGCCCATCGCGCAGCTTGAACACCAATGCGACCGTAGCCTCGTTCGAGGGCCGAGCCCGGTCTGCCGTAAACGACTGCCTGCCATAAGGCACCGCCGGGCCAACATTCCAGTTTGAGCCAAAGGGCCGATCCGCCTAAGCGGGTCGGCTCTTTCCGATTCGGGGGGAGCGTGAAGCCATGAGCGAGACTGCTCCCTCGAAGCCCCTGCCGATCGGCAGCGATGGCTGGCGCGGTGAATTCCGTGCCACCCTGCGACTGAGCTGGCCGCTGGCGGCCGCCAATCTGTTGCAGATGCTCACCTATGCCATCGATGTGATCTTCATCGCCCGGCTCGGCGAGGCGCAGCTTGCCGCATCGGCGCTGGCCATCGCCCTGTTCGGACTCGTCATGTGGGCGCTGTCGGGCCTCACCGGCGCCGTCGCCCCGGTGGCCGCAGCCGAGCTGGGCGAGCGCGCGCCCGCCTTGCGCCCCGTCCGCCGTTCGGTGCGCATGGCACTTTGGCTGGCCGTCGTATCGGGCCTGTTCGGCATGGGCCTCTGCCTGTTGCTGGGTCCCTTGATGCGCGCCACCGGGCAGGAGCCCGCCATCATCGGAATGGCATTGGAATACAACACGATACTCGTGTTCTCGCTGGTGCCTTTCCTGATCAACAACGTGCTGCGCAGCTTCGTCTCGACGCTCGACCGTCCGATCTTCGCCACCGCCATCACGGCAGGCGGGATCTTCGTGAATGCGCTGGCCAATTACGCCTTCATCTTCGGCAATCTGGGCGCGCCCGAGCTGGGCCTGCGCGGTGCTGCCGTGGCCACCATCATCACCACGCTCGTTACGCTTGCCGCCTACGTCATCGCCATCAGGCTCGACCCGAGACTGCATCGCTACCGGATCTTCGGCCGCTGGTGGTCGCCCGACTGGCAGCGCTTCTGGCTCATCGCGCGCGTCGGCACGCCGATCGCCCTGACCATCACGGCCGAGGCCGGGATCTTCGGCGCGGCGGCATTCCTGATGGGCAACATCGGCGCAACCCAGCTCGCCGCGCATACGGTCGCGCTGCAGATTGCCGCGCTTGCCTTCCAGGTCCCGTTCGGCGTGGGCCAGGCGGCGACGATCCGGGTCGGCTATTTCTACGGAGCGCGCGATCGCGAAGGAATGCGGCGTGCAGGCTGGGCGGCGCTCGCGGTGGGAACGGGGTTCATGATGCTCACCGCCATCGCGATGGTCGTCATGCCCAGGCCGCTGTTGGCGATCTACATCGATCCGTGGGACCCGAAGAATGCCCTGCTGGTCGCCTTCGCGCTGAAGTACATCGTGATCGCGGCTGCCTTTCAATTGTTCGACGGCATGCAGGCGGTCGCGGCGGGCGCGCTGCGCGGGTTGCAGGATACGCGCGTGCCGATGTGGATCGCGGCCTTCGCCTATTGGATCCCGGGGATCGGCACGTCGGTTTATCTCGGATTTTATACCGAGCTCGAAGGTGTGGGCGTGTGGATCGGCCTCGCGACCGGCCTGACCGTGGCGGCGATCCTCCTCACCTGGCGCTGGTCCAAGCGAGAAGCCCTGGGGCTCACCGACAGGCCCGACCGCTCGTCCGCCCGGGCACCTGCTGGCCCCTAAGCCGCCTTCTGCGTGATTTCGCGCTGCGGGAACGGGATGGAAATGCCGACTTCGTCGAAGCGCGCCTTGGCAGCTTCGGTGATCGCCCAGCCGAGTGCCGCAAAATCGCCGGTCGCGCACCAGACGCGCAGGCCGATACCGACCGAGCTGTCGTCGAGCGAGCTTACGAAGGCGACGGGCGCCGGATCGTCGAGCACGCGATCGTCGGCAGCCGCGATGTCGAGCAGTTCCTTGCGCGCCTGTTCTATCGAATCCCCATAGGCGATCCCCACGGTCAGTTCGAACCGGCGTATCGGATAGCGGTGGAAGTTCACGATCGCCTGGTTCCACAGGTGCGAATTGGGCACCATCACGAAAAGGCCGTCGAACTGCTTCAGCTGGGTCGTGAACAGCCCGATCTCCTGGACGACGCCGGTTACCGAACCGGCGGTGATCGCCTCGCCGACCTTGAACGGCTTCTGCACCATGATCATGACGCCCGACGCGACATTGCTGAGCGTGCCCTGCAGCGCGAGCCCGATCGCCAGCGCCATGCCGCCGAGTGCAGCGAGAATGCTGGTGGTCTCCACGCCGAACTGCGCGAGAACGGTCACCAGCACCAGCGCCCACAGCGAATATTTGACGACGCTCGAAAGGAAGTTGGCAACCGTCGGGTCGAGCCGATCCGACTTGCCCAGTGCCCGTTCGACCCAGCGCGATACGAGCCCGGCCAGCAGCAGGCCGATGACGAGCACGGCGAAGGCGCCTGCGATGTCCATCATGTTGAGTCTGAGCCAGAGCCAGATTTGCTCCGGGATCGTAAGCGTGGAAATACTCTGGTCGGTCGTCATGCCAGCGGCCTCTCTTGTCGCTTCGAAATCGGCGCATCGATAGGGAAGCGGGCGCGGCTTGGCCACCCCGGCGGGCGAAGTGCCCGGACGGGCAAATTTTTGCCTCGGTACCCATTGACTCCTCTGCCCCGCGCACCCAAATGCGCCCCGCTGGCACTCTCGCTCCGAGAGTGCCAATGAGAGATCCATTTTCAAGGAAAGGTCATCACCATGGCATTTCGTCCGCTGCACGATCGAGTTCTCGTGCGCCGCATCGAAGCAGAAGAAAAAACCGCCGGCGGGATCATCATTCCCGACAGCGCCAAGGAAAAGCCGAGCGAAGGCGAAGTCGTCGCTGTCGGCGCAGGTGCGAAGGCCGAAGACGGCACCGTCACCCCGCTCGACGTGAAGGCTGGCGACCGCGTTCTGTTCGGCAAGTGGTCCGGCACCGAGATCAAGCTCGACGGCGAAGACCTGCTGATCATGAAGGAAAGCGACATCATGGGGATCATGGGCTGAACCGCCCCCCGCATGTACTTCCTTAACTAACCAAACATTCCAGGAGAAACACCAATGGCAGCCAAGGACGTGAAGTTCGGCCGTGACGCGCGCGAAGGCATTCTGCGCGGCGTCAACACCCTCGCCAACGCCGTCAAGGTCACGCTCGGCCCCAAGGGCCGCAACGTCGTGATCG
>CAYOWF010000160.1:0-5426 GCA_964407585.1 uncultured Qipengyuania sp.
AGAGGAAGAGGTTGATGAAGTCGAGATAGAGGCTGAGCGCGCCCATCACGACTGCTTTGCCGGCAAATTCGGTACCGCGCAGATACTGGTACTCTTCCTTGAGCCGCTGCGTATCGTAGGCGGTGAAGCCCGCGAAGATCAGCACGCCGAGGATGGAAATAACCAGCCCCATCGCACCCGACTGGAAGATGAAGGCATTCAGCAGCATGGCGACGATGATGCCGATAAGGCCCATCATCAAGAAGCTGCCCCAGCCCGAAAGGTTCTTCTTGGTCGTATAACCGTAGAGGCTCAGGCCGGCGAAGGCTGCTGCTGCCGCAAAGAAGGCAGACGCAACAGATTCCCCGGTATAGATGGCGAAAATGGTCGACAGCGAGAGGCCCATGAGGACTGCAAAGCCCCAGAACATCGCCTGGAGCGTGGTCTTGCTGAAGCGCGCAACCCCGCCGAAGGAGATCACCAGAATGAATGCCAGCGGAGCCAGCTTGATGACCCATCCGATACCGGTCACCTGCATCGAGCGACCATAAGGCGTCTGCACGACGTTGAACGCCGCTTCGAAGAGCGAGGTGTTCACGAACAGCAGCGCGACGATGCCGGTCAGCAGCACGCCCGATGCCATCATGTTGTAGATCGACAGCATGTGCTGGCGCAGGCCCGCGTCGAAAGTGGTTCCGCGAGCCACCGCGTCACCGGCGCGCGGCACGGACGTCATGTCCGGACGGCGGTCGGTATCGTTCCAATCGGCCATTTCAAAACTCCCTTGTGCGGGGCGAACCCGTGCCCCGCTTCTGACAGCAATATCGGTGTATTACTCGCCGATTTCAAGCGAAACCGGAAGCGATATGCCTAACGCAAAATCAACGCTTTGCTTCACGCTTCCCCTGCGGCATCCACCATTGCGGCCTTCAGAGCATCGCGCGGGCTCTTGTCGCCCCACAGGACGAATTGGAAGGCGGGGTAGAACCGGTCGCATTCCTCGACCGCAATCTCCACCAACGACTGGGCCTGGTCGAGCCCGAGCAGGCCGTCGCTGCCGAGCAGGGTCCCGTTGCGATAGAGCAGGACGCCGCCATTCGACCAGATATCGAAATGACCGAGCCACATCTGTTCGTTGGCAAGCGCAACGAGTTCCTGTGCCGCACCCTGCTTTTCGCCCGAAATACGGACATCGGGGAGGCAGAGGATCTGCAGCACACGGTCTTCGGGGCGCCAGATCCCGCGCAACTGATACTTGGCCCAGCTGCCCTGGATTTCGCCGCAGATTTCTTCGGCATTGACCTCGCAAGGCCAGCCGCGCGCCTCGAACAGCGCGACGAGCATGTCGAGCGGTGCGGCGTCCTCTTCGACCTCGAACCGGGTTTCGGAAGTGCGCATTACGGGTTTGCCATCCAACTCATGCCACCCATGTGAAGAATGGTTTGGCCGCTTGGCAATCGCGCTGCCTGCGAGTGCTGGGGAGAACGCAAAGCGCTTGTGCAAAGCCTGTGAACAAGCAGCGGGATACGGATGGCGGAGGTGCCGGGCTCAATCGAGTTCCTCGATGGCCTCGCCGTCCTCGCTGGTGAAGGGAAAGCTGTCGATTCCCATCGCTTTCAGACGGTTGACCATCTCGCGCGCCGCATTTGCCGAATCGTAGGGCCCGGCGAGCAGGCGGTTCGCTTCGCCCCATCGGACGACGAAGGGGCCCTTGCCGTCGAGCGCGCCGTCGGCATTGCGGCGGATACGCCGCCAGTCGAAGCCGAGCGCATCGCGGTCGCGCCCGGTGGCGACCTGAACCCACTGGCGGGAGGGATGCGCGGGTCGGGCCGCTTCCGGAGCCGGATTTGCGCCGGACAAGGGATAGATTTCCTCGCCCCGGGCACTGTTGAAGGGAAAGCTGTCGACACCGATTGCCTTGAGGCGGTTCACCACGTCACGTGCTTCGGCTGCGCTCGCATAGGGCCCGGCCAGCAACCGGTTGGCTTCTCCCCAAGGGGCGGTGAAAGCCGACTTCCCAGCCAGTTCGCCTTCGGCATTGCGGCTGATGCGCCGCCAGTCGAAACCCAGTGCCGACAAGTCGCGGCCCGTGGCCACCTGCACCCAGTGCCGCGCCGGCTGGGCGGGAGGTGGTGGCTCGTTCGTCTCGCGCGGTGCATCGATGGTGCGAATGTCTACCGCCCCTGCCCGGGGGGTCGTCGAGCCGGTAGCCGCCAAGTCGAATTCGGCGAAGGCATCTTCGAGATTTTCGCGCGCTGGGGGCTGCGAAATCGGCGCCGGAGGCGGTGGAGGTGGAGGTGGAGGCGGCGGAGCCGTGCGGGTCGGTTGCGCTCCGAGATCGACGGGTAGCGTTGCTGCATCGCGTGTAACCGGCGGCAATTCGGTGTCGTTCTCGACCGGCGGGAGTTCCGCCCTGCGGCCTGGCTCGGCTCTCGGCTCAGTTCCGGACCGTGCCGCCTCGAGCCTCTCGCGCCTCGCCTGGTTGCGTTCCCGCCGACTGCCGCGCGTATTGTTCGCAAGTTGCGTGCCGAGCGTTGGGCCGGACGGGGCGAGGCTGGCATCCGCAGTACTCGCCTGCCGCTCGCCGGAAGGCGAATAGGCGGCAATCTGCGCATCGTCACGACCGATCGCCGCCGTACGCGGGAAGACGCCCAGCACGCCCGCCGCCGCCTGTTGTGCCGGGGTCAGCTGGGTCATATAGCGCAGATAGGGCTCGATCCGGTCGGCAGCAGCCTGCGGCATCATGTCACGCGCAATCCTGATGGCCGCGTCGGTCTCGCCGAGGATGGCGAGGCCGAAGGCTCGCGTGCGGAAGGCCGCATTGTCACCCTGTTGCAGCAGGGGTAGCAGCGTCGCTTCGAAACCGTTCTTGTCGCCCGAAATCGCCTGGCTCAATGCCAGATGACGGCGAACCGCATCTCCCGCCCCGGAAGCGATCGCCACGCTGTAGAGTTCCTGCGCGCTCTTCGCATCGCCCACCAGATCGAAGGCAAGCGCCCGGTCCGCCGCCATTTCCCTCTGCGAAATTCCGCCTTTCTCCGCTTCGGCATAGAGGCGCAGCGCCTCCACCGGGCGGCGGGACAGCGTATAGGCACGCGCGAGGCCAAGCGATATACGCGGATTCGAGGGAGTCAGCGCCTGCGCGCGACCGAAAAAGCCGATCGCAGCCGCCACATCGCCCAGCGTGATCGCCGCATCCCCCGCGTCGAGCAGGGCAGCGACATCGTTGCCATCCCGTGCCAGTCGCTGAAGTGCGTTGCTGAGTTCCTGCGACCCCGGCGGGGGAAGCGCCTGGACGATTTCCTGGGCATGCACGGCCGGACTTCCCGCCGCCAGCGCGGCGAACGCGGCTCCTGTAGCCCAACGTTTGGCTTTGTGTCCTAGTGGCATGTCATCCTTCCAACGCACGGCGACGCGCGTTGGTTCAGGCTGAATTACTGGTTGTTCTGGCGACCGAGGAAACGCGGGATATTCAGACCGCCACTGCCGCCTTCATCCTCGTCCTCATCTTCGTCGTCGTCCTGGCTTGCGCCGGAGCCGCGCGAGAGGTTGGCCATGCGTTCGAACAAGGTGCTGCCCTGCGACGACCCGCCACCGGCTCCACCGCCACCTTCGCCACCCCCGGCAGCGCCACCGCCGCCCGCACCGGCGCCACCGCCTCCGGAAGCGCCACCACTTCCGGATGCGCCGCTGCCGTCACCGTCTGCGCCGTCATCCTCTCCCGAGAAAAGAGGGCGGCGAGCAGGCTTTTTCGCAAGCGGGCTCTGCTGATCGGCGTATTGGTCGCTACCGAGTTCGAGCGCGCCATCATCGGCTTCTTCCGACAGATCGAGCGGCGAAGACCGACCGCCGTCTTCTTCGTCGGCCCAGCCATCATCTCCGGTTGCCCCATGCGCAAAGCTCTCGTCTTCGGCGGGCGGAGGCACCTTCCCCTCGTTCTCGTCGTCGAAACGGTCGAAGCGCTCGGTCTGTTCGTTGCGCATGCCCGCAAGAGGATCGACGATGCCATCGACGTCGTCGTCGTCTTCGTAATCGTCCTCTTCGCCGTAGTCATTGCCGCCACCTGCGGGCGACAGGCCGGCCGGGTTCATCAGCGGACCTTCTTCGTCCTCGCTGGCGTCATAAGCCGCCTCGACCGGTTCGGGCTCGGGCTCGGGCTCGGGCTCCGAAAGGGTCATCGGCTCGGGCTCGGGCTGGGGTGCCGGCTCCGGTTGCGGCTCGGGATCGGCCGAAAGGCCTTCGCTCAGTTCGAAAGGTTCGTCCTCTTCCGGAGCACTGTTCTGGAGGTCGAGCACGGGGCGCTGAGGCGCACGCGGCGAACCCATGGCGAAATTGCGCTGCTGGGCAGGCTGCGCGCTGCCGTCCTGTTCGATCCCGGTAGCGACGACCGAAACCCGGATCTGTCCATCGAGATCCGGGTTGAAAGCGCTGCCCCAGATGATGTTCGCATCGTCATCGACCAGCTCGCGAATGTGATTGGCGGCCTCGTCCACCTCGAGCAGCTTCATGTCCTCGCCGCCGATGATGGAGATGATGACGCCCTTGGCCCCGGCCATGCTCACCCCTTCGAGAAGCGGGTTCGCAATGGCGCGTTCGGCGGCTTCGAGCGCGCGATTGTCGCCTTCGGCCGTCCCGGTGCCCATCATCGCCTTGCCCATTTCGCTCATCACGCTGCGCACGTCGGCGAAGTCGAGATTGATGAGGCCGGGCATGACCATGAGATCGGTGATCGAGCGCACGCCCTGCTGGAGCACTTCGTCGGCCAGCGCGAAGGCTTCCTTGAAGGTCGTATCCGCCTTGGCCACCAGGAACAGGTTCTGGTTCGGGATGACGATCAGCGTATCGACATGCTTCTGCAGCTCGTCGATGCCCGCTTCGGCGCTGCGCATGCGGCGCGTGCCTTCGAACAGGAACGGCTTGGTCACCACGCCGACGGTCAGCACGCCCTTGCGGCGTGCGGCTTCCGCGATCACCGGCGCCGCTCCGGTACCCGTACCGCCGCCCATGCCGGCGGCGATGAAACACATATTCACACCTTCCAGCGCGTCCTCGATATCCTCGACCGTCTCTTCGGCCGCGGCCTTGCCTACTTCGGGGCGCGCACCGGCGCCGAGACCGCCGGTGATGTCGGGGCCGAGCTGGATGCGTTTTTCGGCGGGGGAACTGGTCAGCGCCTGAGCATCGGTATTGGCGACGATGAAGTCGACGCCCTCGATCTCGCTTTCCATCATGTTGGCAATGGCGTTGCCGCCCGCCCCGCCGACACCGACCACCATGATCTTGGGGCGCATGTCGTCGCTTGAAGCGGGTCCGATATTGATGCTCATTGGGCGTTCCCTTGGGAAAGAATTACGGCCTTGGCCGTGTTGTACACGCTTTTGGCACAAAGCGATTCGCGGTTGCAAAGGTTAAATGGCTTTATCCACTGCGCGTAACGCGCAAATTCG
>CAYOWF010000161.1:0-5424 GCA_964407585.1 uncultured Qipengyuania sp.
GACGCACGCGTTAGGGGGCGGGCACGCGAAGGGCAAGGGGGCGTTGTAACCCTGATGCCGTGCACGCCGAAGGAGGGCCCATGCCGACCGAGAATATCACCATCGCGACCGATGCCGGACACACGCTGACCGGCTCGCTGGAATTGCCCACCGGCTTGGTGCGCGGCGCGGCATTGTTCGCCCATTGCTTCACCTGCACGAAGAACAGCAAGGCTGCGGTGGCCGTGGCGCGGGCGCTGGCGAAGGAAGGGATCGCGACTTTGCGATTCGACTTCACCGGACTGGGCGGCAGCGGCGGCGATTTCGGTCGTGCGGGCTTTGCCGCCGATGTTTCCGACCTCGTCGCAGCGGCCGAGGACCTGCTCGACCGCTTCTCGCAACCGATCCTGCTGGTGGGCCACAGCCTGGGCGGAGCTGCGGTGCTGGCGGCGGCGGAAGAGCTGGGATTCGACAAGATCGCTGCCATCGCGACGATCGGGGCTCCTTCCGACGTGCCGCATGTGCTCGCCAATATCGACGGAGATATCGAGGCCATCCGCGAGGAGGGGCAGGGCGAGGTATTGATCGGCGGCCGGGAGTTCACGCTGGGCCGCGAATTCCTCGAGAAGGTCGAGAATACCGACCTGCTCGACGAGGTCGCCCGCGTGCGCAGACCGCTGCTTTTCCTGCACTCGCCGACCGACCAGGTGGTCGGCATCGAACATGCGAGCGCGCTGTTCCAGGCTGCCAAGCATCCCAAGAGTTTCGTCAGCCTGGAAGGGGCGGACCACCTGCTCCTGCGCGAGGAGGATGCGCGCTTCGTCGCCACGGTTATCGCAGGCTGGGCGAGCCGCTACCTCCCGATGCGCGACGACTGGCCGATGCCGGAAGAAGGCGTGGTCACCTGCATGGGCCATGGCAAGTTCGGCACCGAAATCCACACCATGAGCCACCGCTTCATCGCCGACGAGCCGAAATCCTATGGTGGCGACGATACCGGGCCGACCCCCTACGACCTGCTGCTCGCTTCGCTGGGTGCCTGCACCTCGATGACCATGGGGCTCTATGCCGAGCGCAAGAATTGGCCGCTCGAAGGCGTGAAGATCCACCTCACCCATTCGCGCGACCACGCCGCGGACTGCAAGGATTGCCTGACGAAGGAGGACGGCTTGCCGCACCAGCTGCTGACTCGCGCAATCAGCATCGAGGGCGATGATCTCGATCAAGACCAGCGCAATCGCCTGCTCGAAATCGCAGACAAATGTCCGGTGCATAAAACGCTGGAAGGACGGATTTCGGTGGAAACCCGCCTCGTCGACTAGGGCTCAGTCGGGCTTGACCACGAAGCGGTGGCAGGTCCCCTTTGCACAGTCGAGTTGCTCGATTTCCGTGCCGAGCGAGCGGGTTATCGCGCTTATGATGCGCATGCCCAGGCCGGTGCCTTCGGGCGACTTCTCCGAGCTCATCCCGCCGCCATCGTCGCTTACGGTGACGCTGTAACCTTCATCCAGCCTGGAAAGGACCACTTCGACGCGCCCCTTCCCGCCTTCGCCGAAAGCATATTTCGCGGCATTGCTGACCAGTTCGTTCACCACCACGCCGACATTGACCGCATCGTCGGGCGAAACCTCGACGGGATCGGATGTATAGACCAGTTCGACGCAATCGTCGGTCTCGGACATGTTCTGCTGCAACTCGGCAACCAGCGTACCGAGATATGCGTCGAGGTCGATCGTGCTGAGATCGCCGCGCGTATAGAGGTTCTGGTGCACCTTGCCGATCGCCTTGATGCGGTTCTGCGTTGCGGCGAGAGCGTCCTTGGCGGCGGTTTCCTCGGTCTGGTTGGCCTGCATTGCGACGAAGCTCTGGACCATCTGGAGCGAGTTGGAGACGCGGTGGTGCACTTCGCGCACGAGCATTTCGAGACGTTCGTTGGCTTCGCGCAGTTCCGCTTCCGCTTCACGTTTCTCGCGCTCGAGCCGGTCGCGCAGGAATGCCTGGCGAAACCGGCTGTCGAGCAGGTCGAAGAAGCTCTCGCCGACGGTCTTGACCACGAAATCGGATGCGCCGGCATGGATTGCCTCGACCGCGATCGACGTGTCGCTGTCGCCGGTTACGAAAACGACGGCCGGATGGCCTTCCTGTTTCACGATGTCGTCGAGCATCTCGCGCCCGCTCTTGCCGGGCATGTGATTGTCGATGGCGACGATGTCGTACCGCTGCTCCGCCATCATGGCGAGACCTTCGTCGGCGCTTTCTGCGGTATCGACTTCGAAGCCCCGCTTGCCCAGCGCGCGCTGTATCAGCCTTCGCAGGCCGGCGTCGTCGTCGACGTAGAGGATCTTCGTCGGTTCTATCGCTCGTCTGCCGCAGGTACCTGGATCACCGAAAGGAACAGGCCGAGCTGGCGAATGGCATCGGCGAAGCTTTCGTAATTCACCGGCTTGGTGATGTAGACGTTGCATCCCAGATCGTAGCAGCGCTGGATTTCCACCTTGTCGTCGGTGGTCGTCAGCACGACGACCGGCGTGCGATGGAGCTTCTCGTCCTGCTTGATCTTCTCGAGAATGGACGTCCCGCTCATGTCGGGCAGGTTGAGGTCGAGCAGCACCAGCGCGGGGCCGTTGAGCGCCGGACCGGAAGGATCGTTGAACAGATAGTCCAGCGCGCTCGTACCATCGGTGAAATGACTGATATCGTTCGAGATGCCTGCCCGGCGGATGTTCTTCTCGATCAGCCGGGCATGGCCCTCGTCATCCTCGATCATGACGATGCTGACGGTTTGCTGCGAATTCATGCAAGTGCCTCCTGGGCAACGAATTTGGCGGGAAGTGAAAGCCTGAAACGCGAGCCCTGGTCAAGTTCGGATTCGACTTCGATCGTGCCCCCCAGACGGTGGGCGAGAGCGCGGACGTTGGCGAGGCCGAGACCCTCGCCTTCCTGGTCCTGTGCACCCGCACGCCTGAAGAGGTCGAAAATCCTTTCGTGATCGTCGGCCGAAATGCCGCGTCCATTGTCGATCACGTCGATACGGACGGTGCCGACCGCCTTGCTGCCTTCGATCACGATCTCTCCGGCGCGCGCGGGACTGAGGTACTTGATGGCATTTTCGATGAGGTTCTGCAGGATCTGGTCGACCGCGATCCTGTCGCTTTCGATATCGGGGATCGGCTTGACTTCGATGGTCGCGCCCGCTTCCTCGGCACGCTGGTGAAGCGAGGCGACGATATTGCCGACAAGCTGCTCCATATCGAGCATTTCGGGCTTCAGCGTGCGTCGCCCCTGGCGCGACAGTTCGAGGATCGAATTGATCAGCCGGTCCATCTTTTCTGTCGATGTGCGGATGAAGCCGAGCGCCTCGGGCAGGTCCTCGTCCACCGCCAGCCAGGCATCCTCGTCGCGCAGGTCGGGATCGCTCTCGTAAAGGCTAGCGAGATGGGCGTGAATGACCTTGCGCGCTTCGTCCAGTTCGGAAGTGAAGCCGAGCACATTCACCAGCGGCGACCGTAAATCGTGGCTGACGATATAGGCGAAGCGCTGGATTTCCTTATTCGCCCGCATCAGTTCCGAAGTGCGTTTCTGGACGGCACTTTCGAGCCCGGTATTGGCCTCGCGAAGGCTGACCTGCGCATCCGCCAGATCGCGATTGTAGCGCAAAACCACCACCACCGCGGTGACGAGAACACCGACCAGGAGGAGGAAGGCCATGCCTCCCACGACATAGAACTGGAGGAGGGAATCGAGCTGGGCGCGATTGCGGCGCACCAGGTCTTCCGCTTCGAAGGCTGCCATTTCCTCGGCGATCTCGCGGATATCCGACGTTATCAGAACGCCTTCGTCCTCGTTGAAATCGCTTTCGAGCGCTTCGGCCATCGCCCCGTCGGGATCGGCGAACATGGCATCTATAAGGACGGTCCGCTGCGCGTTGAGCGCCTTGATCTCTTCCAGCCGGTCAAGTTCCTGCCGGGCGATCAGCATGTCCTCGAGAAGCGCCTGCTCGGTTTCGAAATCGCTGCTCGCTTCCCTGACGGTCCGTGCAAATGAAGGATCGCGCTCGATCAGGAATCCGCGGCGCCCTGCGGCGATCTGTTCGTTGTAGGTGGCAAGGCTGTCGATGGCGGACTGGCGTTCGAGGGTCGCCTCGACCGCATCGGTATCCTCGGTAATCGATCCCAGAGTTACGATCGCCGCGACAATGGCGATGACCAGCAGTGCAAGCCCGACGCCCAGCAGCGCCAATACGCGGCGACGGCCGAACCTTTCATAACGCTGGCGAACGTTTTCCGACATGCAACTCGCTGGATAGTTGATCTAGGCGAGTGCCGTTAACGCAATGATGGCAAAGAAGAAAGCCAGCATCGCCCCGGTGGCGAAACGCCATGCGAAGGATGCCTGTGCCATGCCGCGTTCCATGGCGAGGTGCCAGACGAGACCGCTGGCCAGCAGCGCAATGGCGATGGTGACGAGGGGCGAGGTGCCGAGGCCGACTGCGAAGACCAGAAACAGTACGGGCTGGAGAATTACTTGCAGGACCGTCGCCCCGGCGAACCATGCGATCGGTATGGGGCGGTACGCGGGGTCGGAAACCCACCAGTCGGGCAGCGAACTATCGGGCCGGGAGATACGTCGATCCTCGTAGACGATGTCCTCTTCTCGGGGATCGGGGTAATCGTCCTCAGGCATCGATCATGTCGCGGTCCATGTCGCCGGCATTGTTCTGGATGAAGTTGAACCGGTGTTCCGGATTGCGGCCCATCAGCTGGTCGACGAGTTCCTTCACGACCGCACGCTGTTCGAATTCCTGCGGCAGGGTAATGCGCACGAGGCTGCGGGTTTCCGGGTCCATGGTGGTTTCGCGCAATTGCTGCGGGTTCATTTCGCCGAGACCCTTGAAGCGGCCCACATCGACTTTCTTACCCTTGAACACGGTCTCTTCCAGTTCCCTGCGATGCTCGTCGTCCCGCGCATAGCGGCTCTCCTTGCCGGCGGTCAGGCGATAGAGCGGGGGCTGGGCGAGATAGAGATGCCCGCCGCGCACGACTTCGGCCATTTCCTGAAAGAAGAAAGTCATCAGCAAGGTGGCGATATGCGCGCCGTCTACATCGGCATCGGTCATGATGATGATGCGGTCGTAGCGCAGGTTCTCGGGGTCGCAATCCTTGCGCGTGCCGCAGCCCATGGCGAGCGTCAGATCCGCGATTTCGCTGTTGGCTCGGATCTTGTCGGCGGTGGCGCTAGCGACATTCAGGATCTTGCCGCGGATCGGCAGAATGGCCTGCGTCTTGCGGTTGCGCGCCTGCTTGGCGCTGCCGCCCGCCGAATCGCCTTCGACGATGAACAGTTCGGTCTCGCCGTCGCCTTCGCCCGAACAGTCGGTGAGCTTGCCGGGAAGGCGCAGCTTCTTGGCATTGGTCGCGGTCTTGCGCTTGATCTCGCGTTCCTGCT
>CAYOWF010000162.1:0-5407 GCA_964407585.1 uncultured Qipengyuania sp.
GGCATTGCCGATCGCGACGACGTCGTAACGGGGGTCGGTCATGAAAACTCCGGATTCTCGTAAATTTGGGTCACTCGTCGGGCGCGGTTAGCGGTTCATCGCGCCAAGGCCAAGGGCGGCGTTGACTTGTGCCCTTCCGCAGGCGATTCCACCGGCGCAATGACTTCGCTACCACGCGCCCTCGCCCTGTCGGCAAGCCAGTTGGGCGATCCGGCCATTCTTGTGGTTCTGTTCAAGAGTCTGTTGATTACGCTGGGTATTTTCGTGGGGCTGGGATTTCTCGTCTATACCGGCCTGGTGGCCGGCTTCGACTATCTGGGCTGGGATCCGGTGGGCGGCGCTTCGGCCTTGCTGACGGCCTTCGTCATGGTGCTGGCGGGTTGGCTGCTGTTCCGCCTCGTCGCGCTGTTCGTGTTGCAGTTCTTTGCCGAAGAGGTGGTTCGCGCGGTCGAGGCGAAACACTATCCCGATGCCGCCAGCGCCGCGCGCTCGCTGTCCTTTGCCGAGGAATTCCGCAATGGCATCCGCGCTTCGCTGAGAGCCTTGCTGGTCAATCTGGCGGCGCTTCCCTTCGCCATCATGCTGCTCGTCACCGGAATCGGGACGGCGCTGCTATTCTGGGCCGTCAACGCCTTCCTGCTCGGGCGGGAACTGCAGGACATGGTCTGGCTGAGGCACAAGGTCGACGAAAGCGAACTCGCCCCGCTCGGCCAGGCCAATCGATTCATGCTCGGCGGTGCCGTTGCCGGCCTCCTCCTGGTACCCTTTGCCAATCTGCTGGCCCCCGTTATCGGCGCTGCCAGTGCCACCCATCTCGTTCATCGTACAAGGGCCGCCAATGCGTAAGGTCGCCACACTCCTGGCCATGATTGCCGCCCTCTCGGGCTGCATGAGTACGCCGAAAACCTACACGCCTGTCGAGCGGCGCCCCGTCGTCTCGACACGCCCGCCGCCGCAACAGCCCGTCCGCCCGGCGCCATCGACCGGTAGCTTCATTGCCCCCAAGGTGATGAACCTGCCGGGTCTGGAAGGCGTGATCGGTCGCGATGCGACCGCGCTCGCCAATATCTTCGGCGCACCGCGCCTGGAGGTGAAGGAGGGCGATGCGATGAAGCTTCAGTTCAGCGGACAGCCCTGCGTGCTCGACATCTATCTCTATCCGTTGAGTCCCGGTGCACGGCCGAGCGCGACGCATGTAGAAGCGCGCCGCGCCAGCGATGGCGAGGATGTCGACCGGGCTGCCTGCGTGCGGGCGCTGAGACGCTAATCCTAACCGGGTCAGACCATAAAGCTTTCGCCGCAGCCGCAGGCGCCCTTGGCATTGGGGTTTTCGAACACGAAACCGGCGGAAAAATCGTCTTCCACCCAGTCCATGGTGCTGCCGACGAGGTAGAGGACGCTTGCCCCGTCGATGTAGAAGGTGCCGCCGGGGGTTTCGATCTTCTCGTCGAATTTCGCCTCTTCGGAAACGTAATCGACCGAATAGGCGAGGCCGGAACAGCCGCGGCGCGGGGTGGACAGCTTGACGCCTATCGCATCTTCCGGTGCCTTGGACATCAGTTCGGCCACACGCTCTTCTGCGCGGGGCGTCAGGACGACTGCGGCCTTGGGAGCGGGGCGGGTGGTTGTGTCGGTCATCAGAGCATCCCCAGTTCGAGGCGGGCTTCGTCGGTCATCTTGTCGGGTCCCCACGGCGGATCCCATACGAGAGTGACCTCGGCGTCGCGCACACCGGGCACGCTGGCGGCGCGCAGCTCGACTTCGCCCGGCATGGTTTCTGCGACCGGGCAGTGCGGGGTCGTCAGCGTCATGATGACGGTGACATCGCACTCGTCGTCCACCTCGACCCCGTAGATCAGGCCGAGATCGTAGATGTTGACCGGGATTTCCGGGTCGTAGATTTCCTTGAGCGCATCGATGACGGCCTGCTGCAACTTGCCGCCCGCTCCCGAGGCACTCTCGGTTTCGGGCTGCTTGGCAAGGAAACCTTCGAGGTAATCGCGCTTGCGTTCGAACTGCTCGCTCGCGCTTTCTTCGGGGTCGACGGCATCCGACACTCGTGCACGCGGCGGTTTTGCCGCAGCCGTTTCCGCCGGCGACGGGGCCGCGATGAAATCATTGTCGTCAGACGGTTTGTTCATCCGAAGATCCTCCGGGTCCTTTCAATTCCGCGCAACAGCGCGTCGATATCGCTTTCGTCGTTGTAGAGGCCGAAACTGGCGCGTGCCGTGGCGGGTACGCCAAGGTGGTCCATCAGGGGCTGCGCACAGTGATGGCCGGCCCGGATGGCGACGTTTTCCTCATCCAATATGGTGCCCAGGTCGTGCGGATGAACCCCTTCGAGCGCAAAGGAGACGATTCCGGCGCTTTCATCGGGCCCGAACAGCGTCACGGCGTTCAGCTTGCGCAATTCCTCGCGCAGCGTGGCGGCAAGCCGGCTTTCGTGCTCGAACAGGCGGTCGGGGTCGAGGTCGGCGACGTAATCCACCGCGGCATGCAGCGCGATCGCCTCGGTGATCATCGGCGTGCCGGCCTCGAAGCGCTGCGGCGGCGGGGCGTAGGTGGTGCCGTCGAAGGCGACCTTCTCGATCATCGCGCCGCCGCCCTGGTAAGGGGGCATGCGATCGAGGATCTCCTCGCGCGCCCACAGCACGCCGATCCCGGTCGGCCCGTAGAGCTTGTGACCGGAGAAGGCATAGAAGTCGCAATCGAGCGCGGCCATGTCGAGCGTCATTCGCGGCGCGGCCTGGCAGCCGTCGAGCAGCAGCTTGGCGCCCACCGAATGGGCGAGGTCGGCGGCTTGTCGCGCATCGAGGACCGAACCCAAAACGTTCGAAACATGCGCAACGGCAACCAATTTGGTACGATGCGTGAGAAGCGCCTCGAGCGCTCCGAGGTCGATACGGCCGTCTTCGGTCAGCGGGCAGACGTCGATTTGGGCTCCGGTACGTTCGCCAAGCATCTGCCAGGGAACGATATTCGAATGATGTTCGAGCGTGGAGAGGACGATCCGGTCGCCCTCGCCGATCTGCGTCATGCCCCATGTCGCGGCGACGAGGTTGATCGCCTCGGTCGCGCCGCGGACGAACACGATCTCGTTCTCCGATCGCGCCCCGATGAAGTCGGCCACGCGGCGGCGTGCGGCTTCGTAGCCCAGCGTCATCTGCGCCGAGCGGCTGTAGACCCCGCGGTGCACGGTCGCATATTCGCGGCCCAGCGCGCGGCTCATCGCATCCACCACGGCCTGCGGCTTCTGCGCCGATGCGGCAGTGTCGAGATAGTGCCAGGGCTGTCCGTCGGCGGTGACGAGCCCGGGAAAGTCGACCTTGCGCGAAAGGGTGGCCGCTTCGCTCACAGGTGCCTGTCCAGCTTGTCGAGCGCGGCCCGGAGCAATTGTTCCTGGGCCGCCCCATCGTCGTCGAGCCCGACCAGCGCATCGGCGATGAAGGCCTGCACCAGCAAGCGGCGCGACAGTTCGGGGGTCAGCCCGCGCGCCGCCATGTAGAAACGCGCAGCCTCGTCGAGCTGGCCGACGGTGGCGCCATGGGCGCATTTCACATCGTCGGCGAAGATTTCGAGCTGCGGCACGGCGTTCACGCTCGCGCCCTTTTCGAGCAGCAAGCCCTTGAAATCCTGCGCCGCGTCGGTCTTCTGCGCATGGCGCACGACATCGATACTGCCGAGGAAATTGCCCGTGCCCTTGCCCCAGTGAACCGCGCGCACGGTCTGATTGCTGGTGGCTTCGGGCTCTGCATGGGTCGTCCGCGTGACGAATTCGCGCACCGTGTCGCGCCCGCCGACGGTAATCCCGCCCATCTCGAAATGTGCGCCCCTGGCGAGCGTCACGTCGAGTTCGACGCGTGCGTAGTCCGCAGAAGCAATGACGCCGAACAGTTCGAACCGCGCGCCCTCGCCAATCGTGACGCGCAGGCGATGAACCGAGGTTTCTCCGGAATTTTCATCGGTTACGAGCAGGAGTTCGCGCAGGCTCTCGCCCGCGGCGACGTCGATCTGCCGCCAGGTGGTGAGATCGCTTTCGCGCAGCTTCTCGACCGCGGCATAACGCCAGGCTTCATCCCTGCGGGTCGGAAGGTCGATCGTGCCGCTCATTGTGCAGCCCTAACCGTGGCGATGCGCCGCACGCCGTCGCGGTGCGCCTCTGCGATGCAAGGTTCGACATCGTCCATCACCGCCTGCATCTGCTCCTTGCGTTCTTCCAGCGGAAGATCGGCATTGGCGATCGCATCGAGGTCGTCCACGCGAGGCGCGTAGCACTTCACCATCGCGGTGCAGCGCAAGAGGTCGACCGCCTGGTCGCCCGAGCTGGTTTCCATACGGCAGGTGATCTTGCCTTCGTTCTTGTACACCCCGCCCTTCCATTTATCGAGCGTGCGATTGATCGCGACCATCTCCTTCGCCACCGCCTCTTGCGAAGGGGCGGCAGCGGGAGCGGCGGACTGGGCGATGGCGAGCGTGAGCAATTCCAGCATCAGGCAGCCTCCATCACGGCGTCGTAACCTTCGCTTTCGAGACGCAGCGC
Source organism: uncultured Qipengyuania sp. (assembly GCA_964407585.1). GTDB lineage: Bacteria > Pseudomonadota > Alphaproteobacteria > Sphingomonadales > Sphingomonadaceae > Qipengyuania. Next base: position 4,541 of record CAYOWF010000162.1, read on the forward strand.
GAGTTCCGGTCCGCCGGTCGTCACGATCCGGCCCTTGCTGAGGATCGAGACCTTGTCCGGCTTCACCACTTCGAGCAGGCGCTGGTAATGGGTGATCAGCAGCACGCCCTTGGCGGGATCGCGCATGATCGCATTGATGCCGTCGCCCACGACGCGCAGCGCATCGATGTCGAGCCCGCTGTCGGTTTCGTCGAGCACGGCGAATTTGGGGTCGAGGATGCCCATCTGGACCATTTCGGCGCGCTTCTTCTCGCCGCCCGAAAAGCCGACGTTCACATTGCGCTTGAGCATGTCCATGTCGAGCTTGAGCAGGCCGGCCTTCTCTTTCGCCAGCCTGAGGAATTCGCCGCCGGTCAGCGGTTCTTCGCCACGGCTCTTGCGCTGTGCGTTCAGCGCCTCGCGCAGGAACTGCACGTTCGAGACGCCGGGAATTTCGACCGGGTACTGGAAGCCGAGGAACAGGCCCGCGGCAGCGCGCTCGTGCGGCTCCATGTCGAGCAGGTCCTGCCCGTTGAAGCTGACCGATCCGCCGGTCACCTCGTAGCCGGGGCGGCCACCCAGAACGTAGGCCAGCGTTGACTTGCCCGCACCATTGGGGCCCATGATCGCATGGACCTCGCCAGCGGGCACTTCGAGGGTCAGACCGTTGAAGATCTGTTTGCCGTCGATTTCGGCAGAGAGGTTATCAATCTTCAGCATTGTCATTCCTGGTGTAGCGGGGGCGCGGCGCGGAATTGCGCTGGTGGTCGCGGCGCGCCTGCTGCTTGTCGGCGATGCGGCTGCGCATGCCGAGGGTGATACGTTCGAGGACTGCGTCCATGTTTTCGAGGATGTCCTTGGCGGCGATGCGCATCACGCGGATGCCGA
>CAYOWF010000163.1:0-5334 GCA_964407585.1 uncultured Qipengyuania sp.
GGTCGGTCTTCATGGGTCCGTATTTGGTGGCCACGGTGGTGCCTTCGATCAGCGGTAGCAGGTCGCGCTGCACGCCTTCTCGGCTGACCGAACCGCCGCGCACGTCACTCGCGGCGATCTTGTCGATCTCGTCGAGGAAGACGATGCCGTTGGTCTCCGCATTTTCCAGCGCGACGCGGTGAACGTCGTCCTGGTCCATGCGCTTCTCGGCCTCTTCCTCGACCAGCCGGTCCCATGCATCGGGGACCTTCAATTTCCGGCGCTTGAGGTTCGACTTGCCCATCGCCTTGCCGAGCATGTCCGAAAGATCGATCATGCCGACATTGGCGGGCATGCCGGGGATTTCCATATTCCCGCCCGGCTGTTCCTTGACCTCGATCTCGACCTCGGTGTCGTTCATCGCATTCTGCACCACGCGCTCGCGGAAGGCCTCGCGCGTCGCTTCGCTGGCATTCTCGCCCACCAGCGCGTTGAGCAGCCGGTCCATGGCAGCCTGGCTGGCGGTCTCGCGCACCGCTTCGCGGCGGCGGTCCTTTTCGAGCCGGATCGCTTCCTCGGCCAGGTCGCGCGCGATCTGTTCGACGTCGCGGCCGACATAGCCGACCTCGGTGAACTTGGTCGCTTCCACCTTGACGAAGGGCGCTTCGGCAAGCTTCGCGAGGCGGCGGCTGATCTCGGTCTTGCCGCAGCCGGTGGGGCCGATCATGAGGATGTTCTTGGGCGTGACTTCGTCGCGCAGGTCGCGGTCGAGCCGCTGGCGGCGCCAGCGATTGCGCAGGGCCACGGCCACGGCGCGCTTGGCGTCCTTCTGCCCGATGATGTGCTCGTCGAGCGCGGCGACGATCGCCTTGGGTGTCAGATTGTCCATGTAAATTCTCAGACCTCTTCGAGGGTCACATTGCCATTGGTGAAGACGCAGATGTCCGCGGCGACCTGCATGGCCTTGCGCGCAATCACTTCGGGATCGTCTTCATATTCGGCGATCGCCTTGGCCGCCGCCAGCGCATAATTGCCGCCCGAGCCGATCGCGGTGATGCCCCCTTCGGGTTCGAGGACGTCCCCATTGCCGGTAAGCACGAGGAGGTTTTCCTTGTCGGCGACGATCATCAGGGCTTCGAGATTGCGCAGATATTTGTCGGTGCGCCAGTCCTTGGTCAGTTCGACCGCGGCGCGCAGCAGCTGGCCGTTATATTGTTCGAGCTTCTTCTCGAGCCGTTCGAACAGGGTGAAGGCATCCGCAGTGGCCCCGGCGAATCCGGCGACGACTTTCTCGACCCCGTTTTCATCCTTGGCACCGATCCGGCGCACCTTGCGCGCATTGGGCTTCATCACCGTATTGCCCATGGAGACCTGTCCGTCCCCGGCAATGACGATGCGATCGCCCTTGCGAACGCCGATAATGGTGGTTCCGTGCCACTGGGTCAGCCCGTGGCGATTGTCTCTATCGTCCATGCAGCGCGATATGGGGAGCGCGCCGGAAGGGTCAAGCCAATGCAGACCCGAAGGCGGAGGAGAAACGCCTTAGCCGCCCGGGCCGCCCTGCCCGCCGCCGAGACCCGGCTGGCGGACCGTGCCGATATTGCCGAACAGGTCTTCGAGGAAGCTCCGTTCGCGGCCAAGCGTCGGCGTCTTGTCACCATCGGGGGTGAGGTAGACGACCTTGTCGATGCCCGAACGTTCTGCCGAAAGGACTTCGCCCCCGGGGCCGAACTTCACGGCCAGCACCTGATGCGCCTGAATGGTCGGACGCACGAAGGGTTTGCGGCCCGTGGTCGAGGACACGTAATACCAGGTCGGTTCGCCGAACTGGCTGGTGAAGGTCGGACGGCCCAGCGTCATTTCGACGCTGCGCTGGTTGTCGATACCCGCCTTCACCGAATCCAGCAGCACGGCATCGACGATATAGCCGCGCGGTTCGCGAATGGAGGAGCAGGCGCCCAGCGAAATTCCGGCCGCGACAAGCGCGGTGGTGGCAAGGATTTTGGTGACCCTCATGCGAACTGCTTCAACTCCGTATCTCCGGCGCGCTTGGCCTCGGGCCAGCTGCGCCCTATATGCGCGAGCGACGCCCTAAACCGCCGCGCGCGCGCATGCAACTTGTGTCTCGCGAAGCGGTGGGGATGACGGCTTTAATTGCCGCTGAACGAATCAATAGCGAGACGCTTTTCCCATGTCCTTCATCGCCCGCCTCTTCGGCACCCAGCCCGACCCCCGCGAACAATGGCGGGTGCTGTGGCACGCCATCGTCGAGCAGGCGCGCGAACCGGACTGGTATCGCATGTGCGGCGTGGCCGACACGGTGGAGGGGCGTTTCGACATGATCACGCTCGTGCTCAGCCTCGTGCTTCTGCGGATGGAACGCGAGGAGGAGCTCGCCCCGCACACCGCGCTGGTCACCGAACTCTTCGTCGAGGACATGGAAGGCCAGCTGCGCGAGGCGGGCATCGGCGATCCCACCGTGGGCAAGAAGATCGGCAAGCTGATGAGCAGCATGGGCGGGCGGCTCGGCACCTATCGCACGGCCCTGGCCGATGAAGACCGGGCGGCACTGGCCGAAGCGTTGAGGCGCAACGTCACCCTGTCGCAGGAAGACGAGGCGGAGGCGTTGGCGGAACGCATGATTCGCCTGCACAAGCGGCTCGGGCGCACCAGTGCCGACCGGTTGCGTGCAGGAGAGATTGCGGCATGAGCGGCGGCGATGCGAACGAGCTCGTACGCCTGATCAAGCCGCGTGCCCTCCCCTCCGGAACGATGGAGGTGGAAGCCAGCGAGGCCGAGCGCGCCGCGCTGGCCAAGCGTTTCGGGGTAACTGCCATTCAAAGGCTCGTCGCCAAGGTCGATTTCGGCGAGAAGGACGAGGCAGTGCTGGTCGACGGCACGCTCGATGCGACGATACAACAGCCCTGCGCCGTGACGCGCGAAGACCTGACCTACGATGTCGCGGAAACCTTCTCGCTCCGCTTCGTGCCCGCAGGCCGGATGGCCGATTACGAAGAGGACGAGGAATTCGAGCTCACCGAGGAAGACCTCGACGAGATCGATTACGAAGGCGAGACCTTCGACCTCGGCGAGGCGCTGGCACAGACGCTCGGCCTGGCGATCGATCCCTACCGCGAGGGACCGGGGGCGGATACGGTTCGTGAGGAAGCGGGCATCGAAAGCGACGAGGAGCGCAAGCCCAGCGGCCCGCTGGCCGAAGCGCTGGCGGCGCTGAAGAAGGACTGACGAGGCCTGCGCGTACCGGCTTTGCGCGTCGGCAAGCTCATGATATGTCAGTAGCCGGTCGCGTCCCGGGGAGGGTTTTATGGCGACGGCTCATCAAACGATTTCGGTTCCACCCGCACAAGGCGGCACGACGGCCTTCGTCGATCGCTGGATATTCGTCTTCACGGCGGCGCTTTTCTTCGTCGTCGTCCTGGTCGGTTTCATCCCCGATTCCATCAGAATGGTGGCGATGGTGAACGCCGGTGCAGCACCGCCGCTCCCCCCGATCCTGCACGTGCACGCCGTCCTGATGGGGGCATGGATTTCGCTCCTGCTCGTCCAGGCCACGCTTATGGCGACCGGGCGCAAGGAAGGGCACATGCAATTGGGCATCGCAGGTCTGTTCCTCGTTCCCGCCATCGTGATCGCCGGGTTCATCCTGATACCCACGCGCCGCGCACAGCTTGCGGAAGCGATCGCCAATGCGCCCGCCGAAGTGGCGATGCAATTGCAAACCGAGCTCGTTCCCTTCGTGAACGACATCATGCTGCTGCAGATAAGAGCGGGAGTGTTCTTCGCCGTGCTCGCCAGTCTGGCGCTGTGGTATCGCAAGCGCGATTCAGGCATGCACAAGCGCCTGATGTTCCTCGCGACGCTGGTCCCTATGCCGGCAGCCACCGATCGCATGCAGTTCCTCCCGCACACCATGCCGGAGAGCCCGCTTACCGCAGAACTGTTTCCGCTCTTGCTGATTGCGCCGCTATTCTTCTGGGACCTTTACCGGCTCAAGACCGTGCATCGGGCCTATTGGATCTGGGCGGCCCTGATGATCCCGGGTGCGATTGCCACGGCAATGCTATGGGGTTCGCCCGAATGGTACGGACTGGTCGGTCCGATCGGGGGGCTGGGAAGCTAGCGAGCTTCGGCTCAGAACGGGATGTCGTCGTCGAGATCGTCGTAGTTCGAACCGCCGCCCTGGTTGCCGTTGCCGCCGCCCTGGCCGCCACCGCCCTGGTTCCAGCCGCCGCCTCCCTGGCCGCCACCGCCGCCATAGTCGCCGCCGCGCGACCCGCCGCCTCCGCCGCCGCCCTGGCCGCCACCCGGCCCGTCGAGCATGGTCAGCGTGCCGTTGAAGCCGCGCAGCACGACTTCGGTGCTGTAGCGGTCGTTACCCTGCTGGTCCTGCCACTTGCGCGTCTGAAGCTGGCCTTCGACGAAAACCTTGCTGCCCTTGCGCAGGTACCTCTCGACGACATTGATCAGACCTTCGGAAAAGATCGACACGGTATGCCATTCGGTCCGTTCTTGGCGTTCGCCGGTATTGCGGTCCTTCCACTGTTCGGACGTCGCGATGCGCAGGTTCGCGACCTTGCCGCCGTTCTGGAAGCTGCGGATTTCGGGGTCTGCGCCCAGGTTTCCGATCAGCATGACTTTGTTGAGGCTACCGGCCATCGATTCGTTCCTTCGTGAATGTGTTGGCGCTTGGCCTAACGATGCAAGCGAGTCGGTTCTAGGCCCGTATGCGCCGTTTCCACCGGACCGGAGGCTAAAGTCCGAGGCCGGCGGCGATCCAATAGGTCGCGCCGGCGGCGATCCAGGCGAGTGCAAAGAGATAGGCGACCATGACGATCGGCCATTTCCACCCATTGGTTTCGCGCCGCGTGACCGCGATGGTCGAAAGGCATTGCGGAGCGAACACGAACCAGGCGAGGAAGGCCAGCGCCGTCGGCAGGCTCCACAGCGCCGCGATCTTCTCGGTCACGCCTTGGGCGGCAAGGTCCTCGTCCTCCGCATCGACGGCATAGGTCGTGGCCAGCGCCGATACGGCGACTTCGCGTGCGGCAATGGCGGGAACCAGCGCAAGGCTCATCTCGCGATTGAAGCCGACCGGCTCGAGCACCGGATGGAGCGTGTCGGCCACCGCGCCCGCATAGCTGGCATCGAGCTGGCTCTCTCCCGGCTCAGCCTTGGGGAAGCTGAGCAGGACCCAAAGCGCGATCGTGGCCACGAAGATGATCGTACCCGCGCGGCGCAGGAAGACCCAGGCGCGCTGCCACAGGCCGATCGCGAGATCTCGGATCCGCGGCAGCTGGTAACGCGGCAATTCCATGATGAAGCCGCTCGCAGCCC
>CAYOWF010000164.1:0-5289 GCA_964407585.1 uncultured Qipengyuania sp.
TCGTCGTGGGCGAAGGCCAGTCGATCGGCGTCGGCCTGCAGTTCGGCGGGCCCTATCTGGGCCTGTTCGCGGTGCGCGATCCCAAGCATGTCCGGATGATGCCGGGCCGCCTTTGCGGCGAGACGCAGGATGCGGAGGGCAAGCGCGGCTACGTGCTGACGCTTTCGACCCGCGAACAGCATATCCGCCGCGAGAAGGCGACGAGTAACATCTGCACCAATTCGGGTCTCTGCGCGCTGGCGTTCAGCGTCCACATGACGCTGCTGGGCGAGAAGGGGCTGCGCCAGCTGGCGATGGAGAACCACCGGCTGGCCTGCATGGCCGCCGACCGGCTGGCGCAGGTGCCGGGGGTCACGGTGCTCAACGACAGCTTCTTCAACGAATTCACCATCCGGCTCGGCCAGGATGCCCGCGCCGTCGTGCGCAAGCTGGCGAAGGACAAGGTGCTCGCGGGCGTCTCGCTCGGCCGCCTCTTCCCGCAGCACGAGGAACTGGCCGACGGGCTGATCGTCGCGGTGACCGAGACGACCACCGAGGAGGACATCGAAACGCTTGCCTCCGCGCTGAAGGAGGTGCTGGCATGAGCGCGCCCAACCAGTCCGGCTGGAAGCCCGGCAGCCCCGTGCAGGATCACAATGCGATGAGCGGCCCCGATACCGTGACCGGCAATCGCGCGCTGATGCTCGAAGAACCGCTGATCTTCGAGATCGGCAATACCGGGACCACCGGTGTAGACCTGCCCGAACCGCAGGCAGGCGCGAACCGCCTGGGCGGCCTCGACCGCGATGCACGGATCGGCCTGCCCGGCCTGTCGGAGCCCGAGACGGTCCGCCATTACACGCGGCTTTCGCGGCAGAATTACGCCATCGACCTCGGCCTCTTCCCGCTCGGAAGCTGCACGATGAAGCATAATCCGCGGCTCAACGAGAAGATCGCGCGGATGCCCGGCTTCGCCGACGTCCACCCCTTGCAGCCGGTCGATACGGTGCGAGGTGGGTTCGAAGTCATCAACGAGCTCGCCAACTGGCTGATCGACCTGACCGGCATGCACGGCGTCGCGATGAGCCCGAAGGCTGGGGCGCATGGCGAATTGTGCGGCATCCTCTGCATCCGCGCTGCGCTCGAGGCGCGCGGCGATGCTCGCGAGGTCATCCTCGTCCCCGAAAGCGCGCATGGCACCAATCCCGCCACCGCCGCCTTCGCCGGCTACAAGATCGAGGACATCCCCGCGAACGGCGACGGGCGGGTCGATTTCGATGCGCTCAAGAGCCGGCTCGCCAAGGGCGGGGAAAGGGGCTGTGACGTGGCGGGCGTGATGATCACCAACCCCTCGACGCTCGGCCTGTTCGAGCGCGACCTCAAGGAAATCTCCGACGCGGTCCATGAGGCGGGCGGCTTCGTCTATTGCGACGGCGCGAACTTCAACGCCATCGTCGGCAAGGTCCGCCCGGGCGACCTCGGCGTCGATGCGATGCACATCAATTTGCACAAGACCTTCTCCACCCCGCATGGCGGCGGCGGTCCCGGCTCCGGCCCGGTGGTGTTGTCCGAAGCGCTCGCGCCCTATGGCCCGCTGCCCTATGTCGTGCGCGGCAAGGATGGCGCAGTGCATCTCGTCGAAGAGGAGAATGCCGAGGAATACGGCCATACCGAAGCCTTCGGCCGGATGACCGCCTTCCACGGCCAGATGGGCATGTTCACCCGCGCGCTCGCCTACATCCTGAGCCACGGGGCCGACGGCCTTCGCCAGGTGGCGGAGGATGCGGTGCTCAATGCCAATTACATCCTGCGCAGCCTCGAGGACGTGCTCGACGCGCCCTTCGGCCACAGCGGGCCCTGCATGCACGAGGCGCTGTTCAGCGATAAGGGTTTCGCCGAGGACATCTCCACGCTCGACCTCGCCAAGGCGATGATCGACGAGGGCTACCACCCGATGACCATGTATTTCCCGCTGGTGGTGCATGGCGCGATGCTGGTCGAACCGACCGAGACCGAAAGCAAGGCGACGCTCGACCAGTTCATCGGCGCGCTTCGCAGCGTGGCGGAACGGGCGCGCGCCGGGGACGAAACCCTGAAGACCGCGCCGCATTACGCGCCGCGCCGCCGCCTCGACGAGACGCTGGCCGCGCGCAAGCCGGTCCTCGCCTGGGAAGAACCGAATCCGCCGGGCGGCGAACCCTCGATGAGCGAACAGGGCGGCCGTTGAGCACCCGCCGGCGGTCATGAGGATCATCTTCAGCCGCAAGGGTTTCGACAGCGCGGCGGGAGGGGGACCCTCGCCGATCGTCGACGGCAGGCCGGTGAGCCTGCCGATCCCCGCCGGCGTCGCCTCGCGCACGACCTATGGCGAACTGGGGATGGGCGATCATGCGGCGAAGGCCAGCCGCGGCAAGCTCGGCGCTGCAGACTTGTGTCATCACGATCCGATGTTCCTTCCCGATGGCACCTGCGTCTTCGGGCAGGTCGGCGCCGCGCAAACCCATCTTGCCAATCGCGGCGTGGGCATCGGCGACGTGTTCCTCTTCTTCGGCCTGTTCCGCGAAGAGGAAACCGGAGAGCCGCATCACCGCATCTTCGGCTATCTCGAGGTCGAACGCATGGTCCATCTGGCCCATTGCGACGAGGCGGAGCGCGAGACCTACCGAGGAATCTCCCACCCGCATGCGCTGGAAATGCACGGGACCAACGATTGCCTCTATATCGGGCCCGGCAGGACGGCCCGCACCGCAGGCAGTGCCTTGCGGCTCACGGTGCCCGGCGGCCCGCCGAGCCTGTGGAATCGCCCGAAATGGCTGGGCAGGGGCGGCCTCAGCTATCACGACAGGGCGGATCGCTGGCTGCGGGGTGGCCGAATCCGGAGCGTGGCCCGCGGGCAGGAATTCGTAGCCGAAATCGGGCGCAGGGAGGCCCCGAGGCGCTGGATTGCGCGGATTCGGGACAATTTGGGCTAAAATTTCAGAATAAAGCCAGATTTAGATACAAGATTCGCTAGGGGCTTGCGCGTATAACACTCTTGGTATCGCGGTGCTGCCCCGAGCCTTTCGGCCAGTCGCCCTATTGGCAGTGTCGCGATACCACCATTCCCCACATATCAGAGCGTCTTGATAATGGCCGAGAAATCGAGCCCGCCATTTTCCTTGGCGAAGGCTTCGTAGATCTCGGTGGCATGGCTACCCAGCGCCGTGCTGGCATCGACGCTTTCGGCCGCTTCCATCGCAAGCCGCAGGTCCTTGAGCATGAGCGCAGTGGCGAAACCGCCCTGGTAGTCCTTGTCCGCCGGGCTTTCGACGCCCACGCCGGGCATCGGCGTATAGGCGTTGAGCGGCCAGCAATAGCCCGAGGATTGCGAGCTGATCTCGTAGAACTTCTGCGGATCGAGGCCGAGCTTGCCGGCCATGGTCATGGCTTCGGTCGTGCCGATCATGGTGATGGCGAGCAGCATGTTGTTGCAGATCTTCGCCGTCTGCCCCGCACCGGCATCGCCCGCATGGATCACCGCCTTGCCCATCGCATCGAGCACTTCCGAGGCGCGCTCGAACGCCTTGGCGGTGCCGCCGACCATGAATGTCAGCGTGCCGCCATTCGCTGCGGCGATACCGCCCGAAACGGGCGCGTCGACCATGTCGTATCCGGCAGCTTCGGCCCCGGCGATGACGTCTTTGGCAGTGGCGACATCGATGGTCGAACAGTCGAGCAGCACCGCCCCTGCGGGGGCCTTGCCGATGACGCTGTTTTCGTAAACCGATTTCACGATCCCGCCATTGGGCAGCATGGTGACGACGCCGTCGACGCCCTTCACGGCTTCTGCGGCATCGGTGAAGGTGGCGCAGCCATTGTCCCTGGCCGCAGCCAGCGCATCTTCGGACAGGTCGAAGGCGTTCACTTCGTGCCCCGCCTTCACGAGGTTGGCGGCCATCCCGCCGCCCATGTTTCCGAGGCCGATGAAGGCGATTTTCATATCCGTTTCCTCTCGCGAATTGTTCTTATGCGCCGCTGTAGGTTACACAGGGTTACACAGGGTTACACGGGTGTCCGCTAAATCCTACACTATAACATACTGAAAAATAACATCATTGCTGCCACAGGGTTACACATTGCGCCGGCTGGGTGGCGGGCCCGTACCGATCGTGCGAGCCCGTTTGCAGGAGGGCGCGCGAAGGATTGCGGGACTAGCAGGAATGGCGCCCTGTAGGAAAGCCGGGTCCGGGGAGCGCCGCCGTTCCGCCGCCCATCCTGCCGAGGCCGACGAAGGCGCCTGTCATGTCAGTCTCCCAAAAGTGAAAGGACCGCAATGCCGCCGAAGATCATCAAGGGTCCGAAAACCAGCATGAGAACCGGCTGCAGATAGGCCATCATCCGGTCCCAGCGGTTGAATGGCAGGGGCTCGTCTTCTCCACCCGCCTTGAGGATCGCCGCCTCGATCAGACTGATGCGTTCGGCGCGCCGATGTTTCCATCCATCCAGTCCGAGGCGGAGGAACAGCAGGCCGAAAATGACGAGCCCGAAGCCCTTGAGAATTATCTCCCAGTCCACTTGCCCTCGCGCTTTTCGACGAAGGCGGCCATGCCTTCCTTCTTGTCCTCGCTCGCGGTGAGTATCTGGAAGATGCGGCGTTCGACGATCAGGCCCTGGTCGAGGCTCGTCTCGAAGGCGGCGTTGACCATTTCCTTGTTCGCGATCGCTGCCATGGGAGGCATCGCGGCGATTTGCGCGGCGGTCTTCATCGCATCGTCGAGCAAATCGTCATGCGGCACGACGCGCGCGACGAGATTGCTGCGTTCGGCCTCTTCGGCGCCCATCATGCGTCCGGTCAGGCACATTTCCATGGCCTTGGACTTGCCGATGGCCCTGGTCAGCCGCTGCGAACCGCCCATGCCGGGCGCCACGCCCAGCTTGATTTCGGGCTGGCCGAACTTGGCGTTCTCGCTCGCGATGATGAAATCCGCCATCATCGCCAGTTCGCAGCCGCCGCCCAGCGCGAAGCCGTTGACCGCCGCGATCCACGGCTTGCGGGTCTTCTTGACGATCTCGCTGGTCCAGGGGCTGAAGAAATCCTCGAGGTAGAAGTCGGCCGCTTCCTTCTCGCTCATTTCCTTGATGTCGGCACCTGCGGCAAAAGCCTTGTCGCCCGATCCGGTGAGCACCGCGCAGAGCTGGCTGCCGTCGGCCTGGTAGGCGGCGAAGGCTTCGATCAGTTCTTCGAGCACCTTGCTGTTCAGGGCGTTGAGCGCCTGCGGGCGGTTGAGCGTGATCAGCGTGACCGCGTCGCGCTGTTCGACGGTGATGGTT
>CAYOWF010000165.1:0-5207 GCA_964407585.1 uncultured Qipengyuania sp.
CTCCTTAGTTCGCGATCAGTCGAGGCCGTAAGGCGCCCACTTCTTCACCGTCTTGGTGTCGGCTTCCGACAGGACGGTGGTGCCGCGGTTCTGGCGGATATACTTCGCATTGTGGCTGATCAGGCGGTGGCGCTTGCCGGCCACACCGTGCTTGACCTTGCCGTTGGCGGTGATCTTGAAGCGCTTCTTCACACCGCTCTTGGTCTTCAGCTTGGGCATTTTCATCTCCTAATCGGATATCGAATCAGAGACACGTACAACCAGCCCTGGCAGCCCTTACGGCCAGACCGGCAGATGAATCACGTGTCGGTGAAGGCCGCGCAGATAGCGATTCCCCGGAGGAATGCAAGTTAGAAGTGGGAGAGATAACCTCCGTCCACCGCGATGCTTTGCCCGGTAATGTAACCGGCATCGGGGGAAGCGAGGAAGGTCACCGCTCCGGCGATCTCGTGCGGCGCGCCCCAGCGTCCGAGCGAGGTACGCCGCTTCAGGTGCGCGGCAATGGCTTCGTCGGCGACCATGTCCGCATTGGCCTCGGTCGCAAAGAAGCCCGGCGCGACCGAATTCACGGTGATGCCCTCCGGTCCCAGTTCCGCAGCCAGCGCCCGGGTAAGCGCCGCCAGCCCGCCCTTGCTCGCCGTATAGGCGACGTCGCCGCGTGCGATTTCGGCGGCGATCGAGGTGATGTTGACGATGCGGCCGTAATTGCGTGCCCGCATCAGCGGAACCGCGCGCCGGGCGAGGTCGAAGGGGGCCACCAGGTTGGAAGCCAGCAGGCCCGCCATGTCCTCGCGCGTGATTTCCACGAACCGGCGGCGATCGCGATCGCCGACATTGTTCACCAGGATGTCGAGACCGTCCCCGGCAAGCGTCTGGAATGCCGCGGCGGTGGCCGGTTCGTCGGTAATGTCGAACGCCAGCGGGCGGGCCCGGTCTCCGATGGCTTCGCAGGCCTTGCCCAGCGCAGCCTCGTCACGCCCCGCAAGCCAGACCCGCGCGCCGTCGTCCGCGAGGCGCTTCGCGATCTCGAAACCGAGCCCGCGTGCAGCGCCGGTCACCAGCGCTATCTTGCCATCGAGTTTTCCTGCACCCTCGCTCACGCAGGGTCACCTATGGCAATCGCCGTCGTCTGGGAAGGACAAAGAAAAGGGCGGGACCCGTGGCCCCGCCCCTCCGTTGCGGTTCGGAACGGTCGTTAGAAACGCGCGCCGAGCGACAGTGCGACAAGGCCGCGCTGCAGGTCGAAACCGTAGACGTCGTAGCTTTCGCTCACACCGAATTCGCCGCGGGCATAAAGGGTTTCGCCGAAGCCATGCTCGTAACCGACGGCGAAATTGTAGCCGCCGAAGCTGTCGCGTTCGTCGATGGTGAGCGGTCCGAAGACGGGATCGTCATACGTGCCCTCTACCGTTACCGTCTGCTGGCCGTAGCCGATCTTGCCGAACAGCAACCCGCTTTTGCCGGTGGCAAGGCCGACCTGGACGCCCGCCGCCCAATATTCGGGAGCCGCAAAGCAATCGCCGGCGTCGCAGGTTTCTAGCGAGGAGAAGTCATAGGTGAAGTAGGGGCCGACGGTGACCGTTTCGCCTACGGGGATATCGTAACCGGCTTCGAAACCGGCACCCACGCCGCTGCCGAATTCATAGGTGATTCCCAGATCGAGTTCGGGATCGTCGATGCGCTCGTAGAAGGCGCGGCCTTCAAAGCGCAAACCGGCCTTGCGTTCGGCACCGCTGACGTAATCGCCCGCTTCGCCTTCGTAGCCATCGTCGTAACCGTCCTGAGCCTGTGCGGCGAAAGGCATGCATGCGCCGGCCATGGCCAGCGCGATAACAAATTTCTTCATGTTGGAATTGACCCTGAATTAGTCCCTGAAATGCCGTCCAAACGGCAGCTGCAGGGACTAGCGCCACAATCCTTGGCAAGTAATGAACGGCTGCCGCAAGGTGTCGTTACCTTGCGAAGTGTTGCACGCTTACGCCAGGTTCATGGCCTCGAGCACGTCTTCGAGGCGCGCCGGGTCCCCGATCGCCAGGACACTTCCGTCGCTTCCTGCATGCAGCGGTTCGCCGCGCCAGTCGCACATCAGCCCGCCGGCTCCTTCGACCACCGGGGCAAGCGCGGCGAAATCGTGGATCTTCAGGCCCGCCTCGCACACCACGTCGACATGGCCGCTGGCGACGAGCCCGTAATTGTAGCAATCGCCACCATAGATGATCTTGCGTTCGGCCACCGCCTTGGCGAGGCCCATGAAGTGATCCGCCTCGTGGTCGCTGAACTGGTGCGGCGTGGTCGTCGCCAGCACGGCATGGCCCAGCTCGCGGCAGGCGGCGGTGCGGACCGGCTTGCCGTTGAAGGTCGTGCCCTCGCCCATGCGCCCGGCCCAGCGTTCGCGCGCGATCGGCTGGTCGATGATGCCGAGCACGGGGAAGCCGTCCTGCAGCAGCGCGATCAGCGTACCGAAGATCGGCCGGCCGGCGATGAAGCTGGTGGTGCCGTCGATCGGGTCGAGCACCCACTGGCGACCCGCGCCCTCGTTGCGCGTGCCATACTCCTCTCCGATGATGCCGTCGGCGCTCCGTTCCGCCTCGATGATGGCGCGCATCGCGGCTTCGGCGGCGCGGTCGGCTTCGGTAACGAAGGTGCGGTCGGCTTTCTGCTCCTGGTCCCAGTCGCCACGGAACAGCGGCCGGATGGCCTCTCCGGCAGCATCGGCGAGACGGTGGGCGAGATCGAGATCGGAGCGGGTAACCATGCCCGCGCATTTGACAGGTCGGCGGCAATGGTCAAGACGGTGACAATATCAATTCTGCCCTTCGGGTCGCGCTGAAGGGGAGCAAGAGATCAGGAAGCAGCAACGTCACGCGTCGCGGGTGGGCCATGGCAATGGTGCATCGCCCGCGCTCGTTTCCACTACAGGGTTGACGCGCGACGGACTTCCGCTCGCCTACAGCCGCGCACCGGCGCCCGACATCGCCCCATGGGTCCAGTCGCTTGCGGCTGCAGACATCAAGGCCGGCAAAGCGTCGGTGAGGCACTGTGGCTTTTTCTCTGCCAATCCCTGCATTCGCGTATTCCTGCGCGGCAAATGGCGTGTGAAAACCGCCGACGGTCCGCGGGAGTTCGACGCGTCCCACTTGAGCCGGACCGTCTATTTCGGACCGCAGACGAAGCTCATGCCGGTAGAGGTTTCCGGTCCGATCCGCTTCCTCCTGTTGCAGTTCCACCCGGGCGCCCCGCCGCTCGACCAGTCGAAGAGCCATGAAGACACGCTCGACCGCATCGAAACTTTCGACGAGGGGTTGCCGCCTGCCATCAGGTACACGACCTACGACCCTTCCGACACGCGCGAAAGCTGGCTCGACACTTTCGAGGAACTGAGCCGCAAGGTACTGTTCAGCCGGGTCGACCATGAACCGCCGGAGCTGGCGCTCGCCGTCTATCGACGGCTACTGGTGAATTCCGCGCTCGACCTGTCGGAGATCGAACGCAAGTTCGGCGTCAGCCGGAGGACCGTCGAACGCCAGGTCAAGGCAAGCTTCGGGGTCAGTCCGAAGCAGGCCGTACGGCACGCGCGCGCGCTCGACATGGCCGCTGCGCTGCTGGGCGTGGCCATGCCCGAAGAGGAAGCCGACTTCCGCCTGCGCTATTACGACCAGTCGCACATGACGCGCGAAATCCAGCACTTTTTCGGCACATCGCCGGGCGCGCTGGCGCGGATGGAGGCGGTGCTGCTGCGGATCGACCTCGAAATCCGGCAAGTGCGCCGGCTCGAAGCGATGCACGAGCTGGGCCTTACCGAAATCCCCTGGCGCGACCCGAAGGCGGAACCTTCCTCCGGAACCGACTAGCTATCGTCCGCGTCCGGCGCATCGGGCACCGGGATGCGTTCGGGCTGGTCCTTCAGATGGACGCGGAACACGATCGCACGGGTCCCGTCCGGACCTGCGCGCGGCGCATGCACCGCTTCGGGTTCGATGACCATGGCATCGCCGGCACGGCTTTCGCGGTCGGGCTTGCCTTCCTCGACATGCACGGCCGAACCCTCGATCACATAGACGAATTCCTCACCCGGATGGTAATGGCGCGGCACTTCGGCCCCGGGCGGGATAATCACGTCGGAGATCAGCACTTCCAGATCGGGCGCCGCCGCAAGCCGCGCACGCAGCATTTCGTTCGAACCCGGCGCGAGACCTTCGGGCGCCTCGACTTGCTTATCGCCCTGCGCTTCGCTTTCGCCGGCCGTGTCCGCTTGCGAACATCCGGAAAGCGCAACGCCAGCCGCGCACAGCAGTGTTGTGGTGAATTTCATCTGGCAGTCTCCCCACGCGTCCCGGCGCAGGCAGACTAGCACGGCATTGCGTTCAGTCGAACAGCGAACTGACCGAGCTTTCGTCCGCAATCCGGCGCACCGCTTCCCCGATCAGCGGGGCGATGGTGAGGATACGGATCTTGTCGGAATCCTTCGCCGCATCGGTCGGCCGAATAGAATCGGTGATCACCAGTTCGTTCAGCGCCGAGCCGTCGACCCGTGCGACCGCGCCCCCCGACAGGACGCCGTGGGTAATATAGGCGGTGACCGAGGCCGCCCCTTCGTCGAGCAGCGATTGCGCGGCGTTGCACAGCGTACCGCCCGAATCGATGATATCGTCGATCATGATGCAGTGGCGACCCTTCACGTCGCCGATGATATTCATCACCTCGCTCTCGCCCGGGCGATCGCGGCGCTTGTCGACGATGGCCAGCGGGGCGTTGTCGAGCCGCTTGGCGAGCGCGCGGGCGCGGACCACGCCGCCGACGTCGGGCGAGACGACCATCAGGTCCTTGTCGCCGTAACGCGCCTGGATGTCGGCCGCCATGACCGGCGCGCCGAAGAGGTTGTCGGTCGGGATATCGAAGAAGCCCTGGATCTGGCCTGCGTGGAGATCGACGGCGAGCACGCGATCGGCGCCGGCTTCGGTGATCAGGTTCGCTACCAGCTTGGCAGAGATCGGCGTGCGCGGGCCGGGCTTCCGGTCCTGGCGGGCATAGCCGAAATAGGGCACCACAGCCGTGATCCGCTTGGCAGACGCACGCTTGAGTGCATCGATGCAGATCAGCAGTTCCATGAGGTTGTCGTTCGCCGGATAGCTGGTCGACTGGACGACGAAGACATCCTCGCCGCGCACGTTCTCGTGGATTTCGACGAAGATTTCCTCGTCCGCGAA
>CAYOWF010000166.1:0-5153 GCA_964407585.1 uncultured Qipengyuania sp.
TGGCCGTATTCGACGCCCAGTCGCTTCAGCACGGCTGCCTCCTCCGCGTTTTCGATCCCTTCGGCGATCAGTTTCGAACCGATCGCTTCCGCAAAGCGGACCATCGAGCCGACCAGCGCGCAGCGGGCGATGTCCTGGTGGACGTCGCGGGTCAGTTCCATATCCAGCTTCAGCAGGTCGGGCGACAGGTCGACGAGGTGACGCAACCCGGCATAGCCCGAGCCGACATCGTCGATGGCGATCCGCGCATATTTCGAAATCGGTTTAAGAGCTTCGCGCAGGAGATTGTAATCGGCTACTTCCTGGTGCTCGGTCAGTTCGACGACCAGATCCCTGTGGCTGGCACTTTTCAAGAGTTCGGGCAGTCTGCCCGACAGGATGGCCTCGGGCGATGCATTGACCGAGACGTAGAATTCTTCGGGGATGCGGTCGAGACAGGCCAGTGAGGCTTCGATCGCCAGCAGTTCCAGCTCCACTCCGCGACCGACTTCGGACGCCTCGTCGAACCATTTGTCGGGGCTGCGCATCATCGCATCGGGGAAACGCGACAGGCATTCGACGCCCACCGGCTTGCCGGTCTGCACCGAATGGATCGGCTGCTGCACGATCTGGAGCCCCTGTTCGGCGATGAGCTTGGTGATGCGGCCATCGATGCGTTCGCGGCGATAGTCGTTTTCGAGGTTGGCTTCGATCTGCTCGACGGCGAGCGCGGCAAAGGCCCGCAGCACGCCGACGTCGCGGTCGGTCATCGTGCGGTCGGGATTGCGACTGAGGCAGCAGAAGCTACCGTAGAGCGTCCCGTCGGACAGGCGTAGCGGCGTGTTCAGGTGGCACCCGACCGGCAGGAACTCGGTGATCGCCATGGTCTGCGTGAACGGATGGTCTGCCGGATCCTGGATCAATTCGGGCAGGCGTCCTTCGGCGATATGCCAGCAATAGCTGTTTTCCCGCGGATCGCGGAATCCGGGCCCCATCGGCAGGTCGAGGTCGGAATCGACATGCGTCAGTTCCTTCTCGTCGTTTTCGACATAGCGCGACACGAAGGCGATCTCGGTCCCGAGATGCATGCGGACCGCATGAAGGATGCGATCGATCGACGCGTTCTGCAGCGGCATGGTCGCCATCTTCGCAGCAGCGGCAGGCACGAGCGTTGAGTGTGCGGACATATCCATAGGCGAGCGATTAGCGCGAATTCATTAATTATTTGCCATAACCATGCGGGTTTCTGGCGAATTCGTGTGCACGAGGGCCGACTTGGGGTGGAGAGAATCGATGGGAGCACCTATGTCCGCTCCATGCGTATCGCCCTAGCTTCCGACCACGCCGCAATCGACATGAAGGCCGAATTGCGCGACTGGCTTATCGAACAGGGTCACGAGGTCGCCGACCTCGGGCCGGAAACCACCGACAGCGTCGATTATCCCGACTTCGGCTACAAGCTGGCCGGGGTCGTCGCGGATGGCACCGCGCAGCGCGGGATCGCCCTTTGCGGCAGCGGCATCGGCATTTCGATGAGCATTAACCGCAATGCGAAGCTACGTTGCGCTCTCGTCTCCGAACCGCTCTCCGCCACGCTGGCCCGCGAGCACAACGACGCGAACTGCATTGCTCTCGGCGCGCGCCTGATCGGTATCGAAATGGCCAAGGCCTGCGTCACCGCATTCCTCGACACCGAATTCGCCGGCGGACGCCACCAGCGCCGCGTCGACAAGCTCTCAAATCCGGACATCTGATATCATGGCTACCCAGGCAAAAGACACAGTGCGCACCCCTACCGACCGTTTCTGGCACGACAGCCTTTCCGAGGCCGATCCCGAAGTCTACGCCGCGATCCGCAACGAACTGGCGCGCCAGCAGGACAAGATCGAACTGATCGCCAGCGAAAACATCGCCTCGACGGCGGTTCTCGAAGCCACCGGCAGCGTCTTCACCAACAAATATGCCGAAGGCTATCCGGGCAAGCGCTATTACGGCGGCTGCGATTATGCCGACGTGGTCGAAACGCTCGCCATCGAACGGGCCAAGCAACTGTTCGGCTGCAATTTCGCCAACGTCCAGCCCAATTCGGGCAGCCAGATGAACCAGGCCGTGTTCCTCGCCCTGCTGCAGCCGGGCGACACTTTCATGGGGCTCGACCTCAATTCGGGCGGCCACCTCACCCATGGCTCGCCGGTCAACATGAGCGGCAAGTGGTTCAATCCGGTCAGCTATGGCGTGCGCAAGGACGACGAGCGCATCGACATGGACGAAGTGATGGCGATCGCGAAAGAGCACAAGCCCAAGCTCATTATCGCCGGCGGAACGGCCTATTCGCGCGTCTGGGACTGGGAGGCCTTCCGCAAGGTCGCGGACGAGGTCGGCGCCTATTTGATGGTCGACATGAGTCACATATCCGGCCTCGTGGCGGGCGGAGCGCATCCGTCGCCCTTCCCGCATGCGCATGTCGTAACCACCACCACCCACAAGAGCCTGCGCGGTCCGCGCTCGGGCGTGATCCTGTGGGACGACGAGGAATTCACCAAGCCGATCAACATGGCGGTTTTCCCCGGCATGCAGGGCGGCCCCCTGATGCATGTCGTCGCCGCAAAGGCGGTCGCCTTCCGCGAAGCCTTGCGGCCCGAATTCAAGACCTATGCCGCCAATGTCGTCGCCAATGCCCGGGCCCTTGCGCGCGGTATCGAAGCCAACGGCCTGCGCGTCGTTTCGGGCGGGACGGACAACCACTCCATGCTGGTCGATCTCACCGCGAAGGACGTGACCGGAAAGGCCGCCGAAGCGGGTCTCGACCGCGCCTGGCTCACCTGCAACAAGAACGGCATTCCCTACGACACGCGCAGCCCCTTCGTGACCAGCGGCATCCGCCTCGGCACGCCCGCCGGCACCACGCGCGGCTTCGGCGAGGCCGAGTTCGAAACCATCGGCAAGCTCATCTGCGAAGTCGTGGACGGCATGTCGAAGAACGGTCCCGAAGGCGATGGGCAGGTCGAGCAAAGCGTGCGTGACCGGGTGGCCGAATTGTGCGAAGCTTTTCCCGTCTACCCCGGCCGGTAAAGGAGAGTTTCGATGGACGACGAACGCGAACCCAAGCATCAGGACCATGAGCTGATTCCCGAAGCTACCGCCGAGATCAAAGGCATGGCGAAGGAAGGTCTTGCGCATCCTTCGACCAAGCCCGTTCTGACGGGCGCAGCCATCGGTGCCGTGGCGGGAGGAATCCTGCCGGTCGTCACCTGGCCCATCGGGCTCGTCGCCGGTGCGGGCTTCATGCTCTACAAGCGCCTGCGCCCCTGATTTACGGATAGAACATGCGCTGCCCATTCTGCGCCCATGACGACAGCCAGGTGAAGGATTCCCGGCCGACCGAAGATGCGACCTCGATCCGCCGCCGCCGCCAATGCTCCCAATGCGGCGCGCGTTTCACCACTTTCGAGCGCGTGCAATTGCGCGAAGTCACCGTGGTGAAAAGCGGTGATCGCCGCCAGCCCTTCGAGCGCGGCAAGCTCGAACAGTCGATCTCGCTCGCCTGCCGCAAGCGCGACGTCGCGCAGGAACAGATCGACCAGCTCGTAAGCGGAATACAGCGACAGGTCGAAACCGCGGGAGAGCCGGAGATTTCCTCGCAGCGTATCGGCGAGCTGGTGATGGACGGACTGCGGCAGCTCGATAGCGTGGCATACATCCGCTTCGCCTCTGTCTATCGCGATTTCAGCGAAGCGCGCGACTTCGAGGAATTCGCCAGCACCGTACAGGAAGCGGCGAACGAGCGTGGCTGACAGCCGCAAGCCAATCATCGTCCTTGTCCGGCCGCAACTCGGCGAGAATATCGGCAAGGCGGCTCGCGCCATGCTCAATTTCGGGCTGACCGAACTGCGCATGGTCGCGCCCCGCGATGGCTGGCCCAATCCCGACGCCGGGCCCGCAGCGGCCGGCGCGGATGTGGTTCTCGAGAATGCCGAAGTCTTTGGCTCGACGGCGGAAGCCGTCGCCGATTGCGCGCATGTCTATGCCACCACCGTCCGCAAGCGCGGGGTCACCAAGCCGGTCTACACGCCCGAGGAAGCCAGCCGCGAGATGGCGCAGGCCGAGGGGCGCAGCGCGATCCTGTTCGGGCCGGAACGTTCGGGACTGGAAACCGACGACGTGGCGCTGGCCCGGGCGATCCTGACGGTTCCGATAAATCCCGAATTCGGCTCGCTCAACCTCGCTCAGGCGGTCATCCTGTGCGCTTACGAATGGTCCAAGCACGAGGCCCTCGTGCAGCCGACGCAGGAAGAGCTGCTGCCCCCTGCCCCGCAGGATGAGCTCGAAGGCCTGATCGCACATCTCGAAGGCATGCTGGAACCGAAGGGCTATTTCCTGCCCGAACCGCGCGCCGATGCCACCCGCCGCACCTTGCGCGGCGTATTGACGAAACCGGGGTGGAACCACCTCGAGGTCCGGACCCTGCGCGGCGTCCTCTCGTCGCTCCAGCGCGGCCCTAAGCCCTGATCCGATCCCATTCGACCAGCTCGTAGGCGATCGAGGTTTCGACCAGAAGGTCCCAGATTTCCTCGATTTTCTCTGCCGGTAGAGCACGAGTTTCTGCATCGGCGCGCGCATTGGCAATCACTTCGGCCTTGCGCGCTTCGTCGCGCACGACATTGCGGTCCTGCTTGATGCGGGCGGCCGCGCGCATATAGCCGAACCGGCGATCGAGCAGCGCCATCAGCTCTCGGTCGGTCGTGTCCACGCCAATCCGCACTTCGCGCATGTCCGTGCAGTCTTCGGGCAGCTTGAATTCGTCACTCATGGTCGCCGCGCATGGCGCGTTGAATGCGGCTTGTCGAGGACAAACCAAAGCCTCACTCGACTTGTGCGCATCACCTCGGCAATAGGGCATGCATGGCGAGCAATCCTAACACCTATCGCAACCAGCCGGACGAGCGCGGCCATTTCGGCGACTATGGCGGGCGCTATGTCGCCGAAACGCTGATGCCGCTGGTCCTCGATCTCGAGCGCGAATACCGCAAGGCGCAGGCCGATCCCGAATTCCAGCGCGAATTCGACGACCTGCTCGAACATTACGTCGGCCGGCCCAGCCCGCTCTATTTCGCGGAACGGCTGACCGAGGCGCTGGGCGGCGCGCAAGTGTGGTTCAAGCGCGACGAGCTCAA
>CAYOWF010000167.1:0-5107 GCA_964407585.1 uncultured Qipengyuania sp.
ACGCCCGACACGTGGAAGCCCGAAAAGCTGCCAAATCCGGTCGAACTTCTGGGCCGCAGCTACATGAACGCCATCACCAACCCGCTCAAGCAGCTGGAAGTGGCCGCCAAGGCCGCACCCGGCCTTGCCAAGGCGCTCAAGGGTCTGGCGGCTAAGGAATTCGACGTTTCGAGCGAGATGATCGCGCCCAAGACGCGCTTCAATCGCAAGATCTCCTCGCACCGCGTCGTCGAAGGCGTCAGCGTGCCGCTGGCGGACATCAAGGCGATCCGCGCCGCTGCGGAAGGGGCGAAGGTCAACGACGTCTTCCTTGCCATTATCGGCGGGGCGATGCGGCGCTATCTCGAAGACAAGGGCGAACTGCCCAAGAAGACGCTTACCGCCATGGCACCCATTTCGGTCCGTTCGAAGGACGAGAAGAACGCCATGGGCAACCAGGTCGCCGCGATGATCGCCCCGCTCGGCACGCATATCGCCGATCCTGTCGAACGGCTCGAATGGGTGCATGGAAGGACGACCAATTCCAAGGCGATGACCGATGCTTTGGGCGCGCGCAACATGACCGAGATGAGCAAGGCCAGCCCTGCGCTCTTCATGGCCCTGGGCGCGCAGCTCTACAGCCGCCTCAGCCTCGCCAACAGGGGCGTAGGGCCCGTCTTCACCACCGTCGTCACCAATGTCCCCGGGCCGCCCGTACCGATCTATTCCGCCGGTGCGCGGATGGAGAGCATGCTGGGGCTGCTGTGCCTGACCGACGGACTGGGCCTGGGCCATGTCGTGCAGAGCTATACCGACGAAGCGACCATCGCCTTCACCGCGGACCGGGAAATGATGCCCGATCCGGAATTCTACCGCCGCTGCATCAGCGAAAGCTTCGAAGAACTGCGCGAAGCGGCGAAATCTGAGGATAAACCTGCCGCGAAAACGCAAAATAAACCACAAGCGCCTAAGAAAGGTGCGACTAAGTCCGCCGCAAAGAAGCGGGCCGCTCCAGCGAAAGCGAAAAAGCCCGCAAAACCCGCAAAGGGGGGCACGAAAGGGGTCGCCAGCCGTTCAAAGACTACCTCGAAGAGGAAGCCGGCTACCCCGAAAGGGAAAGGAACAACCAAGTCATGACGGCAACCGCCACAAAGGCTCGCCCCCCGAGCCGCCTGCTGATGCTGGCGGAACCCGGTCGTGCGATCGGGGAACTCGCCAGCTTCTATGCGCTGCGCCCGCTGATGGGCGCTCTGCCGCGCGGCGACGGGCACGGCGTTCTCGTCCTGCCCGGCTTCATGGCCAGCGACACATCGACCCGCCCGCTGCGCAGCCTGCTGTCCGATCTCGGTTACGATGCCGTCGGCTGGCAGCTCGGCCGCAACGTGCGCGTCGACAACGCCCGCATCGATGCGATGATGAACTGCGTCGATGAACTGTTCGATCGGACCGGACGCCCGATCAGCATCGTCGGCTGGAGCCTCGGCGGCGTGTTCGCGCGCGAACTGGCCAAGCTGGCGCCCGAAAAGGTGCGGCTCGTCATCAGCCTGGGCTCGCCCATTACCGACGACCGCGGACATACCAATGCCAGGCGCCTGTTCGAATACCTCAACGGCGAAGAACCCGAACCGATGCAGGGCGACAATTTCCGCTCGCTCGGCGAAGCCCCGCCCGTGCCGACCACCTCCATCCTCACCCGTACCGACGGCATCGTTCACTGGCGCGGATCGGTCCAGTGCGGCGAGCGCGAGGATTGCGAGAATATCGAAGTCGTCGCGAGCCATTGCGGCCTCGGGGTCAACCCGGCGGTCGTCTATGCCGTGGCGGACCGGCTGGCGCAGGCCGAAGGGGCGTGGAAGCCCTTCCGGCCCAGCCTGCCGGCAAGCCTGATCTTCCCGAAGAGCAGGCTCCACTGACGCTTCCGCTTCCGGAAGGTCAGAACACCTTGCGGATATCGATGCCGTAATAGCGGCCCGTCGGGTCGATCCGGAACGGTTCGTATGCGGCGGGCACGTTTCCATCGGCATCGGTAACCCGGCGGCGACCGTCGAAGACATTGTCCACCTTCACAGACAGCCGCAGCCCTTTCAGCACACCCTTCTCCTTTTCGAGCACTTCGCCGAGATCGGCGAAGAGGCGAATGTCGAAAGTGGCCAGATCGCCGAAGAACAGGTCGCTCGATCCTGGGAAATCGCCGCCGCGCAAGACCGCCTCGCCGGTATAGCGTCCCGATAGGCGCAGGCCGTAGCCCTGCCAGAAGATGCCGCCCTCGAGGCGCGAGGAATGCCGCGCGGGCGCGCCGCCGCCGAGCACGAAGCCGTCCAGCTGGTCAAACAGCGGGCCGTTCTCCGCGAGCAGGACCTCGCTTTCCAGCGTGACATTGTGATTGAGGCTGAGGAAATAGCGCGGGCGCGTATCGGCGGGATTGCCGCCGAACATCATCGAACCCATGCTCCTGCGACCACCGCCGCCCCGGCCGGACTCGCCACCCTGAGCCCCATCGGCACTGCACATCCTCTCGCGCAGCGCCTTCAGCTTTTCGGGATCGATCTCGCCATCCTCGTTCCTCAGCCGCGCCAGCATCTCGTCGGGCAAATCGTCGAGCTTGGGCGGGTCCGCACAGATCGCCGTGCGCATGGCGGCAAGGCGCGCGCCGCGCTCATCCGCTTCGGCACCGCAAAACCGCTCGCGCGCTGCGGCGATCTTTTCCGGATCGGGATTGCCGTCGGCGTCGAGCAGCCGCGAACGCATCATTTCGGGGATCTGCGAAAGATCGGGCGTTTCTCCTTCGGGCGTGTTGCAAAACGCCTCGCGCATGGCCTGCATCCGCGCGGGGTCGAAGCCGCCGCCGGGACGACCGCCGCCACTCGCCTGCCGTTCACCCCCGCCCGGGCCGCGTTCCGCACCGGGAGGTCCTCCGCCGCGCCCGCCGCGTGCGGGCGCCTTGCCGATCTGCCCGCGCGTGTTGAGTCCGAAGGACAGGATGCGACTGCGCGTCTCGTAAAGCGTAAGCGGCCGCCGGTCGATCGCAAGCAAGGTGCCGTCCGTGTCTCGGTCGACGCGATCGGGGAAAGCCTCTTCGAAGGCGGAACTGAAGCCGGGGTTCGAGGTGACGTCTCGCGAACGGTTGATGCCGTAATCGACATTGAACCGCGCATTTTCCCAAAAGGGCAGATCCCAGTTGGCGCTGAACTTCCAGTCGGCCTGCGTTTCGGCGACCAGGTCCGGATTGCCGCCGGTGATGAGCGTGGCAAGCACGGTTTCGCCGGTCCGGTAATCGAACACGGTGGCGTTGAGCTCGTCGATGCGCGGGTTGCCGAGGTCGGTCAGCGAAGGAGCGACTTCGCGCCAGATCCGCGTGGCGCTGAGATTGAGGCTGGGGAAAGGCGACCAGTTCGCTCCCAGCGTCCAGTTCGCCAGCGTTCCGAAGTCCGACAGGTCGTCGAACCCGCCCGAAGCGTTGATGCCGATGTCGCCGATGGCGCCCAGCCCTTCGCCGCGCCGGGCGATGGGGGCGGCGACGTTGAGACCGGCATTGAGCCTGCGCCGCGTCAGGCCGACGTCGTCCGCCACGCGCGAATCCTCGCTTTCGATCCGCGTCCAGTCGAAACCGAGGTCGAGCGTGGTGCTGAGTTCGCCCGCCGGCAATTGCAGCGGAAAGCCGTTGATCGTCAGCTTGTTGGCCGAACTGTAATTGCGGCTGCGCGCCGTATCGAAACCGCTCGCATCGTTGCGGTCGATCTCTGTCAGAGAGCGGGTGATGTTCGCATCGCTGGTGAAGGTCGCGGTCCAGGCGCCGAACGGCTGGTTCACCGACAGCGCGGCGGAATAGCTATCGACATCGCCGCGCCGTTCCAGCGGCGTCGTGCCGTCGACGGCCAGCCCGGAGAGGCTGCGGCTTTCGTTGTGCGACACGGTCCCGTTGATATTGAAAGAGGTCCCCGTTTCGATGACTGCGCGGGCGTAATTGGCCTCAGCCTGTACGCTCAGCGTATCGGACAGCAGGCTGCGGAATTGGGCCGCCTCGGGGTCGTCGGCGACCACCAGGCCGCGTTCCGCTTCGGTCAGCAGACTGCGGTCTTCGACATTGAAATTGAAATTGAGCCGTCCCTTTTCGCCGATCTTCAGCCAGGTCGCTTCCTGCTCGTTGCGCGAATAGCCGCCGTCTTCGGGCTGTTCGTATTCAACTTCGGCAGTCAAGCTCTGGAAATCGGGCTTGAGAACGATGTTGACCACTCGCTGGTCAGCCGAATAACCGAAGCGCTGGGCGACCTCTTCGGGGAAAACCTCGACCTTGGCGACGGCTTCGGGCGGATAGCTGCGAAACTCGCGCCAGCCGGAAACCCTTATGCCGTTGATGAGGAAAACCGGTCGGCCGCCGCCGCGCCCGCCCCGCGCACCGCTACCGGTCGCCGGTTCGATGGCGGCGATGATTTCGGCGATGGAGCCCGCACCGAATGCCGCGATATCCGCTTCGTCATATTCGGCGAGCGGCGGCTGGTCGATGGTCAGCTGGCCCTTGAGGCGGGTCCCGAAAACGACGATGTCGCCATCGTCCAGCTGCGGAACCACTTCCGGGCGCTCGACTGCGGTTTCTTCCTGAGGCTCGGGCTCTTCGTCCTGCGCCATTGCGGAAGGAACCTGAGATACCCAGATGGCAGTCAGCGCCATAAGCGCGGCTTTACGGGAAATATCGGCCAATTCTGCAGTCTCGCTATG
The DNA here is from genome assembly GCA_964407585.1 of uncultured Qipengyuania sp. Classification (GTDB taxonomy): domain Bacteria; phylum Pseudomonadota; class Alphaproteobacteria; order Sphingomonadales; family Sphingomonadaceae; genus Qipengyuania. The sequence continues at coordinate 4,696 of CAYOWF010000167.1, forward strand.
CCTGGTGTGACCCCTCGCACGAGGCTCTTCGACCAGAGGCCGATGGGGGGCAAGGGCCCAAAGCGTAACAAATCGTCGCAGTGCCCTTGCACTTACCTGAATGCCAAACTCTTCCCTTTTATCCCGCCTAAGGCTATGGGCGCGCGACATTACTCGACGAACAACATCAAATAAGGACTCGAATGGCCAAGGAAGAACTTCTCGAAATGCGCGGGCACGTTGTGGAACTGCTGCCCAACGCCATGTTCCGCGTCGAGCTCGAGAACGGTCACGAAGTGCTTGGCCACACCGCCGGAAAGATGCGCAAGAACCGCATTCGCGTGCTCGTGGGCGACGAAGTGCTGTGCGAACTGACGCCTTACGACCTGACCAAGGCGCGCATCACCTACCGCTTCATGCCCGGACGCGGCGG
>CAYOWF010000168.1:0-4980 GCA_964407585.1 uncultured Qipengyuania sp.
TCATAGCCGTCGATGCGCGCGTAGACGCTCGGTGCCTTGGCGCCGTAGATGATCTCGCCGGTCGAAAAGATGCGCGGAGCGAGCAGCGTGCCCGCCTGCTGGCGTTCTGCTGCGGCAAAGATCATGCTGGCCGAAGAGGACGGATCGTGGATCGTCGTCGTCCCCATGGCGAGGTTCTGCACCTGCGACCAGTTCTGCTGCGGGATGAGATCGCCCGTGCCTTGCGCACCGTGCGCATGCGCGTCGACCAGGCCGGGAATGATCGTGCGGCCATTCGCTTCGACCACCGTCGCGCCCGCCGGGACTTGCACGGAACCGGCCGGTCCGACGGCGGCGATCCGATCGCCCTCGATCAGGATGGTGCCGTTCTCGATGGTACCGGCACCCTCGCCCGCCATGGTGTGGATGCGTGCGCCGGTGATCGCGACGGTCCCGCTGGCCTTGTCCGCGCGAATGGTCCGCGCGAGCGAGGTGCCCGTATCGGGCGGCGAGAACTTGGGTGCCTCGTCATCCGGCGTATTCGGCGTAAGCGCCGAAGTGCTGGCCCGGTACAGTACCGGCCCCATCGACCAGTGCAGCGTCGAGCCGTCTTCGGTCCAGCCGATATAGTCCGCCCCACCCTTGCTGACCTTGGTCACAGGTAGCGAGCTGGCTTTCTCGCCTACCGAAACCGTCTGCCCACCAGGCAGCAGCGGCATGGCGAAAACTTCGTAATTCTGGCGGAAGGCGACGTAATCGCCACGCGGGCTGACGCGGAAATCGTTCGCCAGCTCGCCTTCGACATGGACGCGGCGCGCCTCTCCATCGAGGTCGGCGGAGAGGAATTGCAGCTTCCCGCCCGATTGCGCGAACATGAAGACGCGATCGTCGTCCGCACCGAATTGCGGGGTGGATGTGTTGCGCGCGACCAGCTTCGGCGTGCCGCCGCCGGACGGCACGGAATAGACGCCCTGGTTCTCCGAGAATTCGGGCGCAGTGAGATATCCGCCACCCCGTTTCTCGAAGACGATGGTGTCGCCGTCGGGCGAGAATTGCGGCACCGCATAATGGCCCTGCTGGCGCGTGACGATCCGTTCGTTCCGGCCGCGGCTGTCGGTCGTGACGATCCGCCCGAGGCCGCTGTCGCTCCAACGCACGAAGGCGATCCGCGCACCATCGCGCGACCATGCGGGCCAGAGCTCGAGGCTGTCGCCGCCCGAGGTCAGGCGGCGCGGCGCGGCATCGCTGCCGACCGGCTTCACATAGAGCTTGCCCAGACTTTCGAAGACCACTGTACGCCCGTCGGGCGATACGCTGGCGAAGCGCGGGATCTTTGCAGTAAAGCTGTCGGGTGCCACATCGATGACCGGATGCGGCGCTTCGGCCACCATGCGCGTATCGGAAATGCTGAACGGTATCGTGCTCGCGCCCGAACCGTCGGCCTGCACCCGGCGCAGCTTGCCGCCTGCCCAGACCACCATGCTGTTGCCGTCTGGCATCCAGTCCATCATCGGATAGACGCCATAGACCGCCCAGGTCTCCTGCAGGTCGAGATCGAGCGCGCCGTAGATCATGCGCTCCTCGCCGGTGGAGAGATCTTTCACCCAGAGCTGCGACTGGTCCTTGTCGCGGCGCACGAAGGCGAGTTTCCGGCCGTCGGGCGACGGTGTCGGGCGCACCGCACCGCCGAACCCGTCGACCGCCGTGGTCACTTCTCCGGTATCGATATCGTAGCGCTCGATCGTGAAGATGCCCTGCGTCGAATCCTGCGCATATTCGAAGATCGGGCCGGGGGTGATGTTGCGGGTATAGTAGATGGCGTTGCCGTCGGGCGCGTAGATCGGTTCGCCCAGTTCCTTCTGCACCGCTTCGCTGGCGCGCTTGACCAGTTGCACGCCGCCGCCGCCGGAAACGTGGTAGAGCCAGATTTCGCCGGTGCCGGCGCTACGCTGCGTGGTGAAGTGCTTCTTGGCGACGATGTAGCGCCCGTCGGGCGACCAGCTCGGCTGGTTCAACAGGCGGAAGTCTTCCTTTGTCACCTGCAGCTTGTTCGAGCCGTCGGTATCCATCACCCAGATATTGTCGCCGCCGCCACGGTCGGAAATGAAGGCGATGCGATTGCCATCGGGCGAAAAGCGGGGCTGGATTTCCCACGCCAGCCCCTCGGCGATGCGCGTCGGCGTGCCGCCGGAAACGGGCATGGTGTAGATATCGCCCAGCAAGGAGAAGGCGAGCGTGCGCCCGTCGGGCGAGACGTCCACGTCCATCCAGGTGCCTTCGTCGGTCTGGATGGCGACTTCGCGCAAACTTGCGCCGCGCGGGGCGGTGACGTCCCAGCCTTCTTCCTTTTCGCCTTCGCCCGAGATCGGAACCGTGGCGGGAGCCGCATCGACCTGTTCGCCGCCACCTTCGGGCGGAAGCGCATCCTGCGAGGCATCGACCTCCTGTTCTTCGACCGGGTTGGGGCTGGGTTCGGGTTCCTGGATTTGCGCATGGGCGGTGCCCGCACAAAGCACGAGCGCGAGGGCGGAAGCGATGCTGGTTTTCATGTCTTTTGGCTCTCCCCTATAAGAATGCGGGGGGCTTAGACCTGCGATGGGCCGCTTGGCAAACCACCAATCGACGAAGGGCTTCAGCGAGCGCTCGAGCGTTCCACCAGCCGCACCGGCACACGGCGCTCCGCCCGCTCGCCCTCGCCCGCGAGCGCAGTCTCGACCAACAAGCGGCCGGCTTCGGCGAAATCGGGTTCGACCGTGGTCAGCGGCGGATTGCTGAATTCGCCCGACCCCAGCCCGTCGAAGCCCACCACCCCGACCTTTTCCGGGACCGCGATCCCGCGTGATGCGAGTTCCTCGAGCGCACCGAGGGCCATGGCGTCGCAAGCGAAGAAGAGGCCGTCGAAACTGGCGCCGTTGTCGCACAGCCCGGCGACGGCGCTTCGCCCCTGCACAACCCGCTCACCCTGTTCGGGAACCGCGGGTTCATGGACCGCGAGGCCCGCTTTTTCCATCGCGCTGCGATAGCCTTCGTACCGCTCGCGGAACTGTTTCTGCGAAGAATTGGGGTCGCCGACGAAGTGGATGTCCTTCGCCCCCGCTGCGATCAGACGTTCGACCGCCAACCTGCCGCCATCGGCATTGTCTGAGCGGACCCATACCGCATCGTCGAAGGGAGACCCCCAGAAAGCGATCGCATCGTTCGCCTGCGCCACTTCGCGGAAATAGTTCCACGCCGGCGTATTGGTCGCGGTTCCGATGACCACCACGCCATCGGCCTGCCGCCGCCCGACATAGTGGCCGAACAGTTCGTCCTCTTTCGCCTGGAAGGATACCAGCGCCTCGTATCCGCGCTCCGCCGCCGCGGCGCAGGTGCTGCCGAGCAGGCTGTAGTAGAAGGGATTGATCGCTGCCGGCCCCTGCCCGTCGCGCCCGATGACGACGATGGCGATGGTCCCGGTCTCGCCCTTGCGCAGCCCCGCCGCGCGCATGTTGACGTGATAGCCGAGTTCGGCCGCAGCCTGTTCCACCTTCCGGCGGGTCGCCTCCGTAATCGTTTCCGATCCCGACAGGGCGCGGCTGACTGTCGACTGGCTAACCCCGGCGCGTTCCGCGACATCGATCGACGTCACGCGGTAGGGGCGCCCGTTACCCTCTTTCGTCATGCATCCTCCTCACTCAATGCAAGCCCTAGCGAAAGGAAATCGGGAAAGCGAGAGTGCACGAAACTTGCAGCTTTGCGTCAGTCGTGGGATGTCGCACAGAACGGGTCAACGGGGACGGGCGCATGCAACTGCATCGCAGACACAGCTGATGGGCGACTGCGCCATTTCCGGCGGAGAGCGTCGGCTGGACACGCCCGTACCTGTGCGGTTCGTCCACAGGGACCGGTTCGGGGCCGACGAGGCCATCGCCAGCGATGATTTCGACGCCCTGCTTGCCGAGCGGCGCGATATCTTGCGCAGCTTTGCGGAAACCGGCGACCTGTGCTGGACGGTGCAGACCTGGTGCCGCCTGCGCGACATGGGGTTCGGCGGCGTGGAGATCGCTACCGAGCCTGCCGAGGGGCGGATAAATATCGCCAGGTCGAAAATGCTTTCCCGGCGTGGGGCGGACCCCGCCATGTTCCAGGTTTCGATCCAGTCGGATTCGTCGCGCCTGCTCTGGGCGCATTTCCATATCCAGCAGAATTCCGACCTTTTGTGCGAGGACGGTGCGTTCCAATATCTGTGGCCGCAGGCGGGCATCATCCCGCGCGACACGGCGCGCGAAGGTGCGAAGCGCGTCGGCTTCATCGGCAAGCTGGACGGCAATCTTGCCGGAGCGGCGGACCAATGGTCGCAGACTATGGAAGCGCGCGGACTGGAGTTCGTTGTGCGCGAGCCGGAGCGCTGGAACGACTTTTCGGACATCGACATCGCGATCGGCCTTCGCAGCTTCGGCCATTCCCGCCATTCGCGCAAATCTGCCAACAAGCTGATCAATTCATGGATCGCCGGGGTTCCCTTCGTAGGCGGGAACGACAGCGCCTTCTCCCAGGTGGGCACTCCGGGGATGGACCATCTCCTCGCCCATAATCTCGAAGAGGCCGCCAGCCAGGTCGAACGCCTGCGCAGCGATCCCGACCTTTATCGCGATATCGTCGAGGCGGGACGCCGCAAGGCGCGTGCTTTCAGCCACGAGCGCCTTGCAATGCAATGGGTGGCACTTCTCGAAGGACCCGTCTCGGCCCGCTATCGCCAATGGGAAGCGCATCTGCCGCGCGAAAGGCGTCGCGTCAGAATGCTTGGCGTGGCCCAACGGCTGCTCGACGCGGGGAGAGCGTTCGCGCGCAAAATGCTTGGCCGAAATTCCGATACATGAGCGAGGAGCACCCTCTCCTGCGCGGCATTTCGGCAAGTTTCACGACTGTCGCCACTCGAATTGCCGTGCTGTTCGTCACCTTACCGATTTTCTTCTCCAGCTGGACGATGGAGGCGATCGGCGGCTGGTTCATCCTCTTCGC
>CAYOWF010000169.1:0-4969 GCA_964407585.1 uncultured Qipengyuania sp.
GCTGGCGGTGCTCGGCTATGCGCTCGGCACCTATGGCGCGATCCTCTGCGCGCAGATGATGGCCGGGGTGGGCTAGGCGCTGCGGGTAAAGGTTTCATCTGAAACCGGTTGATTTCGGACCTCTCGCTTGCCAAGGCCGTTGGCACGTAAAGAGAGGATTCTTCCATGCGCCAGGTTGACCATTTCATCGTCGGTGGAGCCGGTGGCTCCGCCACTCGCACCCACAAGATCTGGAACCCTTCGACGGGCGAGGTCCAGGCCGAGGTCGCATTGGGCGATGCGGCGCTGCTGCAGAAGGCGGTCGATGCCGCCAAAAAGGTCCAGCCCGAATGGGCCGCGACCAATCCGCAGAAGCGCGCCCGCGTCATGTTCCGGTTCAAGGAACTGGTCGAAGCGAACAAGCAGGAGCTCGCCGAGCTGCTGTCGAGCGAGCACGGCAAGGTGGTCGACGATGCGCATGGCGACGTGCAGCGCGGCCTCGAAGTGATCGAGTTCGCCTGTGGCATCCCGCAGGCGCTCAAGGGCGAGTATACGCAGGGCGCAGGCCCGGGCATCGACGTCTATTCGATGCGCCAGCCGCTCGGCATCGGTGCGGGCATCACCCCGTTCAACTTCCCCGCCATGATCCCGATGTGGATGTTCGGCATGGCGATCGCGGCGGGTAACGCCTTCATCCTGAAGCCCTCGGAGCGTGATCCCTCCGTGCCGGTCCGCCTCGCCGAGCTTTTCCTCGAAGCGGGCGCCCCTGAAGGGCTGCTGCAAGTCGTCCATGGCGACAAGGAAATGGTCGATTCGATCCTCGACCATCCCGATATCCCGGCGATCAGCTTCGTCGGATCGAGCGACATCGCGCAGTATATCTACTCGCGCGGTTCGGCCAACGCCAAGCGCGTGCAGGCCTTCGGCGGGGCGAAGAACCACGGCATCGTCATGCCCGATGCCGATCTCGACCAGGTGGTAAACGACCTTGCCGGCGCCGCCTTCGGCTCGGCCGGCGAACGCTGCATGGCGCTGCCGGTCGTGGTTCCCGTGGGCGAGGACACCGCAGACCGCCTGCGCGACAAGCTGATCCCCGCGATCAACGGCTTGCGCGTGGGCGTCTCGAACGATCCCGACGCGCATTACGGCCCGGTCGTCACGCCCGAGCACAAGGCGCGCGTAGAGAGCTGGATCGACACCGCAGAGAACGAAGGCGCCGAAGTCGTCATCGACGGCCGCGGCTTCAGCCTGCAGGGCCACGAGAACGGCTTTTTCGTCGGCCCGACGCTGCTCGACCGGGTCACTCCCGACATGGCAAGCTACAGGGAAGAGATCTTCGGCCCGGTGCTCCAGATCGTGCGCGCCAAGGACTTCGAAGAGGCAGTCCGCCTGCCGAGCGAGCACCAGTACGGCAATGGCGTCGCCATCTTCACCCGCAACGGCCATGCCGCGCGCGAATTCGCGAGCCGGGTGAATGTCGGCATGGTCGGCATCAACGTGCCGATCCCCGTACCCGTCAGCTATCACAGCTTCGGTGGCTGGAAGCGTTCGGGCTTCGGCGATATCGACCAATACGGTATGGAAGGCCTCAAGTTCTGGACCAAGGCCAAGAAGGTCACCCAGCGCTGGCCCGACGGTGGTGGCGACGGCTCGAACGCCTTCGTCATCCCGACCATGGGGTGATAGACGAGGCATAGGCAGCAGTTAGCCCGGAGGAATCGAATGCGACCGATCCTGACCCTTACCGCGGCCACGCTGGCGCTTGCCGCCTGCGCCGAATCGCCAGGCGACGATGCGCCGACAGGGCCCGACCAGACCGCTATCCCGGTCGAGCCGGACGGCGGCATCGGCGACGGCGCGACACCTCCTCAGGGCATGGTCGACGGCGATATCCCGCCCGCTTTCCATGGCAGGTGGGGGCTGGTGCCCGCCGATTGCACCTCCGACAGGGGCGATGCCAAGGGGCTGATCAATATCGACGCCGAGGGCATCCGTTTCTACGAATCGCGCGGCGTGATCGGTAAGGTCGAGACAAGCGAGCCCGACCGCATCCGCGCGATTTTCGACTTTTCCGGAGAAGGCCGGGAATGGCGGCGCGACATGCAGCTCGAGCTTTCGGAAGATGGCACCGCCCTGACCCGCAGCGAATTCGGCGAGGATGCCCTCGCCCGGCCGCTCACCTATGCGAAATGCCCGGTATGATCCGCCATTCGCTCCTCCCGCTCGCCCTCGCAGCGACCGCCTGCGCCGCGACCGCGCCTCCGACGGGGAGCATCGATGCGCCCGACGCGCCTTATGCGTCCTGCACCACGACCGAGGCGCAGCAATTCATCGGGCGCAAGGCCAGCAGCTCGATCGGGCGCAGCATCCTCGACATGAGCGAGGCTCGGCTGCTCCGCTGGGGCGGTCCGGGCACCGCCTTCACGATGGATTATCGTGAGGACCGGGTGAACGTCATCTATGACGAAGATGGCGCGATCACGCGGATCTACTGCGGTTGAGCATGCGCAGGCACGCTTTCACCGGGTCGCCCTATGAAGCGCAATTCGGCTTCGCCCGCGCCGTGCGCGACGGAAACCGGATCGTCGTCGCCGGCACGGGACCGGTCGAGGCCGACGGGTCCTCCACTCCGGGCGATGCCGCCGCGCAGGCGGCCCAATGCTGCAGGCTGATCGTCCGCGCGATCGAGGAGCTGGGCGGCAGTGCCGGGGACGTGGTCCGCACGCGCATGTTCCTGACCGATTTCGACGACCAGGCGGCAGTCGGCGAAGTCCACGCACTCTTTTTCGGCGATGCCCGGCCCGCTGCCACCATGGTCGGCGTGCCGTGGCTTTGCCGCCGCGAGTGGAAGGTCGAAATCGAGGCCGAGGCCATCGTTTCGTGAACCGCCGCACCACCCCTTCCCTTGGCACTGCGAGAGGTCTAGAGCGCGCCGCATGACAGGACAATTCCAGCTTACCGAAGAGCAGCTGCAGATCCAGGAAATGGCGCAGCGCTTCACCGCCGACAACATCACCCCGCATGCGGGCGAGTGGGACGAGAAATCGCACTTCCCCATCGACGTGATCAAGCAGAGCGCCGAGCTCGGCTTCGGCGCGATCTACGTCAGCGAGGAAAGTGGTGGCATCGGCCTCGGCCGGCTCGAGGCGGCGCTGATCATGGAAGCGATGGCCTATGGCTGCCCGGCGACCAGCTCGTTCATCTCGATCCACAACATGGCCGCATGGATGATCGACCGGTTCGCCGACGAGGAGCTGAAGGCGAAGTACCTTCCCGACCTCGTGACGATGGAAAAGGTCGCCAGCTACGCGCTGACCGAGCCGGGCAGCGGTTCGGACGCGGCGGGTCTCAAGACCACGGCCAAGCTCGATGGCGACCATTACGTCCTCAACGGCACCAAGCAGTTCATTTCCGGCAGCGGCTTCAACGACGTCTACGTCACCATGGTCCGCACCGGCGAGCACAAGACCAAGGGCATCACCTGCCTCGTCATCGACAAGGACACGCCCGGCGTATCCTTCGGCAAGCCGGAAAAGAAGCTCGGCTGGAACGCCAGCCCGACGGCGCAGCTGATCTTCGAAGATGCGCGCGTCCCGGTGGCCAACCGTGTCGGCGATGAAGGCGAAGGCTTCCGTTTCGCGATGATGGGCCTCGACGGCGGCCGCCTCAACATCGGCGCCTGCTCGCTCGGCGGGGCGCAGCGCTGCCTCGACGAGGCGGTGGCCTACACCAAGGACCGCAAGCAGTTCGACACGCCGATCGCCGATTTCCAGAACACGCAGTTCATGCTCGCCGACATGGCTACCGAACTCGAAGCGGCGCGCGCGCTGCTCTATCTTGCGGCGGCCAAGGTGACCGACGGCGCACCCGACAAGAGCAAGTTCTCCGCCATGGCCAAGCGCCTCGCCACCGACAGCGGCAGCAATGTGGTCAACAACGCGCTGCAGCTGTTCGGCGGCTATGGCTATCTCAAGGAATATCCGATCGAGCGCTTCTGGCGCGACCTGCGCGTCCACTCGATCCTCGAGGGCACGAACCAGGTCATGCGGATGATCGTGGGCCGCGACCTGCTCCGCCAGTAAGGACCTTGGCGATGACCGACGAAGTGAACATCCATACGCATGGCCGCACCGGCCATATCTCGCTCAACCGGCCCAAGGCGCTCCACGCACTGACGCTCGACATGTGCCACGCGATGAGCAAGGCGCTGTCCGGCTGGGCGGGCGACGATGCGGTCGAGGCGATCGTGCTCGACCATGCCGAAGGGCGCGGATTCTGTGCCGGCGGCGATATCAACCTGCTGCGCCATTCTGCCCTGAACGACGGCGGCGAGAGCGGCCGCAATTTCTTCCACGACGAGTACCAGCTCAACCACCAGATGATGACCTATGGAAAGCCCATCGTGGCCTTCCTGGACGGCATCACCATGGGCGGCGGCGTGGGCATCGCCCTGCCCTGCAAATATCGCGTCGCGACCGAGCACACGCGCTTCGCCATGCCCGAAACCGGCATCGGCCTGTTCCCCGACGTGGGCGGCGGCTGGCACCTGTCGCGCATCGGCGGGCGCATCGGCCAGTTCCTTGCGCTCACCGGCGCGCGGCTCGACGGGGCCGAATGCCTCTGGACCGGGATCGCCACGCATTACCTGCCCAGCGAAAAGCTGGAAGAGGCCAAGGCGCGTATCGTCGAACATCCGGACCGCATTTCGGGCATCCTTTCCGAACTGTCGGTCACGCCCCCGCAGGCGCGGATCGAGGCCAATGCCGACCGGATCGCGAAGCACTTCGCATCGGACCGTTACGAGGATATCCTCGCCAGCCTCGAAGCCGACGACAGCGACTGGGCGGCCAAGGAACTCGCCGCGCTGCACACCAAGAGCCCGCAGACCTGCAAGGTCGCGCTGAGGCAGCTTTCCGAAAGCGCCAAGCTCGACGACTTCGCCGACAACATGGTCATGGAATACCGCATCGCGAGCCGCGTGCTCACCCGC
>CAYOWF010000170.1:0-4884 GCA_964407585.1 uncultured Qipengyuania sp.
GCTTCGGTCATGTGCGGCAGTTCCGCCAGATCGTCTTCGACACCCAGTTCGCGGCGCGCCTCGCGGTGCGCGGCCTCCTGGCGATCAAGCGCTTCCTTGGCGCGGTTCTGGAGCTCTTCGGCCAGTTCCTCGTCGAAGCCTTCGATCGCGGCGAGCTCTTCGAGCTCGACATAGGCGACTTCCTCGAGCTCGGCGAAGCCTTCGGCGACGAGCAGCTGCGAGAGCGTTTCGTCGACGTCCAGTTCCTCTTCGAACATCTTCGAGCGCTCGGCGAATTCCTTCTGGCGCTTCTCCGAGGCTTCTTCCTCGGTCATGATGTCGATCTGGTTGCCGGTCAGCTGGCTGGCGAGACGCACGTTCTGGCCGCGGCGACCGATGGCGAGCGACAGCTGGTCGTCGGGGACGACCACTTCGATGCGGCCGTCTTCTTCGTCGAGAACGACGCGGCTGACCGTTGCCGGCTGGAGCGCGTTCACGATGAAGGTCGCACCGTCTTCCGACCAGGGGATGATGTCGATCTTCTCGCCCTGAAGTTCCTGCACGACCGCCTGGACGCGGCTACCCTTCATGCCGACGCAGGCGCCGACGGGATCGATGCTGCTGTCGTGGCTGATGACGCCGATCTTGGCGCGGCTGCCCGGATCGCGGGCGGCGGCCTTGATCTCGATGATGCCGTCGTAGATTTCGGGCACTTCCTGCGCGAACAGCTTGCGCATGAAATCGGGGTGCGCGCGGCTGAGGAAAATTTGCGGGCCGCGGTTGTTGCGTTCCACCTTGGTGATAAGCGCGCGGACACGCTCGCCCACGCGGGCGGCTTCGCGCGGGATCTGCTGGTCGCGGCGGATAACGCCTTCGGCACGGCCGAGGTTGACGATCACATGGCCGAATTCGACCGATTTGATCACGCCGGTGATGACTTCGCCTGCACGGTCCTTGAATTCCTCGAACTGGCGCTCGCGCTCCGCATCGCGGACCTTCTGGAAGATGACCTGCTTGGCCGATTGCGCATCGATGCGGCCGAGATCGACCGGCGGCAGCGGATCGACGATGAAGTCGCCGACCTTGGCATCGTCCTGCAGCTTCTGCGCAGCCTTCAGATCGACCTGCTTGAAATAGTCCTCGACCTCTTCGACGACCTCGACGACGCGCCACAGGCGAAGGTCGCCGGTCTGCGGGTCGAGCTTGGCACGAATGTCGTTCTCCGCGCCGTAACGGTTGCGGGCGGACTTCTGGATCGCCTCTTCCATCGCTTCGATCACGATGGACTTGTCGATCATCTTTTCCGATGCGACCGCGTTAGCAATCGCGAGGAGTTCAGCCTTGTTGGCGGAAATGGCACTGGCCATCAGTCGTCTGCCTTTTCTTCTTCGATGTCGTCGGCACCGCTCGTGTCGAGCGGCTGGGTGGCGGCGATCAGCTCGTCGGTCAAGACGAGTTTCGCCGAATGAATGAGATTGCGGGGGAAGGAAACCTCTCCCGCCTTGTGGTCGACGATGGTGATCATGTCCCCATCGAGCCCCTTGAGTTCGCCCTTAAGGTTGCGATGGCCCTGCACCTTCTCGGTCAGCGAGACCTTCGCTTCGTGCCCGGCCCAGGCATCGAAATCCTTCGCCCTCGTCAGGGGCCGGTCGATACCGGGGCTCGACACTTCGAGGTGATAGGCGCCCGGAACGAGCACTTCGCCCTGTTCTTCCAGCTCGTCGAGCCTGTCGGACACCCGGCGTGACAGCGCGGCGCACTGTTCGATGACCAGCTGCCCGGTCGCCGGGTCTTCGGCCATGATCTGGAGCGCCTGCCCGCCGTCACCGGCCTCCGACGGCATCATCTTGACGCGCACGAGCTCGAAACCCAGCGCTTGCGCTTCGGGTTCGATGACTTCGTTCAGGCGTTCGATGTCGGCCATTCATGCTCCGGTTCGGATTTCTATTGCAGCAACGGCGTTCGGTGCCGGCCCCTTGCGGCGCCAGCCCCTTCAGTGTCGCGACAATGTCGGGATGACGGCGATATAGAAGCGAGTCCGGAGATTTGCAATCGCTCATTTGCGCGCGAAACTGGCAGCACAAATGAAAAGGGGCCCCGTCAAAGGGCCCCTTATCAAATTCGGATCGAACGATCAGTGTTCGTGGCCACCGTGTTGGTCGCCGCCTTCGGCTGCCGCTTCGATCGTCCAGGTCACATGCGTGATGACGCGATAGCTGCCCATGTTGCGTTCGTAGATATAGGGTTTGCCATTGGGCAGGAAGTCGATGGGCTTGCCCCATGTCGCAGGAGTCTTTCCGACATTGGGCAGGGTCTGCGGTTTGCCGCGGGGCTTGTCGTTCCCGCCGCCTCCACCGCCGCCTTTGCCGCCACCGGTCGAATACATCGTTTCGAGCTGGTCGTAATCATGCTGATCGGGGTGGCGATTGCCTTCGGGCCAGCTTGTATACTCCATGCAGGACGTGGTCTGGTCGGTGTTGAAATTCTCGTTCTGGTGTCCAAGGCCATAATCGTGCCCGATCTCCTGGCAGGTTACCAGCTGCTTCCAGTCCTCCGTATTGTACCGCGACTGGTTGAAATAGTAGTCGTTGAGCTGGGTGTAGCCCGCGGTAATCTCGTTGCCGTTGATCGAGATGCTGGCGATGCCGAGCCATCCGGTGCTTCCATAATCGTCGTTACAGACCTGGATGGTCCCGGTCACGAAATTGCATGCAGGGTTATTGCCGTTGCCGGAGTAAGTCCCGGCGATACGGCTCGATTTGTTCCAGTCAGCAACCGCGATCTTGACCCGGTTCGACCAGTCGCCCGTCGTGTTGTCCACGACCGGAGCCGCAAGCGGCGTACCGTCGTAAGCCCATTCGTACTTTCCCCAAGAATGGCGCGCATCCGCGACGGTCGCCATGGCCATCAAGGCCACACCGCCGATTACTGCAGACCCCTTTATTGCATTCTTCATGTCAGTCCCTCCAAGTTTCGTTGCGACACATGTTTTCTTTTCGAGATATTGCTCGATTGGGTGAATGGAGCATCAAGAAAAGCGGCTGTCAAAAATGGTCACCGTCTTAACCAGAATTCGCAAGTAAGGATCACTACCGAACGCTCCTGCATGAACGATCTGTCGCGGGATCACATGAATCTTATTCCTGCTCTTCCATCAGGCCGTGCTTCTTTATCGCATGACGCAGCTGGTCATAGCTGAGACCGAGCGCCTTGGCCGTCTGGCGCTGGTTCCAGCGGTGCTTGCCGAGCGCATGTTCGAGGATGGAACGTTCGTGCGCATCGACGGCCGAACGCAGATCGTCGATGCCTTCGAAGTCGGGTGCTGCATGAGATGCCTCTGCCGCAGGCTTTGATTCCGCCTTGGGAGTTGCAACCGCCTGGGACAGGGGCTTCCAGGGGCTGTCGAACGGATCGAAGACCACATGCCCGATCGGCGTTTCCCAATTGTCCCAGCGATAGACCGCGCGCTCGACCACATTGCGCAATTCGCGGACATTGCCCGGCCATGGATGATTGTCGAGCTGTTCGGCGACATGTTCGGCGAAACCGGGCCAGGCCTCCCAGCCCAGTTCCGCCCCCATCCGACGCCCGAAATAATCGGCCAGCACTTCGATGTCGCCCTCGCGCACGCGCAGGGGCGGGAGAGTGATGACCTCGAAGCTCAGCCGGTCGAGCAGGTCGGCGCGAAACTCGCCGCGGTCGGCCTTGGCGGGAAGGTCTTCATTGGTTGCCGCCACGATACGCACGTCGACCCGTATGGGCCGCGAGGAACCGATGCGGGTAACTTCGCCATATTCGACGGCTCGCAACAGGCGCTCCTGGGCACCCATCGACAAAGTACCCAGTTCGTCGAGAAATAGCGTGCCCTTGTCGGCTTCCTCGAACCTTCCGGCACGTTGTTTGGTAGCGCCGGTGAATGCCCCGGCCTCGTGACCGAACAGTTCCGCTTCGATCAGGGTTTCCGGGAGCGCGGCGCAGTTCATGGTTACGAGCGGTTCGTCCCAGCGGGTCGACAGGCGATGCAGGCGTTCGGCGATCAGTTCCTTGCCGGTTCCGCGCTCGCCGATGACCAGAACGGGTCGCCGCATGGGAGCCGCGCGACTGGTCCGCTCGACTGCATCGAGAAAGGCACCCGACTGCCCGATGAACTGATTTTCCCGATCCATGGCCAACATATAGGAATTTACACCAAGGGTTGGCAATCCCCACGATGATGTTGTTCGTCGATAAGTTTCCAGACCGCCGATTTCTCCGGTTTTTCCAGTTTGGCACGCAGTTTGCTTAACATTGGGCAACAGCAATCAATGTCCAGGGAGGACACCATGTACGACCGCAAATTCTTCGGCACCCAGCTCGGCCAGGCAGCACTCGTCAGCATCGCTGCGATGACCGCCCTCGTCGCGCTGAGCTCGCAGATCGCGGTAACCACGCCGATGCCGGCGCTCGCAGCTTACGAGCAGGTGGAAATCGCGTGACCGATCACAACAATCCTCTTGGGCCGGAGCGTCGCAATCCCGACAGTCCCCCTAGCGCTCCCCGCGCCAGCGAAGCTCCGGCCCGCCCCAACCGCGTAACCTTGTCGCGGCTCGACAGTGAGGTAGAACGGCTCCGCCGCTCACCCACTCCGACCCGGGGCAGGCAGGCCAAGGGACAGGACTTTTTTTCCAGTGGAGCACCTTTGATGGGAATCTTCAGCCGTACCCGCGACATCATCGCGGCCAATTTCAACGATATGCTCGACAAGGCGGACGACCCGCAGAAGATGATCCGCATGATCATCCTCGAAATGGAGGAAACCCTCGTCGAAGTCCGCGCCAGTGCCGCCCGCACCATCGCCGACCAGAAGGAAATGCACCGCCACACGGTCAAGCTGGACAAGCTCCAGGCCGACTGGGGCGAGAAGGC
>CAYOWF010000171.1:0-4855 GCA_964407585.1 uncultured Qipengyuania sp.
CTCCGTCTCCGCCACTATTCCCCGAGTACGGGGGTTTCCCGCCAACTTCGTCGCTAGATGCCCTGAAGGATGCTCCAAGAAGCGGAGCCTCCAAGTATCCAGGTATCCTGCGGCTCCTACGACGATGGACAGCATACACGGATCGATCAACGGTGCTTTGCTTACCTACCACACCCTGCTAATCGTTGCGGGGAATGGAGGGAATTCTTATGCTCGAGCTGGTCAACGTCAGCCACACCTACCCCAACGGCACACGTGCCTTGGACGACGTCACGCTCTCCATCCCGAAGGGAATGTTCGGGCTTCTCGGACCGAATGGCGCAGGCAAGTCGACGCTGATGCGGACCGTAGCCACGCTCCAGACTCCGACCGAAGGGCAAATCACCTTCGGCGATATCGACATTTTGAGAGAGCCTGAAAAACTTCGGGAAACTCTTGGCTATTTGCCTCAGGATTTTGGCGTTTATCCTCGCGTGTCAGCATATGACATGCTCGATCATATGGCTGTTCTGAAGGGCGTCGCATCCGCCGGCGAACGCAAGGAAACGGTGGAGACACTGCTCGCGCAGACCAATCTGTGGGATGTGCGCAAAAAGGCGATTGCCGGCTTTTCAGGCGGCATGCGCCAGCGTTTTGGCATCGCCCAGGCGCTGATTGGAAACCCAGAGCTGATTATCGTCGACGAGCCGACCGCTGGCCTCGATCCAGAAGAACGCAACCGTTTCCTGAATTTGCTGGCTGAAATCGGCGAGAACGTTGTGGTCATTCTCTCGACCCACATCGTCGAGGATGTGTCGGACTTGTGCCCGAATATGGCTGTGATCGTGCTTGGACAGATCAAGCAGCAAGGTGCGCCGAAGGACCTCATCGAGCAGGCCAAGGGGCGCGTCTGGGCGAAGACAATCGCACGTGACGAACTCGCAGCACATCGTGAGGACTACGAGGTTATCTCGACCCGTCTCTTCGCCGGCAGCACCATCGTCCACGTCTTGTCCGAAAGCGACCCGGGCAATGGCTTCAAGAGCGTCGATGGCGGCCTCGAAGACGTCTATTTCACGACGCTCGCAAAGTCGCGCCGCGAAGCCAAGACCATTGCCGAAGCCGCGTAGGAGGCACACGATGTTCGGTAAGATAACGGCCTTCGAGCTGCGCTACCAATTGCGAAACCCGGTCTTCTGGGTCGCGGCAGTTATCTTCTTCCTGCTCACCTTCGGTGCAGCGACCAGCGACGATATCCAGATCGGCAGCGGCGGTAACATCAATGCCAACGCACCACTCGCAATCATCCAGACGCATTTGGTGCTGACGTTGTTTTTCATGTTCGTGTCGACGGCCTTCGTCGCCAACGTGATAGTGCGCGATGACGAAAGCGGGTTCGGGCCGATGGTCCGATCCACTCAGGTCAAGAAGTTCGACTACTTGCTTGGCCGATTTACCGGAGCATTTCTCGCGGCCGCGCTCGCTTTTGCCACCGTGCCGTTGGCCATCTGGCTTGGTTCGCTGATGCCGTGGGTCGACCCGGAGACACTCGGCCCGAATCGCTGGCCCTACTATTTGAGCGCCTATTTCGTGTTTGCCTTGCCGGGCATGTTCATGGTCTCCGCGCTATTCTTCGCCGTCGCCACAATGACGCGTTCGATGATGTACACCTACATCGCGGTAGTCGTATTCCTTGTACTGTGGACGATCCTGATCGCTGTGGTCCAGGGTCGGCCGGATCTGCAAGATACTGCCGCGCTGCTCGAACCCTTCGGCCTCGGTGCACTTGCTAATGCCACCAGATACTGGACGGCGGCAGAAGCCAATACCATGGTTCCGGCGCTTGAGGGCGGATTGCTGGCGAACCGCATCATCTGGCTCGGTTTCGCTCTGGTCATGCTGGTGCTCTCCTATTGGCGTTTCAGTTTTGCCGAAAAGGGCGCATCGAAGCAAAAGTTGAGGAAACAGGCGAAGAAGGCCGCCAAGCTGGCGCGCATCGAACCGCAAACCGTCGATACGCTCCCTGCCCTCAATCCAAAGCAGAGTGGATGGGCACGGCTGGTCACGCGCACAAAGTTCGAAGTCGCGCAGGTCGTCAAGCATCCCGCATTTTTTGTCCTGCTGCTGATCGGCCTCTTCAATACCAGTGGCACGTTGTTTCTCGGCAACGAGCTTTACGGTACGCCATCGCGGCCGCTGACCTTCGCTGTCATTCCGATCCTGCAAGGCGGTTTCACCCTCATCCCGGCCATTATCGCTATCTACTACGCAGGCGAGCTCGTCTGGCGCGACCGCGACCGCAAGATGCACGAGATTATCGATTCCACGTCCGTGCCGGGGTGGAGCTACATGGTGCCCAAGACCATCGCGGTAGCCGTAGTACTATTTGCAGCGCTGGCGATAAGCATCCTCTCCGCCATGCTTATCCAGTCGGTGCGCGGCGTGACGCCGGAGGTCCTCAAGTACTTCAATTGGTACCTACTACCGCTCACCATCGACATGCTGATACTCGCGATCCTGGCGGTGTTCGTCCAGGCCCTCAGCCCCAACAAGTTTATCGGCTGGGGGGTCATGGTCGTCTACATCGTGGCGACCTCGGTGCTGTCGAACCTCGGATTCGAGCATCCGCTGTATCTCTATGGGTCGACCGGTCCCAACCCGATTTCCGATCTGAACGGAAATGCGGTCGGTAATGAGCTGAGCTGGTGGCTGCGGCTCTATTGGGGCGCCTTCGCACTGATTCTGGCCGTGCTTGCCCACCTGCTTTGGCGGCGAGGAACAGACACTGCGCTCAAGCCGCGCCTGAAGCAGGCACCGGCGCGCCTCATGTCGTTCGCTGGGGTGTTGCTTGCAGCAGGCGTACTCGCCGCGATCGGCTCCGGTGCCTTCATCTTCAACCAGACGAACCGCATCGAGGAATATCGCACCAACGACGACAACGAAGCGGCGCAGGCCGAGTACGAGAAGAAGTACCTCAAGTACGAAACCCTCGTGCAACCGACGGTTACCGACATGACCATCGAGGCGGAGCTGTGGCCGGCCGAGATTCGGGCGGAATTCTCCGGTCGCTATGCGATCCTCAACGATACCGACGAAACGATTGAGACGCTGCATGTGCGGCTGCCCGATCACAATGCGGAAATCGAGGACATCCAAGTAGCAGGCGCTAGGCTTGAAACCAACGACGAGGAGTTCAACTACCGCATCTATCGCTTCGATGAGCCGCTCGCGCCCGGTGCCACGAGCGAACTCACGTTCGAGACGCGCCGCTGGCAGCGTGGCTTCCGGCACAGCGGCAACGACACGCGGCTGGTGCGCAATGGCACATTCCTCAACAATTCCGAATTCGCTCCGCAAATCGGGATGAACCGTTCAGGCCTGCTGCAAGACCGTGCGACTCGCCGCAAGTACGGCCTACCGGCCGAGTTACGCCCGGCCCCGCTCGGCGACGAAGCATCGCGGCAGCAAAACTACGTCGGCGCGGAGTGGGTGACAGCGGACATAACAGTTACCACCGATGCCGGGCAAACACCGATTGCACCCGGCGTCCGTGTGTCCGACACGGTAGAACAGGGACGTCGAACCGCCCGGTTCGTATCCGACAACCCGATCCTGTCGTTCTTCTCCATTCAGTCTGCAGACTACCAGATGGCAAAGCGCGATGCCGACGGCGTCGAATTGCAGGTCTATTATCACGACACTCACGACACAAACGTCGAACGCATGCTCAACGCCCTGGAGGCCTCGCTCGGCTACTACCGCGCCAATTTCGGCCCCTACCAATTCCCGCACGCACGCATCATCGAATTCCCCGGCTATGCCAGTTTCGCTCAGGCCTTTGCCGGGACCATGCCCTATTCGGAAAGCATCGGCTTCGTCGCCGACTATGCCGACGAAGGCGACATCGATGCGGTCACCTATGTCGTCGCGCATGAGGTCGCCCACCAGTACTGGGCGCACCAGATCATCAGCGCAAACCAGCAAGGCGGTACGATCCTTGTGGAGACCATGGCGCAGTATTCAGCGATGATGGTCATGAAGGAGATGTATGGCGAGGACCAGATGCGGCGTTTCCTCAAGTACGAGCTTGACACTTACCTCACTTCGCGCGGGAACGAGGCGATCGAGGAGCTGCCGCTCGAGAAGGTCGAGAACCAAGGCTACATCCACTACCGCAAAGGCGCGGTGGTGATGTACCTGCTACAGGACCGGCTGGGCGAAGATCGCGTAAATGCGATGCTCTCCAACCTGCTCGAACGCTACAAGTTCAAGGGCCCGCCCTACGCGATATCGACCGACCTGGTCGACGGTTTCCTGAGCCTGGCCCGCAACCCGCAGGAACGCCAGCTCGTGGAAGACCTGCTGCGGCGGATCACGCTCTATGATTTCAAGGTTGACGAAGCGGAAACCCGCGAGCTGCCGAACGGAAGGTGGGAAACCGTACTGACGGTCGCGGCGACCAAGCTTTACGCCGATGGCGAAGGCAAGGAAATTGAAGCGCCGCTAGATGACCGCATCGAAATCGGGCTTTTCACTGCCCGACCTGGGCTTGGAGCATTCGATTCAGGCAATGTGCTCCTGATGGAGCGCCGTCCGGTGAAGTCTGGCAAGCAAGAATTTCGCGTCGTCACCGACAGGCAACCGAACTATGTCGGCATCGATCCCTACAATAAATACATTGATCGCAACTCGGACGACAATGTGTTTGAATTAGGATAGCCCTACAAGGCGACGGGCGTTGCTCGCCCGAACCAGTGACATCAATGTCCATTTCCCCACGGGCGTGCACTCTGTTTTATGTCTCAAACTGGGCCGTTAGCGGAAAGTCCGCTCGCGGTCGAAGTTCGGAAAAAGCTGCCTGTGAGCAAACGACCCG
>CAYOWF010000172.1:0-4811 GCA_964407585.1 uncultured Qipengyuania sp.
GCTCGATCGGCATCGGCAGCCTGCTGTGGGCGGGCATCGGCGACACCATCCGCGTCTCGCTTTCCGCCGAACCCGAACAGGAAGTGAAGGTCGGCTTCGAAATGCTCAAGGCACTGGGCCTCAGGACCCGCGGCGTGCGCGTCGTTTCCTGTCCCAGCTGCTCGCGCCAGGGTTTCGACGTGATCCGCACGGTCGAGACGCTCGAAAAGCGGCTCGAACACATCAAGACGCCGATGAGCCTTTCGGTCCTCGGCTGCGTGGTCAACGGCCCGGGCGAAGCGCGCGAAACCGATATCGGCCTGACGGGAGGCGGTTCGGGCAAGCACATGGTCTATCTTTCGGGGGTCAAGAACCACCATATCGAAAGCGACGACATGCTCGACCATATCGTGAAGCTGGTCGAGGAAAAGGCCGCCAAGATCGAGGCGGGCGAGGAAGTCGCCTTCGATCCGCATGCCGAGGCTGCCGAATGAAGCGCACCGCGCTGGCAATGACGGTTGCATTCGCTTTGGCCGCCTGCACCAGCGTGCCCGACATGGCCGCGAGCGATCACCCCGAAGCCCGGTCCTACGATGCCTCGCGCGATGCCGGAGCAGATGTCGATGCAGCGCTCGGACGAGCCTTGGACAGCGGCAAGCACGCGCTGATCGTGATGGGCGCCAATTGGTGCCACGACAGCCGCGCATTGGCCGGCTGGCTGGAAACGCCGCGCTTTGCCGATCTGATCGATGCCGAATACGAACTGGTTTTCGTCAATGTCGGCATGCCGCAGACCGAAGACGGCCACAATCTCGATATTGCGCACCGGTTCGGGCTCGAAACGCTTCCGGGCACGCCGACACTGCTCGTGCTCACGCCCTTCGGCACGCTTGTGAATGCAGACAGCGCGACCGGCTGGCGCAACGCCGCCAGTCGCAGCGAAGACGAGATCTACGCCGAACTCGTCGCGCTCGCGCAGTAAGGACGGCCGGCCTATCCTCCACGTCGTCCACCATTTCGATTACATGGCGCCCGCGCCGACCCGCGGCAGCTTTCGGTTCGACAAGTACATGGCGGTGATGGTTGCGCTGCGTGAAGGTGTTTATCCGCTCACCGAACATGCCCCGCCGCCCATGCCGCGCCGCTGGCTCGAGGCGATCCATTGCCCCGACTATGTCGAACAGGTCCTCACTGCCAGCGTGCCGCATGAGAAGGAGCGGCGCATCGGCTTCCCCGTTACGCCGCATATCGCCAGCCGCGTGCAGCACACCAATGGCGGAACCTGGCTGGCCGCGCAGCTCGCCCGCAAGCATGGCTATGCCGCCAATTCGGCCGCCGGGAGCCATCATGCGCTCTACGATACCGGGGCGGGCTATTGCGTCTTCAACGACCTTGCAGTGGCGGCCAACCGCCTGATCGCCGAGGGCGATGCCACGCGCATTCTCATCGTCGATTGCGACGTCCATCAGGGCGACGGGACCGCCAGCCTGACCGCCGGCCGCGAGGATATCTTCACCCTCTCGCTCCATGCCGAAAAGAACTTCCCGGTGCGCAAGGCCCGCTCCAGCCTGGACCTGCCGCTGCCCGACGGGACCGACGACGATGCCTATCTCGAAGCGCTCGACCGCCACCTGCCGCAGATCCTCGCCCGGTTCGAGCCCGACCTCGTGCTCTACCAGGCCGGGGTCGACGGGCACGAGGACGACAGGCTGGGCCGTCTTGCCCTGACCGACGAAGGACTCGACCGGCGGGACCGCTACGTCGTCGACGCCGTGCGTTCGCGGGGGCTGCCCGTCGCCAGTTCGCTTGGCGGCGGCTATGGCAAGGACCCGCGCGTCGTGGCCGGAAGGCACGCGCGCTCGATGATTGCCTGCGCCCGGGTCAATGAGGCATTCGGCGTCATCCCGAAGGCACAACCGTCTACCTGCTGACCGCAAGGAGAATTGCTGCTAGAGCTTCTCCCGGGGTCGGTATGGGGAGGCGATAATGGCCGATTTGGAAACCGATTATCTCGTCGTCGGAGCAGGCGCCGTCGGGCTGGCCTTCGCCGATGCGCTGGTCGAGGAAGACCCCGATTGCCACGTCACCATCGTCGACCGCCACGCCAGGCCCGGCGGGCACTGGAACGATGCCTATGGCTTCGTCACGCTGCACCAGCCGAGCACCACCTACGGTGTCAACTCGACGTGCTTTCCCAACGAACACATCGACACCCACGGCCCCAACAAGGGCCTGAGCGCGCTGGCAAGCGGTGCCGAAGTGCTCGCCTATTTCGAAACCGTGATGAATACGAAGCTGCTGCCAACCGGCCGGGTAACCTACCTGCCCTCGCATGAGTTCGGCGGCATGGACCCGGACCGGAACGCGACCGCCCGCCCGCTGTTTTCGGGCGGGGAAAAGCGCATCGCAGTGCGCCGCAAACTGGTGGATGCGACCTTCTACCAGACATCGGTCCCCTCGACCCACGAACGCCGTTTCCCCGTGGCGGAAGGCGTCGACATCGTCCCGCCGGGCGAATTGCTCCATCTGTGGAAGCGCAAGGAACAGCCCAGGCACTTCGTCATCCTCGGCGCAGGCAAGACCGCTATGGATACGGGTGTCTGGCTGCTCCAGAACGGCGTATCGCCCGATGCGATCAGCTGGGTCCGTCCGCGCGAAAGCTGGCTGTGGAACCGCATTTACACCCAATTGGGCGAAGAAGGATTCGAGGATGTCGTCGGCATGCAGATCGCCATCCTCGAAGCAGCCGGCAAGGCGCAGGACGGCGCGGAATTGATGCGTATCCTGGGCGAACAGGGATATTACCTGCGCATCGACGAAAGCAGCGAGCCGGAGATGTTCCACTTCGCCACGATTTCCCAAGGCGAAGTCGAAATCCTCCGCCGGATCGAAAAGGTCATCCGCAAGGGCCGGGTCACGGCGATCGAGCCCGGCAGGCTGATCTTCGCCGACGATGAGGAGGAAGTCCCGGACGACAGCCTGTTCATCGATTGCACCGCCTCGGCGGTCCCGTTCGAAGCGCGCGGGAAAAAGCGCCCGATCTTCGATGGCGACACCATCACGCTCCAGCCGCTGCATGTCCCCGTGGTAACCTTCAGCGCAGCATTGACGGCATTCATCGAAACCGCATTCGAAAGCGATGCGGAGAAGAACGCCATGGCCGCGCCCGGGCCGCTTACCGATACGCCCGCGACATTCCCCTATGCCCAGTTCGTGACGCTGATGAACCGCGGTGCCTGGTCGCAGAACGAGGCTATCGGAAAGTGGCTGTCGAAATCGCGGCTCGACTTCACCGGCCCGACGGTTGTGAAGCTGGCCGCGCAGGGCAGCCCCAAGCTGGCGATCCTCGGCAAGTTCCAGGAAACCATCGCCAGGCACCTGCCCGACATGGTCCGTTTGGGCACGCAGGCGAAGGCGATTCACGAAGGTGAATGAAAAGCGTTCACGGGAACGTTAGATTCATTGTATATGTTCTGAAGTCATGAAACGGCGTGATATCCTCAGGTCCGGCCTCGCAGCGGGCGCAGCGCTCGCGCTTCCTGCGCGGGTATCCGCGCAGGCCGCCTCGCCGCGCGACAAGATGCTGTTCGACATCGCCCGGCGCGAGCTCGACCGGGCGGGCGACGTCATCTGGAAGAAGGATATCGTGGGGATCGCCGATTTCGGCCTGCATTCCGCACGCAAGCGCTTCCACTTCGTCGATCTCGTGAACGAGAGGGTCGAGAGCTTCCATGTCAGCCATGGCACCGGTTCGGATGCCGAACACGACGGCTGGCTGAAACGCTATTCCAATATCGAAGGCAGCGAGGCGACGAGCCGCGGCGCCTATATGACCCGCAGCTGGTATACGGGCCGCTACGGCACCTCCATCCGGCTCGACGGGCTCGATCCGACCAACGACATGGCGATGCCGCGCGCCATCGTGATGCACGAAGCCGATTATGCCCGGCCCGAACATGTCGAGCGATGGGGCAGGCTCGGCCGCTCCAACGGCTGTTTCGCGCTGGGTCCCGAGCAATTCGACAAGGTGCTGCTGAAACTGAGCGGCGGGCGCCTGCTCTATGCCGAAAGCCTCGGCCTCGCCGAAGACGGCAGCCGGGTGACGCCTCCGATCACGCAGACCGAACTGCTGCGCGCCCCGGGTGGCGGCACGTTCGAACGGACCAGTCCGGGCGCCTACCGATAGCCCGACCCGGCGCTTGCTCGCGGCCGCGGCGGAACGTCCCCGTTAGCGCCGATCCGAATGCCTAGCTGATCTGCATGTCGTCGATGATCTCGACGGCTTCCTCGCTGGTTTCGCGTGCACGATCCGATACGCGCGGCGCGTCGAGCGCTTCGAGCACCGGCTTGTCGCGATCGTAGATGTCCTTGAAGGTCTTCATCGCGCCGTTCACGTCGGTCGCCATGGTGAAATAGGTGATGTAGACCGGCCACTGCTTCTTCATCTCGTAGCGGGTGTATTCGCCGCTCAGCGTGATTTCGGAAACTTCGTCGCGGATGGCGGGAATGTCGGCCTTGGTCCGGGCATTGCCCAGCATCGACATGGTCATGGCCAGTTCGCGCGCCCCCTGCACGCGAATGCACCCGTGGCTCAGCGCGCGCATCGCATTGGCGAAGAGGTGGCGGCTCGGCGTATCGTGAAGGAAGATCGCATGCTCGTTGGGCATGTCGAGCTTCATAAGGCCCAGCGAATTGGTCGGCCCCGGCTGCTGCACCACGCCGATCCAGCCTCCGGCACCCTTGGTCGCCTTGTAGCCCTGCGAAGCGGCCCATTGCGGGTTGTTGAGCACCTTGTTGCCCAGCCCCTCGCCCACCACGATCGACTGCGGCAC
>CAYOWF010000173.1:0-4782 GCA_964407585.1 uncultured Qipengyuania sp.
TGTGGGAGAACGGCGAGTTCTACTTCATCGAGATGAACACCCGCCTGCAGGTCGAACACCCCGTGACCGAAGCCATCACCGGCGTCGACCTGGTGCGCGAACAGATCCGCATCGCAGCAGGCAAGCCGCTGTCGGTCGCGCAGGAAGACATCGAATTCAAGGGCCACGCGATCGAATGCCGTATCAACGCGGAAGATCCGTTCACCTTCGCGCCCTCGCCCGGCAAGGTCAGCTATTACCACCCGGCCGGCGGCATGCATGTGCGCGTCGATAGCGGGCTTTACGCCGGATATTCGATCCCGCCCTATTACGACAGCATGATCGCCAAGCTGATCGTCTACGGCCGCAACCGCGAAGGCTGCATGATGCGGCTCAAGCGCGCGCTGGAGGAAATGGTGGTCGAAGGCGTCAAGACCAACATCCCGCTCCACCAGGCATTGCTCGACCAGGACGACGTGCGGAGCGGCGACTATTCGATCAAATGGCTGGAGCAGTGGCTGAAAGAGCGCGACGCCTGAGCGTCGCTGGTGCCGCAATGGCGGAGCCGATAGTCTAGCGGGACAGGCCGGTGCACTTCCGGCCGCCTTGCGCTACGATGTTTGCTCAAGGTGCGCGGCTTGCCTACCCCGCACCGAGGCCAATCGCGTTTGATTCCTTGTCCATTGGCGACAATTCGGAGAAATCCAGGGCCCGATCTCGGCCCGCCGCTTTCGCGGCATAGAGCGCCCGATCTGCCTTGCTATAGAGCTCCTCCCAATGGCCGGGACGATCGAGTGCCGCACACGCCATGCCGATGCTGGCGGTCAAGGGTTCGCCATGCGGCATTTCCGCAGTCCGGATATTCTCCAGAATACTGTCCGAAAGCTCCGCCGGCATCTCCTTCGCGCGGCCGATCAGGGCGAACTCTTCGCCGCCCATCCGCGCGAGCTTGATACCCCCGGCAGCCAGGTCCGACAGCAGCGTGGCCACGATCATGAGGGCTTCGTCCCCGGTATCGTGCCCATATCGGTCGTTCACTTGCTTGAAATGGTCGATGTCGATGCTCATCAGGCGGACTTCGTCGCCACTTGCAGTCATGTCCCTCGCAATTTCGAGGAACGCCCGTCGGTTTGCCACTCCGGTCAGGGGGTCGATACGGGCGAGCTCGCTGGAATGGTTTCTCTCCACGACCAGTTCGATAAGCAGGCGCTGGTGGCGCCCGATGAGCAGTGCCTGGAAAACCATTGCAATCAGCAGGCCGACGGCGAGCGCGATCGCAAGGAGTTCGCCGGTGGCGAGAAGGGCAATCGAGATCGGAAAGAGCGTTACCAGCAGCGCCGTCACGCCGATGATGCGCGTCGCGGTGAGCATATAGCCCAGGGTCAATGCGCCGATGCTCATGATTGCGACATAGTACACGCGGGTGTCGTTCGAAGCGTAGAACCAGCTCTGCAGGCACCAGAGGCTGCCGGTGGCCGCCACCGCGAAACATGTCGCCCAGGCTCTCTTGATGAGCGCCAGCGCCGCCTGTGGGTCCCGCGGCTGGTTGCGAATGGCCCATAATCCACCCAGCGAGAATGCGAAGATCAGCACCGGCAGGCCGATGCCGACCCATGCCGGTGCCGCTTCGACCCGGGCCGCAATCACCATGGGCAGGCTGAGGATGAAACCGACAAAGAGCAGTCCTGCCTGTCCCCGCAAGTGCTGCGCGGAAAGCATGGTGAATTCATCACGCAAGTGTGGCGGGAGCGCTGGCTCCAGCCAATTTCGGAAAGACCTCTGCCCCATTGCGCGCCCGTCTATATGAGCAACCTCTTTAAAGAAATCGATATTTTCAGTTGGCCGCCAACCGTCGGATGCCGCCTCCGACACTCCCGGCTAGTCGAAGGTGAAGCCCGCCGCTTTCGCCTCGGCAATCACTTCCGCCCCGGTCTGGCGCGGATGATCGCCTTCGAGCCGGCACCAATCCGCCGCCTCGTCGACGAAGATCTCTTTCTCGATGGCAAGTCCGGAAGCCGCATCGAAAAGGCCGGCCGAGAAGCTGCGGTTTCCGGTCGGCATGAAGCGCCACCAAATATTCGCACCGCATGTCGAACAGAACGCGCGTTCGCCCCATTCGCTCGAGGCATAGGTCGAGATCGCTTGTTCGCCCGCAATCGCAAAGCTTTCGCCAGTCAGCGCGGGATAGAACGCCCCGCTCCATCGGCGGCACATGGCGCATTGGCAGATTTCGATTTCGTCCTTGGGCGCGGTCAGCTCGATCCGGACTGCGCCGCAGAGGCAACGCCCCTCGATGCTTCCGCTCAAAGCGGTACGCCCGGATCGTTCTTGCTCGTGCGGATCGTCAGCGATGTCTTGACGCTCGCCACATTGGGGGCCGGCGTAAGCTTGCTGGTCAGGAATTCCTGGAACGTCTGGAGATCGCGGCTCACGATCTTGATGATGAAATCGATTTCGCCGTTCAGCATGTGCACTTCGCGCACTTCGGGCAGCTCGCGCATGGCCTCTTCGAATTCGCGCAGGGCGTCTTCCGCCTGGCTCTTCAGGCTGACCATGGCGAAGACGGTGATGGAAAAGCCCAGTTTCGACGGATCGAGTTCGGCATGATAGCCGCGGATGACGCCTTCCTCTTCCAGCGCGCGCACGCGACGGAGGCACGGCGGTGCGGTCAAACCGACGCGATGCGCCAGCTCGACATTGGTAATCCTGCCTTCGTCCTGCAATTCAGCGAGCAGGCGACGATCGATATCGTCGAGATTGGCCATCGCAGTTCTCCGGTTGAGTCCTCGCCTTCACGAATAAGCCGCGCATATGAAATGTTGAAAATGCGCAACCTTGTGATTGGCTAACATTATTATGTTTGCCAGCAATTGTCCCTGTTTGCAACGCCCCTTGCCATGGCGCTGGGGTAAACGGCGCGATAACCATATCTGTTGTCCGTCCTTGAGGGCGATTCTGCGATGGCGGACGTTCGAGGACTGTCTTTAACGCCGGAGAATGAATGCATTTCGACGATCGCCTTGCCACTGTGCTGCGCCTGCGCGCAACCGGCGAGCGTGCGGCGAAGACGCAGTTTCGCCAGCTCATCGACCTGCTCGGCGAACGCCCGCAGGCGGGCGACC
Source organism: uncultured Qipengyuania sp. (assembly GCA_964407585.1). GTDB lineage: Bacteria > Pseudomonadota > Alphaproteobacteria > Sphingomonadales > Sphingomonadaceae > Qipengyuania. The sequence goes on from CAYOWF010000173.1 coordinate 3,102, forward strand.
GTGCGCTCAAGGCGGCAGCCTATCTCCGGCTGATTGCGCTGGGCGAGATGCTTGCACCCGGGACCCGTGCCGCGATCGTGGGCGAAGCCGGCTGGCGGTTCCGCAATCCGGAGCTGGTGAAGTGGTTCGGCGAAGCGCATCCGCATGTCGCCGCGGCCGCGCTCTATCGCGCCCAATTGCGCGGTAGCGAATGGGCGGAGCTCATTCCCAAACTTCCCATCCGCGCGCGCGGCTTCCTTCGCCACCGCCGGGACCTCCCGCACGAGGCGATCGAAGTGCTCGACCGTCTCGGCGTATCCGATCGCGCCCTGCCCGAACCCGAACCTCTCGAGCTCATGGAAGAGCTGGTCCCGCCGCAAGAGGACGAGGCCCCGCCTCCCGCCCCTGCGCAGGCCGAAGAGCCGGAAAGCGGTCTCCGTTCTGCGCCAGGCAAGGAAGACGTTCGCTCGCTGGTGGAGAGGATCGAGGGATTTCGCCGCGCTCGGCGGGGCGATGCGGGTTCCGAGGCCCCGCGCCTGCCGATGGGAGACGAACCTCCGCAACTCGACGGCGAACTCGAGCATTTCCTGTTCGGGGCGGATGCCGAAGGGCGGATCGACTGGGCGGAGGACGGAATTGCCCCGATGGTGGTGGGGGTGAACCTGAGCACGCTCGGTTCGACTTCGGTGACGCAGGCCATTTCGCGACGCCAGCCGATCCACAATGCACGGCTGAGCCTGCGCGGTGCCGCACGGATCGAGGGCGACTGGATCGTCGATGCAACGCCGCGTTTCACCCGCGGCGAAGGCCATTTCTTCGGCTTCGTCGGTCGTTTCCGCCGTGCGGTCTCCGGGGGCGCCGAACAGCGCGAGGCGGCGGCCGACCGCCTGCGCCAGCTGCTCCACGAACTGCGCACGCCGGTCAACGCGATGCAGGGTTATGCCGAAATCATCCAGCAGCAAATGATCGGCCCCGTGCCGCATGAATACCGCTCCATCGCGGCGACCATCGCCGGGGATTCGGCGCATATCCTCGCCGGCTTCGACGAACTCGACCGGCTGGCCAAGCTGGAGGCGGGCGCGCTCGAGCTCGAGGCCGGACAATGCGATTTCGCTGCCATCGCCCGGCGCCAGGTCATGCAGTTGCAGACCGTACTCAGTCCCCGTGTCGCGCGTTTCGACGCGAACCTGGGCGATGCACATGCGCCACTGGCGCTCGACCAGTCCGAAGCCGAAATGCTGGCATGGCGTCTCCTTGCCACCATCGCCGGAGCGACGGGGGCCGGCGAAGCGATCCGCCTCGATCTCGATACCGAGGGCGACCAGATCGAACTGTCCGCCACCCTACCCTCCACCCTGCGCGAAGCCGAAGACGTCTTCTCGGTCGAGACCCGGCCAAGCACCGGCGCGCTCAGCTCGGGCATATTCGGCGCCGGCTTCTCGCTCCGGCTCGCACGGGCGGAAGCGCGTGTGGCAAAGGGCGACCTGATGCGCGACGGGGACCGGTTGGTCCTCTCGCTTCCGCTGATGACCGCCGCCGATGCGGTGCCCACTCCCGAAAACGCAGCCGGATAGACAAAAGCGCGCTATCGATGCTTGCCCTTGCAGGCAGGCGCCGCTAGGCGGCGATTTCGCCTTCTCGGACGGTTGGCGGGGGCCCGTAGCTCAGTTGGTTAGAGCTGGCCGCTCATAACGGCTAGGTC